>NZ_BAABDD010000012.1:0-155327 GCF_039539445.1 Salinactinospora qingdaonensis
GTAGTTCTCGGCCAAGTCGGCGTAGGCGTACCGACGGACTGGGGGTTCGTCGCATGGATCGCAGTTTAGACCCCTCCACTGGCTCTGGCATTTTCCAAAGATGCCCTTGAGAATTGGCAAATGCCAGCTTATAGTTTAGAGTGTAGCAAGTGATCAGCGCATCACCCTGGGTCAATGAGGGTCGCGCTACTGGGTGTCCGCCCCTGTGTCCGGTGAACTTTGAGTCTTGCCGCGGGCGCCTGCACAACCCCTGGTCTGCTCCCGTGCCTGGAGGAGGAGTGTCTGTCATGCCCGCGCTTGCCCCGATGCCGCCGCTGCCTGAGGTCACCGTCGCGTTGGACGCCTTGGTGCCGCCGCTGTATCGCCACTACTTCAACCGTCGTCCGGATCGGCCCTACTACCTGTACCGTCGCTACGACTTCCCGGGCTTGACCACGTTCCTGCCGCTGGTGCGGGCTTTCCTCGACACGTGCGCCGCCGAGCGGGGCGGGGAGTACCGTTACCTGTTCGCGCTGCTGGGCACCGAACTGGCGAGCAACGCGATCGCCCACACCCACTCGGGGCGGCCCGGCGGCAACTATTCGCTGGTGGTGCGCCGCAGCCAGGCCGGGTTGACGCTGACGTGCCGCGACGACGGCACAGACGATCCTCCCGCCTCGGAGTCGCGGCTGCGGGCGGGCTCGCTGGCGGCCTTCACCGACCCTCAGCCCGACTCCCGGTCGGGCACCGGCTTGGCGCTGGTGGATGCCTTGTCGTCCTCGTGGGGCGACAGCGGCCCGGGTGGCTTTCGCCGCGTGTGGTTCCACTTGGCCTACGACTTGTCCGGTAGCGCTTGGCGCGACGCCTGACCCGCTGGGTCCTTCGGCCGGACGCCCTTCCCCTTGCCGCTTCACCCTCCCCCGGGGCGGCGGGCTGTCCGGCCTTTCCCGGGGTGCGCCCCGTATCCGTGGAGGGGGCGGGGCGCACCCCCATCACCGGCTGCCTGCTCGCGGCGAGGATGTCTGCTCGGCGATCCTCGCGGCCCAGGATCGCCGAGCAGACATCCTCGTGGCGGGTATGGGGGTCAGCGTAGGGCGTGGGTGATGGTGGCGACGATGGCGGCGGGGTGGTCGAGGTCGCGCCAGCCGAAGCGTCGGAGTTTCAGGTGGGGGTAGGCGTTCAGGAGGGCGTTCTGCCGGTGCCGGTCGCCCACGATCGTCTGCGGTCGGCTGTGGGGTTCGGCGCCGTCGGCCTCGACGAGCAGCGGCCCGGCGTCCCACCACAGGTCGCCGTAGAGGGTGGTGCGTTCGCCGGACAGGGGCAGCGGATGCTGTAGGCCGTCAGGGGTGATCCCGGCGTCGACGCAGACCAGGCGCACCCGGGTCTCCAGCGGGCTCTGCGCTCGCGTGTCGGAGAGGCGCCACCATGCGGCGGAGGCGGCGTTGCCGCGGCGTCCGGTGTTGCCGCGGGGTAACCGTGCGAATTCGGCGTCGCCGACCAGTCCGAGGTTGCGGGCGGAGTCCATGAGCGACACGGCGGTCTCCCGGTCGACCTCCAGCACCACGTCGCGCAGGGTCCGCCCCGGGGTGGTCATCCGCAGGCCGTCCGCCGCGTGGATCTCGGTGTGGGCGATGGCGCGCTTATTGGTGCGCACCCCTGGCATGACCGGGCAGCGGGTCGCCCCAGGGAAGGCCAGGTGGATCTCCCGGCGGTCCCAGCGGGCCAGCCCCCGCATGCCCCACAGGCGGGCGGCGGTAGGGCCGCAGACCACACCCGTGGGGCCGGCCGCGAGTCGGGCGGCGAAGGCCATCACCCGCAGCCGCCCCTCGTCGCTGCCGGTATCGACCGGAAGACAAGCCACTGCGTACACGCCGGGGTGGCAGCGGCGCCACTCCCCACGGCGCAGCAGCGTTCTGATGCGGGTGTCGTCGAGCCCGTGACGCAGCGCCTGGCTGCGGGTGATCAGGCCGTACTGCCTGCCGGCTGTGGCGAGGATACCTCGCAGTGCAGATCCCGATATCGGCATGCTTCCGACTGTGCCGACCCGCACCTCCGGCCGCCATCGCCTGCTTCCTGCCTGTGGACAACCCGCCGCCGGCGAGGTGGGGCAGCGAGGGCGGATAGTAGGCTGCCTGCTCGCCACGAGGATGTCTGCTCGGCGATCCTCGCGGCCCAGGATCGCCGAGCAGACATCCTCGTGGCTGTTTCGTCCCCGAAATCTTCACCTCCGAGGTTTCCGTGCGCACTGAGGAGTACCCGCTGCTGTCGGCCCGCCGGATCGCCGCCGGGGACCTCGCGGCGCGCGAGGTGACAGCCACCGCCCTGGAGTGCATCGCCCACCCCGCCGTCAGCATCCCCGCCGGACGTACCCCCGCCGGGGGACCCGTCGGCCTCCACCTCGTCGCCCCGCCGGGCCGCGAAGCCGACCTGCTCGCCGTCGTCTCGGCCGCCGAAGCGCACGGGTGATCCGCCGAATCCACCGAATCCACCGAATCCGCCGAATTCGTCGAGTCCGCCGAATCCGCGGCTTCACGCTGGCGTGGTAGCGCTCCCACTCCGTCGAGCGTCTCACCTGGGACGGCGTAACGGGCCCCGCGGGCCGCTCCACGCCGCCGGTACGTCCACATTCGGCCAACACGCTGGGCAGACAAGCTGGTAGCTTTCGCTAGGCGGTTGCTGATCAAGCACACCACACCGGGTGTGAGCTGCGGGGGTATCGGCGCCTACCAGGCTGAGCTGCCCCGTCGGCGCGGCGCCGCCGTGTCGCGTCCCACGTCCCGTCTCTGGACAACGAGGTGACCCACCCCCGCATGCGTCTCCCCGTCGCCCAGCGGCAGGCCGCTACAGCGCGCCACCTTTGGTGGACGCAGCGCTGCGCGGCCTCGCCCCGACGTCTTGCCGCGCCTGCCCGGTGAGGGCGGCTACGACGGCAGGCACGCTCCCGCCATCCGGAGAGCGGCCGCCGTGTCGCGCGACGCCCTCACCCGCCGTTCCCTGTCCCCGTCAGCCGAGGAGGCGACCGTCGACGTCGAGATAGCAGGCGCCGACCTGAAACTCCTCACCCCCACAGCGCCAGGCCGGATGACTGCGCCGCGCAGCACTCCGCACGCTTTCCGCGCCACCGGAGGGTGGATCGCCCCTACCGGCACCGGCTACCGTCTTCGGTACCGCTTCACAGCGCGGCAGCCGAGCGCAGAGCGTCGGTGGCCGAGCGAGCCACCGCGACCGCGCCGCCGTCACGCCGCCACCATGTCCACATCGTTCACCGCGCCGCCTCCGGCGACGGCGACGCGCTCCTCGAGGCACGCAGCCGGAGACGTCGCCCGCACCCGGCGCAGCCGCCGCCACCCCATCCCGACCGGGGCCACGCCTCGGGGCTCGCAGCGCCACACCGGCCGGCGGATCCACCCGCCCCGCATCCCTGTTCCACGCGACCGCACGCAGCTGAGGAACACGGCTCCGGAAAAAGCGTCGGTACCGGCATCGCCCGTCGACAACAGGGCAGCAGCCACATCACACAACCGAACACCGCGACCAGACAACGACGTCAGACGGGGGGAACCCGCGTGTCCACCAGCGCGACCGATGACGCCATCGCCCGTGCCGCCGAGGCCGTGAGCGAGGAACACTACCGCGGCAGCGACGGCCAAGCCGCCCGCCATACCACCGACACCGCGGTTATCCTGCGCCGCCTGCGGCTCCTCGATCTCCAGCCCGGCCAGCGCGTGCTGGAGATCGGCACCGGATCGGGGATGTCGTCGGCGCTGCTGGCCGAGCTCACCGGCTCAGAGGGCCGTGTCGTCAGCGTCGACATCCTGGCCAACCTCACTGAGCGCGCCGCGCGCCTGCACGCGGAAGCCGGCTACACCACCGTTACCACCCTGGCCCGCGACGGGCTGTCCGGTGCCCCCGAGTACGCACCGTTCGACCGGATCATCGCCTGGACCTCCCCGCCCCGCCTGCCCGACACCTGGCTCGCCCAGACGGCGCCCGGCGCGGTCATACTGCACCCGCTGCCCACGGCGCGGCTGGTCTACTCGACGGCGCTGCTGCGCTGTGTCGTCGATGCCGAAGGGGTGCCCATCAAGCCCAGCGTGCACCGCGCCGACTGTGTGCGCATGGACGCCCCCTACCGGGAGGCGGCCGAGACCGACGCCGCCGACGCCGCCACAGAGCAGGGCTACGTCTCGGCCGAGTGGCTGCACGGGCGCGGCGGCACCCTCGCCCGCGACATCCTCAGCGGGCTACTGGAGGCTCCCCACAGCGAGGACACCTACCTCACCTGGCCTGAGTGCGACCATCTGCGCCCGTGGCTCATCGCCCGTAGACCCCACCGGCTGATCTCGGCCGGGCGCGGCAACGAGATCGGCTACGGTCTCGTCGACGGCGACAAGGGCGAGCACGTCGCCCTGTTCGTGCTGCTGCCCCGGCCGCGCCTCGTCGCCGACAGCGCCCACTCGCCCGCCCTGCACCGGCTGCGCGCCCTCATCGACGAGTGGCACGCCGATGGACAGCCCGCCACCGACACCCACACCCCCGAGCTGCACCGCATCGAGGAGGGCTGGCGGATCTCCCTGTGACCGGGAGATCCGCACGGCCACCACGGCCGGCAGCGGAGGGTGGGGCGACGCTGCGGTCGCCCCACCCCACAGCGGCGTCTCTGGTGGCCGTGCGTGGTCACCGCGTTTCAAACCAGCGTCGCGGCGCTAGTAGACGTAGACGCTGTGCCCGTTGTAGAAGCGCTCCTCCTCGCCGGTGCCGACCTTGCCCAGCTTGCCCCCCGTGCAGTCGACGCTTGAGTAGACGTAGGCCGTCTTGTCGGTCAGGTTGTAGACGTGCAGCGGTGCGCTCTGACGATCGAAGCACCGTTTATCCGGTTCGTGGTATTTGCTGCCGTTGATGTACACGGTTCCCTGCGCGGCGTGGGCCGGGGCGGCGGAGAGGGTGAGGGCTCCGGTAGCGGCCAGGCAGCCCAGGAGAGACAGGACTCGACGCATGATCACTCCCTTCAGGAGTTAACTAACTACTCTGAGTAATAGTTGTGACTGTAGGTCTTGGCCTGCCCTGCGCGCAATGCCTTATGGCCAAGCAGGGGCTCCGGGGCTCTGCCGGTCGGGTGTGGCAGGCGCCCGCAGCAGGGGCACCGACCGGGCACGGTGACGCCGACGGTTCTCCCGCTGACTACCCCGGACTGTCCCTCCAGCCAGGGCAGGCACCGCGGCCGGCGGCCCGAAAGCAACGGGGCGACGCCCGCCGCGGCGCCCCGTCCCGCGGTCGTTCCCGCCGCGGGACGGGGCCGAGGCGTTCACCAGGGGGCGTCGGAGCGCTCGGCGACCTCGGCGGGGAAGAGTTCGATCTGGTTCTCCATGACGGGGACGGGCACCCAGGGCTTGTGCTCGGCGACGGCCCCCACGCACCCCTCCCACACCTGGTGTGCCTTCTCGGCTTCCTCGACCAGGTGTTGCAGTTTCGCCTTCTCCCGATCGGCGAGGTCGACCCGTTGCAGGTGGGCGGCGGTGACGGCCGCGCGGCCGAACTCCTCGGCTTGCCACCCCACCCCCTGGAGGTAGTCCGCGCAGTGGTCGGCCTGGTCCGTCCAGACGTCCACCTTGTCCCTGAGGGCGTCGCTGCTGCCTGGATCTGCCGGCATGCCCTCGTTCAGCCGTTTCACGGGGGTGTCGGCGACGGTCGCGGCGGCGCCCTCGTCGTCGCCGTCGCGAATCCAGACGAGTTCGGAGAGCCACCGCAGATCCACGGCGTTGAGTTCGGCGAAGGCGTCACGAAGTTCCGCCATCTGCTCATCGACATCGGGGAAGTCATGTTCCATGAGCAGCTCACCCAGCTCGGAGCAAGACTCCCGGATTCGGTCGACGATCTCGTCCATCCCCTCTTCGATCTCCGCGATCGACTGCGACAGCCGTTCCTCGATGCCTTCCAGGGTGTTCAGGCCGACCAGCCGCGGCTCCAGTTCGCGCAGGCGCCGTTCGGCGTTCTCCAACTCGGCGATTCGGCGGGAGAGGTCGGACTCCGGCGGTTCCGGCACTGTGTCTCCTGAAGTTGTGGGGGAGGGGCGGGCAGGGTTCAGTTCCCGAATCGGACGTCGCGGATCAGGGGGAGCGACTCCAGGCGGGCGTCGATGTGGGTGGCGACGAACCCTGGAACCGGCACCTCGCGTTTCACCTGGGGCCAGGTGTCGGTCAGCGCCGTCACGGTCTCGGCCACCACGTCGCGCACCCGCTCGGGGGCCAGCCTCGCGCGCTGGGCCAGGTGGCCGAAGTGGCGCAGCGTCACCGTCCGGGCCACCTGCCCGCCGTTGACGGCGAAAGCCAGCCGGTCGTCACGGAACGAGGCGTCGGTGTCGGCGTAGGCCGACACCGACACCAGGTCGTAGGCGGGGGACAACCGCGCGGAACGCCCGTCGGGGTAGCGCAGCGTCCAGTTCTTCAAATGGGCGTCCAGGTTGCCCATCACCACCATCGCCGCCAGTCGGCGCAGGTAGTCGTCGAGATCTTGAGGGCACAGCGCCGCGACGACCCGGGCGATGCCGCTGTAGGAGGCGTTGTCGTACTTCGTGTCGACGGCGACCTCCCGTACCTGCGCCAGGTCCTCCTGGTGGACGCGCCCGCCGTCGAGGCGGTCGAAGCGGCGCACCGCCAGCGCCGTCTCCCCTTCCGCCGCCACCCCGTCGGGCAGGCCGTGCAGTTCGGCGGTGGGCACCAGCCGCGTCTGGGGAACCTCGATTCCGGCCAGCCGCGCCCAGGTCAGCATCGCGTGCTCGTTGCGGGGTACGTCGGCGAAGCGCCGGTCGGGCAGCTTCACGATCCAGTTGCCGCCCTCGCCGGTCATCGGCAGCACCAGGCCCTTCTCCTCCCAGCGCATGGAGAACTTGGCCTGCACCCCCGCCAGTGAGAACCGCACCGGATGGTCGTGGGTGCAGTCGCTGTCCTCGCCGGGCACGCTCAACTCGCCGATGTCGGCGTCGGCGACGACGCGCACCGCCCCCGGAAGATCCTCGCCGATGTAGCAGATCACCCGGAAGTCGTGGGGCCGGGCCATGCCCAGCTCGTGGCCGATGATGCGGCGCAGCCCGCTGCCGCGCTCGGGCAGCAGGTTGGCGAACCACTCGGGTACCGAGCCGCTCGCGGTGCGCCGCTTGTGCGGGTCGGCTTCGAATCCCTGGCCCAGCACCGGATGGTCGGGGGCGCGGTCGGTGTAGTCGAACCAGGTGTTGCCGTCGAGGTAGCCGAGGGTGCCCACCCGGCGGTCGCCGAGGAACACCCCGGCCGTGCGCTCGTCGCTCATGCGGGGCCGTCCTCGCCTGCCGGCGCCGGGTCGGGGGTGTCCTCGAACAGGGTCGACAGCGCGGGGCCGTCGCGGAAGCCGAACAGGGCGTGGTTCTGTACGTGCTCGGCGATCACGGCGCCGGCCAGTTCGGCACGCCGGGCCAGGAAACCGTCGGTGTCGCCGTCGCGCAGCAGCCCCACGCACCCCTCGTCCAGGCACTGGCTGTGGAGCAGACGCTCGTCGACCTCTCCGGCCAGCAGCGCGTCGCGGACCTGGGCCGGTTTGGCGCCGGGGGCCACGACCCGGTTGGCGACGTTCTCGCCCGTCGGCCAGCCGATATCGAAGATCGGCGCGAGCAGCGGCGGCGGGCTGTCGGCCTCCAGGACCGAGGCCACGTCGACGGGCCGTCCGGCGGTCCCGTCGGCCCGCTCCGCCTCGGCGGTGCCCGGCAGCGGCAGCGGGCCGCGTGAAAGCAGACCGAGGATGTTGACCTTGCCCAGGGCGGCGTTGAGGCGGGTGTGGCCCAGGTCCGGGCGCCACACCGCCGAGTCGGGGGTGGGCAGCAGGCCGATGAGGCGTTCGGCACTGCCGACCGGGTCACCGGCCACGGCTTTGGCGTTCTTGCGCAGCCCCGCCGTGTTGCCCTGCGGGGCCACCCCGAGCACCGCGCCGCGCCACACCCAGCGGCGCAGTAGCTGCGCGGCGCGTCCCCGCGGCGGGCCGAACAGGGCGGCGAAGCGGGCGAGCACCGGCACGAACAGCGCGTAGGGCAGTAGCTTGGCGTGGGGGATGTCGGCCTCGTCGCGCAGGAAATCCACCACGTGGCCCAGCGCGTCCCGCGTGGCGGTCAGCGCCGTGTGCAGGTCGTCGGCGCCGTCGAACTCGCGGCGGAAGTCCCGGTCGACCACGGGGTCGCGGACGGCCAGCACGCTCTGGGTGAGCAGCTGTTCGGGCAGCCGGCCGAAACCGAAGCCCGCCACGTCGGCGCCCAGCGAGGTGAGGTCGCCCAGCGCGCGGTCGTCGCGGGAGGCGTGCAGCGCCCGGAAGATGTCGGCGCTCTTGAGCGCCTTGCCGTAGGTGTTCAACCGGTCGAAGATCTCGCGCAGCGTCGTCTCGTCGTCGCCGGTGACCACGTACATCGGCAGCCGGTAGTCGCGGATCGCCGCGATCACCGCGTCGGCGCGGTCGATCTGCTCACCGGTGAGGTGGGGCCGCTCGCGGATCCAGGCGTTGGCGGCGGCGGTGTCCAGCGTCAACGACACGGGCAGCCAGTCCGCGTCGGGACGGCGGCGCCGCGACAGCGAACGGAACTCGCCCGTGGCCAGGTCGTAGTAGACACGGAACCGCGGGTCGACCGTATCGTCGGTCGCGGTGAGCGCCCCCACCAGGCTCGTGATGCGCTGCTGGCCGTCGACCACCCAGTAGGCCGCGCCGGTCTCGGGCGCGGCCACGCTGAGATGGCCCACCGTGACCGTGCCGGCGGCGGCCGGGCGCTGCCACACCAGCAGGTTGCCGATCGGGTAGCCGCGCAGCAGGCTGTCGAACAGCCGCCGCACGTCCACGCTCTCCCACTGGTAGGAGCGCTGGAACGACGGCAGCCGCAGCCTGCCCTCGCGCGCCCACGCCACGAGGTCGCCGGGGCGCGCCTCCCTGATCTCGGGGCGGGTCACCGGGGCCACACCGCCTCCCTCCTCGGTTGCTGCACCGAAAGGCTATCGAAGGGCGCCCCGCCACACGGCCCCATGGCCGGGATCGCCGGAGCACGGGCCGCGCCCGGTCTCTTTACCCGAACGGCTTTGCCATCTCATCAACCGCGTGCCGCGGCTGGTCGCCGAAGCGCCGGCCCGCTACATCGCACTGCTGTCCACCGTCTGCGTCTCCGAGGCCCCTGATCTTGCTTGAGATCGGCAGACAGCGTCTGATTTGGGGTATTTCATCCATCGGAAAGAGCGGAGGGTGTCCATTCCAGCGACGCCCTCCGCGGCTCATCCGGGGGTTGTGCGAGGTGTGATGGCTTGCTGTGATTTCTTTATTGCTTTCCGTTACTTTCGGGGATCTTGTGGCATCACTGGGACTCCGGCTTGCACACAAGGCGATTCGTGGATGACCAACCGTGATCTCGCCACGATTCGCCCGACTTCGGCCTTGCTGTTCTTCGCTATGTAGCTGTTGTCGACGGTCTTGGCGTTAGGACGTGTCGCCCAGCGATTCCAGGAGCTTGCGCAGCAGCCGACTCAGCTCCTCGCGGTCGGCGGCGTCCAGGCCTTCGAGGACGCGGTGCTCGTTGGCCACATGGCCCTCGGCCATCCGGTTGGCCAGTTCCAACCCCTCTGGGGTGAGGGAGATGAGTAGCTTGCGGCGGTTTTCCGGGTCGACTTCCCGCGTGACCAGGTTCCGGTTGACGAGCCGGTCAACGCGATTGGTCAGCGCGGCGGAGCCAACCATGGTCGTAGCGACGAGGTCTTTGGGGCCCAGGGTGTAGGGCGGTCCCGAGCGCAGCAGTGTCGCCAGGACATCGAACTCCCACGGTTCCATGCCCTCTGATGTGAAGTAGCCCTTTACCTCGCGCTCCACCAGTCGGCACGCCCGTGAGAGTCGTCCGATCACCGCCATGGGAGAGACATCCAGGTCAGGGCGCTCCTTCGCCCACTGGTCCAAGAACTTGTCAACCGCATCTGTCATTTCAAACTGAACCTTTCGATGTCGAAATTTCTAAGAGCCTATCATCCCCCCACCTTGGGGTTCCTATGCCGATTGACTCAGGGTAGTGAGTTGATCACCAAAGGGGAGGTGGTGGGGTGCAGGCTCTGGATAGTGGCGTCTAACATTTTGATGTTGAACTGTTTGACTGGACTGTCTCGCTATGTCTATGATTTTGCCGTCTTAAGGTTCGATATCGAAAGGTTTGTGGGTGAATGATGAACCCCGCCAGCTACAGTTCGGTGCCTGACGCCATCCGGGCGCGCCGCACCATCCGCCACTACCAGCCCACCCCCATCCCCGCCGACCAGCTCCGCGAGCTGCTCGACCTCACACTTGAGGCCCCCTCTAGCTGGAATTTCCAGTGCCGCTCGGTCGTAGTGGTCTCCGACGAGGAAGGCCGCGAGGGCCTCGTCAGGGCCACTGACGGCCAGCCCCAGCCCGCTGAGGCCCCGGTCACTCTAGTGTTCGTCGCCGAGCTCCAGTCATGGCGCGAGGACCAAAGCGACATCTACCAGCAGGCCCGCGACAACGGGGCGTGGAACGAGGAGTTCATCGCCATGTTCGCCGAGGCCGGCCAGGCATTCCAGCACGACCTCGCCGAACGCGGCCTGCTGCGCGAGTACGCGGTCAAGGACGCCATGATCGCCGCGACCTACTGCATGCTCGCCGCCACCAGCATGGGCTATGCCACCGCCCCCATGAACGGCTGGGACGAGCAGGAGGTCAAGAAGGCCATCGGCATCGACGGCCGCGACGACCTCGCCATCGCGCTGCTGCTGTCCATCGGCGTGGCAGCGGAGGAGCGGCTGCACCCCGGCCGCAGGCCCCACGAGCGCAACGTGTTCTACGGACGCTACGGCCAGAGCCGCTGAACGATTCCCAGCAACACCGACCGGTTCGGCACGGGGGCGTCCCGCCCCCTGCCGTCACCCACGACACTGCCAAAGGAACTGACATGGAGCACTTGGTCCAGGTAGCCGGCATCATCGACGCCGACGAGGCGAGCATGCTGTGCGCTGAGGGAGTCGACTGGCTCGGTTTCCCGCTGCGTCTGCCCTCCGGTAAGGACGACATCTCCGAACCCGACGCCACGAAAATCATCGCCGACATCCCGCCGCCGCACGCCGGCGTGCTCATCAGCTACCTCACCGACGCCGAAGAGGTCAGCGCCTTCTGCGCCGAGCTGGGTGTGACCGCCGTGCAGTTGCACGGTGACGTGCCCGCCGACCAGCTCCGCAAGCTGCGCGAGATCCACCCCGACCTCTACGTTCTCAAGAGCCTGGTGGTGCGCGAGGACAACGCCGAGGAGCTGCTGGGTCTGGTCGACGAGGTCGCCGACGCGGTCGACATGTTCATCACCGACACCTACAACCCCGCCACCGGCGGCAAGGGTGCCACGGGACTGCTCCACGACTGGTCAGTCAGCGCCGAGCTGGTGCGGCGCTCCCCGAAGCCGCTGATGATGGCCGGCGGCCTCAACCCCGACAACGTGGCCGACGCGATCGCTCAGGTGCGCCCCGCCGCCGTGGACGCCCACACCGGCCTAGAGGGTCCGGACGGGCGCAAGGACCGCATGAAGGTGCGCACGTTCGTCACCGAGGCGCGCCGCGCCTTCGGCGAACTCCGCTGACCCCTCCTGCCGTGGGCGGTCGCCCACAGGTGGCCGCCCTCCGCCGTCCCCTTTAGGAGAGCCAGTCATGACCATTGGGAGCAACGTCCACCTGCTGCCGCAGACCAACCAACTGCGGGCGATGCACACGATCATCCGCGACAAGAACGCCACCCGCGAAGATTTCGTCTTCTACTCGCGTCGGATCATCCGCCTGCTGCTGGAAGCAGCCATCGACCTGCTGCCCTTCGACAAACACGAGGTGACCACGCCGGTCGGCGAGACCTACCAGGGCACCAAGCTCGCCGCCGAACTGTGCGCGGTACCGGTCATTCGTGCAGGGGAGAGCATGGAGGCCGAGATGTGGCAGCTCCACCCCGGCCTGCACGTCGGCAAGATCCTCATCCAGCGCGACAAGAAGACCAAGCTCCCGCGGCTGTACTACTCGCACCTCCCCGACGACATCGACCAGCGTCACGTGCTGCTGCTGGAGCCCATGCTCGCCACCGGCGGCTCCGCGATGGCGGCGATCCGGGTGCTGCTCGACGCGGGAGTGCCTGAAGACCAGATCATCTTCGTCAACTTCCTCGCCTCCCCGGAGGGGTGCGAGGCCGTCGGCGACGCCTACCCGGGGGTGCGCATCGTCACCTCCGCCATCGAAGAACGACTCAACGACAACGCCTTCATGGTCCCCGGCATCGGCGACTTCGGGGACCGCTACTTCGGAACGAGGGACTCGGGGGCCACCAAATGACCGGCAACCGGATAGTACTCAACTCGGCCCTGACCGCGCTCGCACCGGCGATCTGGGGCAGCACCTACCTGGTGACCACGGAGATGCTGCCTCCTGACAGTCCTCTGCTGGCCTCCACCGTGCGGGCGCTGCCCGCCGGGCTGGTGCTGCTGGCGATCAGCCGCACCTTGCCCCAGGGAGTGTGGTGGTGGCGGATTCTGGCGCTGGGTGTGCTCAACATCGGCGCCTTCTTCTATCTGCTGTTCGTGGCCGCCTACCACCTGCCCGGCGGCGTGGCCGCCCTAGTGATGACGGTCCAGCCGATGATGGTGCTGCTCCTGGCAGCGCTGCTGCTGAAGGACAAGATCCAGCCCATCCACGTGTTCGCCTGCGTGCTCGGCGCGGCAGGGGTGGCGCTGCTGGCGCTGGGGCCACAGGCCGACCTCGACCTCATCGGTGTCCTGGCCGGGCTGGGCGGCGCCGCCAGCATGGCCTCGGGCATCGTGCTCACCAAACGGTGGGGCCGACCCGAAGGCGTGGGCGTCCTGACCTTCACCGGCTGGCAGTTGACCGTCGGCGGCCTTGTCCTGACGCCGATCACGCTGTTCGTCGAGGGACTGCCCAGCCAGATCACGCCGCTCAACATCACCGGTTTTCTCTATCTGAGCGTCATCGGCGCCCTGTTCGCCTACGCCATCTGGTTCCGCGGCATCGAACGGCTCCCCGCGCTGGCGGTGTCGTTTTTGTCCTTCGCTAGCCCTCTCGCGGCGACCATCCTCGGCTACCTCGTCCTCGGCGAGACGTTCACGCCGTTGCAGACGATGGGCGCCTTGGCAGTCATCGCCGCCGTCGTCCTGGCACAACCCCGCAGGCGGTCCGCCGGCGACGACACTCGGCAAGCATCACACCAACCCGAGAAACCCCTCAGCCGTGCGTCGTAACCCTACAGCGGCCAGTCGAGTAGTCCCGAGATGGTCGATACACACAGGTGGACAGCCATCATGCCAACGACGAGTCGCCCCGCTTCCTTCACGAAGGGCCACCGCCCAACCGCAGCCGGCGCGCCCACAGGCGCCCAGCGGACCGCGGTGCTGTGGCGGTGGGCTATCCGGGGGAACGGTGACCGGCCAGGCCCCCTCGCGTCGCTAGGTGAGCTGAACACGTCCGGGCGCCGCGGCATCCCCGTGTCGCGGCGCCGCCCCGCCCCCGCACATCCGAGTCCGACGGGCCCCACCCGGTCGCACCGACACGCCTTCGTGAACCGCGCCCTTCACAACGCGGGCGCTTCTGCCCTTACCTGAACCGTTGCCGCCGGTGCGAGAGCCCAACCCCTGCTCCCTCGCCCGGGACACACCCCGACACATCCCCTGCGAGAGTGTCGAGCCTCCACTCCTCATCCCCAAGGTCACTGGCCCATGTACATAGCGAGATCCCGCTGCCTCGGTAGCCGCGATCCACCGCTACGCCCGTCGCCGCGGCGCCCCAAACGCGAACCGCGGCGACGTCCGACCGCCCCTGCCGCCCAGCCAGAGCCACCAGGTGGACGGCAGAGGCCGGCCTTAGCCCGGCACCAGAGTGCACAAACCACGCTCCCCGGGGAGCTGCCGACTCCCATCGGGAAGCAACGCACTCCTCGTGCCGATGCCAGCGCAGATTCACGTGTCTTCCCTGCCGTTGGCATCACAGCCGCACCGCCACCCGGTCCGGCCGTAGGAAACCCACCGAGAATCACACCAGTTAGGAGTATAGCTTTGGAGACCATCCAGGTCAGGGCTCGAAGACAGAACACTCTCTCTGCCGGCTGTCTGCCCGAGATGCTCCTGCACCAGGTTGCGACCCAACCCGAGGCCACAGCAGTCGCCTGCGATGACCAGTCCCTCACCTACCAAGAGCTGGCGCAGTCCAGCGGCCGACTCGCCACCTACCTGCGCCACCTGGGCGTAGACACCGACGAGTGCGTCGGTCTCTACGTCGAACCCTCCCTAGACCTGGTGATCGGGACCTGGGGCGTGCTCTTCGCCGGAGCCGCCTACCTGCCGCTCTCGCCGGAGTACCCCAACGACCGGCTGCGCTACATGATCGAGCACAGCCGTACCCGGGCCATTATCACCCAACCGCACCTGGCAGAACGGTTGGCCGAACTCGCGCCCCACGGCACGCAAATCGTCACCCTGGCCGACACTCAAGACGCGGGCGAAGCGAGCCTGCCCCAACCGAACCCCGAAGATCTCGCCTACGTCATCTACACCTCCGGCAGCACCGGCAAACCCAAAGGTGTGATGATCGAAAACCATAGCGTCGTCTCACAGATGCGCTGGCTGCACGCCTGCGGCCACCTGGACCGCACCACCACGGTGCTGCAAAAGACCCCGATGAGCTTCGACGCCGCCCAGTGGGAGATCCTGGCTTCCGCCGTGGGCGCGCGCGTGCTCGTCAGCCCGCCCGGCAGCTACCGCGACCCCGAGGCGCTGATCTCCACCATCCTCAAACACGAGGTGACCACGCTACAGTGCGTGCCCTCCCTCCTCCAGGCGCTGCTCGACACCGAAGAGTTCCGGCTGTGTACCACGCTCAAGCGCGTGTTCTCCGGCGGCGAGCCGCTCTCCCGGCAGCTCGCCCGCCACTTCATCGACGAGCTGCCGTGGGCCTCGCTGGTCAACCTGTACGGACCCACCGAGTGCACCATCAACGCCACCTCCCACCTGGTCGACCCTGACACCCTCGACGAGGGCACCGGTGCCGTTCCGATCGGCCTGCCCGTTGACAACACCCAATGCTTCATCCTCGACGACACCCTGGCCCCGGTGGAGATCGGGGAAGTCGGCGAGCTCTACATCGGCGGCACCCAACTGGCCCGCGGCTACCTCGACCGGCCCGAACAGACCCAGGAACGGTTCATCGCCTCGCCGTTCGTGCCCACCGAACGGCTCTACCGCACCGGCGACCTCGCCTCCTGGAACGAGGACGGCACGATCCAGTTCTCCGGCCGGGCCGACAACCAGGTCAAGCTGCGTGGCTACCGCGTTGAGCTGGAGGAGATCTCCCTGGCCATCGAGGAGCACACCTGGGTGCGCCGCGCCGCCACCCTCGTCACCGACGACGCCAGGACCGGCTTCCAGAACCTGGTGGCCTGCGTCGAGCTGAACCCCAAGGAAGCCGCCCTGATGGACCAGGGCAACCACGGCTCCCACCACCAGTCCAAGGCGAACAAGCTCCAGGTGAAGGCCCAGCTTTCCAACCCGGGCCTGCGCGAACCCGTCGAGCTCGCCCACCGGCCGGTGGTGGAGCTGCCAGGCAAACAGGAGTCCGAACAGCAGCGCCGCGAGGTCTTCGCCCGCAAGAGCTACCGCTTCTACGAAGGCGGAGCGGTCAGCCGCGCCGACATCGAGCGGCTGCTCGCCCCACGCACGCTCCCCGACCACTCCCGCGGCCTCGACCAGGTCAGCTTCGCTGAGCTCGGTCAGATCCTGCGCTGGTTCGGCCAGTACCACAGCTCCGAGCGGCTGCTGCCTAAATACGCCTACGCCTCTCCCGGCGCGCTCTACGCGACGCAGTTGTACCTGGAGACCGACGGCGTGGCCGGCCTGGACGCGGGCGTGTACTACTACCACCCCATTGACCACACCCTGGTGCGCGTCGGCGACGCTCCCACCACCGACCGCCCCGGCCCCTACCTTCTGGTGCACTTCTCCGGCAAGAAACGCGCGATCGAGCCGGTGTACAAGAACAACATCCAGGAAGTGCTGGAATTCGAAACCGGCCACATGCTGGGTGTGTTCGAGGAAGTGCTACCCGAGCACGGGCTCACCATCGCCCCCCTGGACCACATCCCCTCCGTCAAAGACCACCTCGACGTCGCCGAGGAAGACTACTACCTGGGCACGTTCGAGATCGGCGCCAACGACGGCCGCCCCCCGCAGCGCGCCGTCGAACTGTACGTGCAGGCCCACCCCGACCGGATCGCTGACCTGCCCGCCGGCCAGTACCGCTACACCAGCGGGCAGTTGGAACGCATCTCCGAGGAGCTGGTGCTGCCCAAGCACGTCATCGCCATCAACCAGCGCGTCTACGATCGGGCCAGTTTCGGCATCACCGCCGTCAGCCGCGAGGACCGGGCGTGGCTGGAGTACGTCAGCCTCGGCGCGCAACTGCACCACCTGCAACGCAACAACCTCGGGCTGGGCTTCATGTCTTCGGGCTACAGCTCCAAGACCGGCCACAGCCTGCCCGCGGCGCTGCGCATGGACGACATCCTCAGCTCCTGCGACATCACCCCTGGCGCCTCCTACTTCTTCCTCGGCGGCAAGGTCAGCGAAGAACAGATCCACAGCCAGGGCATGTACGAGGACTCCGTCCACACTAAGGGCCCGGCCGAGATCATCAAGGACGAGCTGGCCAACTCCCTGCCCGACTACATGATCCCCAACCGTGTCCTCGTCTTCGACGAGCTGCCCTTGACCGCCAACGGCAAGGTCGACAGCAACGCCCTGGCCGCCTCCGAGCAAGTCACCTCCGCCGACACGGCAGCCCCCTACGTGGCCCCCTCGACACCGTCCGAGCGGTGGCTCGCCCACGAGTGGGGCAAGGCACTGAAGTACGACAGCGTCTCCATCGAGGACGAATTCTTCTCCGCCGGCGGTAACTCGCTGATCGCCGCTTCCCTGGTCAACAAGATCAACCGCGAGTTCGGCACGCAGTTGCCGCTCCAAGTCGTCTTCGAGAGCCCGAAGCTGGCCGATCTGGCGGCCCGCATCGACAACGACACCAACGAGCCCTCCTCCCGCCTCGTGCCCCTCAACAACCGCGACAGCGGGAAGTCCCCCATATTCTGCTGGCCGGGCCTGGGCGGCTACCCGATGAATCTGCGTCTCCTGGCGCGGGAGGCAGGCGGCGACCGGCCCTTCTACGGCGTGCAAGCTCACGGGGTCAACGCCGGGGAGACCCCCTACGCCACGATCCGCGAGATGGCCACCGCCGACGTGGCCGAGATCCGGCGCCGCCAGCCCACCGGCCCCTACACGCTGTGGGGGTACTCCTTCGGAGCCCGTGTGGCCTTCGAGACGGCGTGGCAACTGGAGCAGCTCGGCGAAGAGGTCACTGACCTGCTGCTGATCTGTCCCGGCAACCCGAAGGTCCCCGGCGCCGAGGAACACCGCCAGCGGCGGGTGGCCTCCTATGACAACCCCACCTACGTGACCATCCTCTTCTCCGTCTTCGCCGGCACCGTCAGCGGGGCCACGCTGCGCGAATGCCTCCAAGCCACCCACGACGAGAACAGTTTCGTGTCGTTTGTCCACGGCTGCTACCCCGAGCTGAGCGAGGAGCTGATCCGCAGGATCACCCGGATCGTCAGCGAAACCTACGAGTTCGAGTACACCTTCCGCGAACTGGCCGAACGCCACCTCAACGCGCCGGTGACCATCTTCAAGGCCACCGGCGACGACTACTCCTTCATCGAGGGCCATTCCGGCTACTCCGCGGTTCCCCCCACGATCGTCAACCTCAGCAACGACCACTACAGCGTGCTGAAAGAGGAGGGCGTGGCCGAGCTGGCCTCGGCGATCCGCGCCAACTCCACCGGCTGACCGGCCGTTTCGCAGCCACGTCCGACGACCTCCGGCAACCTCTGGCACCACAGCGGGGCAGACCGAACCCCCGATCCGGTCTGCCCCCACCGCCAAGCCAAAGCCACCCGACGAGAAAAGTCACCCAACGAGAAAGAGAGAGGAACAACCATGCCTCACGTCAACATCAAGCACTTCCCCCGCGAGTTCACCGAGGAACAGCGGCAGCGCCTTTCCGAGCAGATCACCCAGCTCATCCTGGACAACTTCGACACCTACGAGGGCGCCGTCTCGATCGCTTTGGAGCCGGTGGCCAAGGCCGACTGGAAGGAGACCGTGGTCGGCCCGGAGATCACCGAGCGCCAGCACCTGCTGCTCAAGGCACCGAACTACCGCTAAGCAGTGAAAGGAACACACATGAGCACCCACAGCAGCATCCCGCTGGTCTTCAGCGACGAGGTCGCTGAGGCTCTGCGGGTGGGCGATCCGGTCGTGGCGCTGGAGTCCAACGTCATCACCCACGGCTTGCCCTATCCCGACAACGCCGTCGCCGCCAGGAAGGTGGAGAGCGCGGTGCGCGCCGGGGGAGCTGTCCCGGCCACGATCGGCATCGACGCTGGACGCTTCATCATCGGCATGGACGACACCGCGATCGAGCGGTTCGCGTCGACCTCCGGCATCCCCAAGGTCAGCAGTAGGGACCTGCCCATCGTCCTCGCGCGCGGCGGCATGGGAGCCACGACCGTGGCTTCCTCCGTCGTCGCCGCGGAGCTGGCAGGTATCCCGTTCTTCTCCTCGGCCGGCATCGGCGGGGTGCATCGCGGGGCGGAGACGACGATGGACATTTCCTCCGACCTGATCCAGTTCACCCGATCCAAGGTGGCCGTGGTCTGCGCCGGCGCCAAGAACATCCTCGACCTGAATCTGACGATGGAGTACCTGGAGACGCAGTGCGTGCCACTGATCTCCTACCGCTCCGACGACTTCCCCGCCTTCTACTGCACCTCCAGCGGTATCCCCAGCCCGCACCGCGTCGACGACGAGGACGTCATCGCGCGCGCGGTCGAGAACCACTGGGCGGCGGGCAACAACAGCAGCGTTCTCATCACCACCCCGCCCCGCCCCGAGGACGCCGTCGACCGGGAGCAAGCCGAGGCGGCGATCGAAGAGGCGATGCTGCTCGCTGAGAAGGACGGGGTCAGGGGCAACGCGATCACCAAGTACCTGATGCGCGCAGTGGACAAGGCCACCGACGGGCGTACCGCGGAGGCCAACATGGCGGTGCTCGTCAGCACCGCCGAGGTCGGCGGCCGGCTCGCCGCCGCCCACGCCCGTTTCCGGCGCGAGACCGCCGCCGGCTAGCCCCACCTCCGCACGACCCCACAGGAGCCCCCCATGCCCACACCGGCACAGCCGGTTGCCTCGGTCGCCGCCGCCCTGGGCGGCGGCGCGCCCGGCGGCTGTTTCGGCTGCCACACCCGGCTTATGAGACGGCCTCACCGGCGAAAGGAGAGCGCGTGACTGGCGTTACGACGTCCGGCGAGCGGAAGCTGATGCTCTTCGCCGGCCGGTCACACCCGGAGTTGGCCCAAGAGATCGCCCAACAGTTGGGCACCGAGCTGGTGCCCACCAAGGCGGTCGACTTCGCCAACGGCGAGATCTACGTCCGCTACCACGAGTCGCTGCGCGGCGCCGACTGCTTTTTGATCCAGAGCCACAGCACGCCGATCAACACCTGGATCATGGAACAGTTGATCATGATCGACGCGCTGAAGCGGGCCTCGGCCCGCAGTATCACCGTGATCGTGCCGTTCTACGGCTACGCCCGCCAGGACAAAAAGCACCTGGGGCGTGAGCCGATATCGGCTCGGCTGATGGCGGATCTGATGAAGACGGCCGGCGCGGACCGCGTCGTCACGGTCGACCTGCACACCGACCAGATCGTGGGTTTCTTCGACGGCCCGGTGGATCACCTGTTCGCCCTACCGGTGTTGGCCGACTACATCGCCGACAAGACCGACCGCGACAACCTGACGGTGGTCTCGCCCGACGCGGGCCGTGTCCGCGTCGCCGACCGCTGGTGCGACCGGTTGGGTGCCCCGCTGGCCATCGTGCACAAGCGACGCTCCGCCGAGGTGGCCAACCAGGTCACCGTCCACGAGGTGGTCGGCGAGGTGCGCGATCGGCTGTGTGTGCTGGTCGACGACATGATCGACACCGGCGGCACGATCTGCGCGGCGGCTGAGGCACTGTTCGCCCACGGTGCGCGTGACGTCATCGTGACGGCCACGCACGGTGTGCTCTCCGACCCCGCGGTCGATCGGATGAAGAACTCCAGTGTCAGCGAGTTCGTCTTCACCAACACGCTGCCCACCCCCAGCGAGACGGGGCTCAACGAGGTCACGGTGCTGTCGGTGGCGCCGCTGCTCGCCCGAGCGGTGCACGAGATCTTCGAGAACGGCTCGGTGACCAACCTGCTGACCGAACTGTGACCCCACCCCCGGCCGTGCCGGCGGCGGCCCCGGCCGGGGAGCGGCGGTCATGGCCGCGGGGAACAGCGGCCGACCGCCGCTGTGCTCGGCTGTCGCACCTCGGCGACAGCCGAGCAGAACCATCCGCCCCATCACCGCGCCTCATCGACTGCTATCTCTCCATAGCCAAGGCGTTGCGCGCCCGCCAGCCTCCCCAACAGGCCAGCAGAGTGGAGCCGACCAGCAGCCACACGGCCTGCATCCAAAGCGGGAGAAGGATCAGGGCAGCGGTGACCACGGGCCAGGCCAGGACCAGCAGGGCGAACAGGCCCGCGGTGTGCCAGATCACGATTTGCAGTACAGCACTGTTGCCCAGCGGAGTGTCGTAGCCGATCCAGAGGTGGGCGGGCAGGGTGCCGCGGTAGAGGTTGACCAGCGCCGCGGCCACGGCGGCGGGGACCAGGGCGAGCGGCCCGAAGGCGGTCGCCGTCTCGGCGCCCACTACGAGCATGGCGGCGGCGAAACAGCAGACCAACACGTCCAGCACGAGCAGCGGCACCAGCCCGTGGAGCAGCCCCAGGACACCCGGTGAGTGGGGGAAGTAGCGCGCCAGGCGCGGTTCGACGGCCTCGCTGCGGGCGCCGCCCAGCAGTTGGGCGGCGGCGAGGTAGAGCAGAGTGGGAACCGCCATGGACAACACCACCGTGAAGGCGTCGCCGACATGGGGCAAAAGCCGGGGCAGTGCGACGGCGAGCAGCGCCAACAGTCCGGCGCGCGTGGTGGCGATGGGGGAGCGCGCCATGTTGAGCGCGTCGCGCCAGGCCACGGTGAGCCAGGGGCGCCGTGGCGGGGCAGCCGCGACCGGCGCGGACGCGCGCGGTGCGAGCCGCCGAAAGTGGTGTCCAGCCAACTCGCGTCGATCAGCCAGAAGCCGCTGCGCACTCCCGAGGCCGCGGCGGCGTGGGCGGACAGCAGTGGCAGAGGAAGGCAGGGCAGCAGCCGCATCGCCACCACCGCCGTAGCCGCCACCAGCCCCGCCAGCAGCAGCGCCGCCGCCTCCGGCCAAGCACCCGGCAGGCGGACCGGCCCCATCATGACCTGAGCGGCCCACCCCCACGGCCCCGACCACAGGGCCAGCACCCCGGTCGCCGGCGGCACCGACTCGCCCCAAGCGAGGGGGCCGCTGACGCCCAACATGAACAGCGCGGCGTAGTAGATCGGCCGCCACGCGCGCAGCGCCCGTTCTCCCCACGCTGTGGCCAGGGTGCCCAACGTGGCGGTGAGCGCACCCAGCAGCGCCCCGCCCAACCCTGCCCACGCCAGGGCCACCGCGAGGTTCAGCGGGAGGGGCAGCGTAGTCTGCCACAGTCCGATCACGGTGACCATCCCGGCCACCGCTCCCAGCGCCGCCCGGGTCGCGATCGAGCGCCACAGCGCCGGGACCAGCACGGCCGCCCGGTCGATCGGCAGCGTTAGTACCCAGTCGACGGTGGCCGGGTCGACCCGCACCGGCCCGCGTATCGTGGCGTCGTAGCTTCCGACCCACAGCACCAGCAAGCACATCCCGGGCAACGCGAACGGCAGGACGTCGGCCAGCGCCTGGGCCCACGGCAGCGGGATGGTCGAGATGGTCTCCACTGCCTCGCGGGCGGTCGTGACCAGCCCAGCGACGGTGAGCGCACCGACGAGGAGTACCACATACACCCGGTAGGCGAGGTCGCCCAGGTGGTTTCGCGCCCGGACGGCGCGGTGGCGGCGTAGCCGCTCCAGTACCGCTGCGGTGCGCTGGGGAAGCGACGCCGGCTCGACCTCCGAAGCGTTGCCGAGCGTCACGGCGCACCTTCCGGCTTCTCCTCGTCGCCGCCGCCCTCGCCGGCCGACTCGTCCTTCTCCTCCTCGTCGTCGGTGTCCTCGGCACCCTGGCCGGCCGTGAGCGTGACGACCCGGTCGGCCAGGGCGTCCACGAACTCGGCGTGGTGGGTGGCCAGCAGGATCGCGGAGTTCTCGCCTTTGAGCGCGTGCAGTGTCTCGCCGAGCCAGTGCCGGGCCGCGCCGTCGAGGTGGTTCTCGGGCTCGTCCAGGATCAACAGCCGCGGCCATGGCGGCAGCAGCATCACCGCGAGGGACAGCAGTTGTCGCTGTCCTTTGCTCAAGGTGCGCGGGCTCGCGTCGGCGTGATCGGCTAGCCGGCAGCGGTGCAGTGTTTCGGTCACGCGCTCTTTGGCCCGGTCGCCTAATCCGTGCCCGGCGGCGACGAGTTCCAGATGTTCCCGCACGCTGAGGTCGGGGAAGTAGGCCACATCCTCCAGCGCGAACACGGCGCGCCGGAATTCGGGGTCGGCTGGACGCGGCGCCTCCCCTAGGACCGCGATCTCGCCCTCGGTAGGGTGATCCACTCCGGCGGCCAGCCGCAGCAGCGTCGACTTACCCACCCCGTTCGCGCCCGCCAGCACCACACATTCACCCGCCTCCACCCGCAGGCTTACGGGGCCGATCACCTCCCCCGCACCGTAAGCGCGCACCACACGATCGAACAGCACGATAGAAGATTTTTGGAGGGTCACAGCAGTCCTGGGTGCTTCTCGGGGAAAGGTTTTTTATGTGGCCGGCCGCGTCTATGAAAAAAGAGGGGCGATTTCTTGGTTTTTGGCTTGGTAATCTGGCTCGGTGTTTTCAATTTCTTGCTTGATAAGAGTGGAAAAGTCTTTTGCTATGCGGATCTCTCTTTTGGACGGTTCACCACCTTCCTGTTGCCACCCAAAAGTCTCAGATGTAGAGTCCCCTAGGTTTTTCCTCTCTGGCTGAGGTTGTGCTTGCTTCGATATATTTGAAGTGTTTCTTTCCAAGAAGCTTTGTGAAGTTCCTCCTCGTCCAGGATGACGATGGGTTCCTCGTTCTCGCCGCAGATTCCGTAGATCTCTTCCGCGATTTCATCGGTGAGCAGATGGTCGTAGTGAAAGGACCCCTCGAAGCCAAGCCATGCTAGGTTTCCGCCTTTTATACACGCTTGCCTAAGACAGGACTTGAGATACTGAAGTGGGTCTGTTGGCAAGGTGTCAAAAGTAAGGTCGTATTCGAATATATTCACTCCTTGTAGAGTCTCATCTTCATCTTCTAGGTGAAATACCTTTGTCTTTTTTGGTTTGGTCCCCTTGATATCGAATTCGAGCTTCGGTGCTCTGGCTGACTCTGTGACGACAAACATACTGACCCTCGGTGTGATGCCGTCCCAGCGAAGATTTTCTAGGACTTGACTCACTCCAGACCCCATTTTTCCTTGTTTTCAGGTCCTGGTGCTACCGCCGAGATGACACGCCCTTTATAAGGTCCTTCTTTTGCGACGAACACCACAACCGTTACTCCGTCGACCTCTCCGGCGAACGCGTTGCTCGGTGTGCCTCCAATTTTCCATGAGAACTTTTTTCTTGGGTTTGTTAAAATTTTGGAGGTCTTTGCTTCGAATGTCTCTCTCTTCTGAGAAACACTTCCCTTGTTGGGGATGATTCCATCCTCGATTAGATGGCGCATCGCGTGCCCGCCTCCCTTACGCATCCCTTCGAATGCGGAGGAGACGCTCTCCTCGGAGAAATTCTCAGCACAGTCTTCCGGAGAATTATGTACGAGAAGCTCCGTTGTTCCTGCTCCGACATGGTATGTGTGAAACTCTGCGACGGTAAGGTTGTGGACGCGCTGGTTGGGCACGGTTTGGGACTCGACTGCCGAGACCTGGGCCCAGGTGCCGGCGCTGGTCTGGAGCCAGGTGCCGGGGTGGAGGTCGGCGGCGGGAACCCAGCTATCCCGGTCGGGGACCCAGAAGGGGTGGCTATGGGTTGCGGTGACCGTGCCGGTGTCGCCTTGGCCGTCGGTGACGGTGATCTCGACCAGTGTTTTCCGGCCGTCGCTGTGGATGAGGTGGGTGACCTCCCGCGGCTCCACCTTCCCCGTGGCGGGGTCGGCGGCCAGTACCCGCTGGCCGGTTTCGATGTCCTCGATCGGCGAGGTCGAGCCGTCGGCCATGAGCACCGGTGTCCCCGGCAGGAAGCTGCTGGGGGCGCAGTCGGTGCCCACCTGGGAGCGGTCGTCGTCCCGGCCCTCAGCGCGCACCGTGCCCTCGCCGGGACTCTCGTCGCGACCGCCGCGGTCACCGTCGTCGCCGGCCTTGGCGAGTTTGGACGGCAGGGACGCCCACCGCAGCGGATTGACGAAGTTGAGGCCGTTCCATAGCGCGATGGAGTCGGAACGGCCGTTGCCCGACCCGTCCTCCCCTTTGGCCTCCCAGTACTCGTCAGTGAAGATTTGATCGAGGGTCAGCGTCTTGGCCAGGTGGACCGGTGACGCCTCGGCGCGCCACAGGGCGGTCGCCCAGTAGTCGCCGAAGCGACCGGAGAGAGCGCCCAGGTAGTTACCCTCGTCCCAGCGCCGGTCGAAACGTTCGTCGTCACCGTTCCAGCGCTCGCCGAAATCATCGACCCACATGTCGACGGTCTGTTTGGTGCCTTCGACGGTCTCCTCGGCATAGTCCTGGACGTACTCCGCGGGATCGTCCCAGAAGTCGTTCCACCCTTGTTTGGTGGAGTCCCAGGCGTCGAGGGCCAAGTCCTGGCTCGTGCCACTGAACTGGTCCCACCAACTGGCCTGTGAGCCTCCAGTGTCGGAGAGCTTCGCGAAGGTGATGTCGGCCCCGCCGCTGAGATCGTTGAGCGCGGTGTCGATCACCGGATCGCTTTCACCTTCGTAGAAGGCGTTCTTGACACCGCCTCCACTGCCGCCGCCGATCGGTTCAGCGGAACCGCCCTCACCCAGGGATTGCCCCTCCTCAGGGCCAGATGAGGAGGCTGCCGTGTCAGGAGCAGTCCCCTCGCCAGGGCTGAGAGTGCGCTCCACAACACTGTCGATCGAGGAGGCGATCATCGTTGGTAACCCAAGGCCGATGAGAACCGCTGCCACCCCTGCGACCAAGACGATGACAGCGGTGTATTCGAGCAGGCTGGCGCCCCGGTCGGGATCGTGGATGCGTCGAAGCACGGTAGCTGTCCATCCGCAGGAGGGGACAGGGAATGAACGCGGCACATCGTAGCTTCACGTGACGCCACCGGTACATAGAATTATTGGCTCATAGCTTCCAAATCACTGTCGGGATATCTCAACTGTTTTCGTTATCGCTGGTCACGAGGGCGCTTGAAGAAATCACGTGATTCACGTCGCAATACGAACACCAGGGTGAGGATAGGCAGGATCAGTTGTGTCAGTCCGCTGGTGTCGCCGCTGCCCAGCACGACCAGCGACATCACGATCCGTACCGCTTGCAGTGCGACGATCGCCCAGAACAGAATCCGCCCTCCGTTACGCAGCCGCAGGCCGAAGGCCAAGGCGAAGATGCCGGGCCAGCACACCCACAGCAGGTAGGCGGTGACCGCACCGTTGAAACCGCCCACGACGAAGCCGACGATGACGGAAAGGCCGTAGAACCCGGCCGCCACGAACAGCAGAACTCGCGTGATTTTCACGGAGGCGGGAAGACGAGAGCGCACGAGAGCATCCTTGTGATCGATGGGAGGTTCGCAACGCTAACTCTAACCATCTCTTTAAAGGGAGAGATGATGGGAAAGATGACACTGGTCTCAGAGATGTTCGCCGAAACGCTGTTTGGGGTCTCACCGATATAGAGTGCACGCCACATGAGCGACAGACCCGCGGAGCTCTACCTCAGGAGCCCACGCCGCCTCAGAGAGGCGGCCCGGCAGTACCCATGCGTCTCCCTTGGTGGGCAGGGGGAGGCTAGGTTCTGTTTTTGGAAGGGGCGGCGAGAACAGGCGGTGGGGAAGTAGGTGAGCGCGTGCGCTGCCACTCCGCAGGCTGCCGAGATCGCGCAGCGATCGAGGCACGAGCGAACGAAGAATATCCCCACAGCCCCCATACCCCAGCCGTCCGAAAAACAGAACCTAGTGCTCCTGGACGCTCCTGGGAGATGAGTTACGACGGGGGCAAAGTTGCGAATTAGCCTCCTCATATCGGACACTCAACGCGATCTACCGATGTCGCTAGTGTAATCGACCCCCACATGCCGGTTTTCGTGCATCGCCCCTGCTCGCTTGACCCGAAGGCTTCGCTATGACTGACGGCCCACGTTCGCTGCCTCCCGAGGTCGACATGACCACCCCCAGCGCGGCCCGCCTCTACGACTTCTACCTGGGCGGCAAGGACAACTTCCCCGCCGACCGGCAGGCCGGCAACGATCTACTCGCCCGCATCCCCGAAGTGCGCACCATGGCCCAGGCCAACCGGCTGTGGCTGCGCCGCGTGGTGCGCTACCTGGTCGCCGAGGCCGGAGTGCGCCAGTTCATCGACATCGGCTCTGGCTTGCCCACCGCCGACAACACCCACGAGATCGCCCACCGCCACGACCCCCAAGCGCGGGTGGTCTACGTCGACCACGACCCCATCGTGCTCGCCCACGCCCGTGCCCTGCTGGCTGAGGACCCCGTCACCACCGACGTGGTCCAAGCCGACCTGCGCGAGCCCCATACGATCCTGCGGGCGCCGCAGACCCAGCGCCTCATCGACCCCGAGCAGCCGGTGGCGATCCTGCTCGTGGCCGTGCTGCACTTCCTGCGCGACCAGGACGGCCCCCACGAGATCCTGGCCCAGCTCCGCGAGGAACTGGCTCCTGGAAGTTTCCTCGCCGTCTCCCACGTCGAGAACGACACCATGCCCGAACGCGCCGAACTGCTCGAACAGCTCTACGCCGCCACCTCCTCGCCGGGACAGACCCGCGGTTACGCCGAGATCGCCGGCTTCTTCGAGGGGTTCGAGCTGGTCGATCCCGGTCTGTGCCACGTGTCCGACTGGCGCCCCGATCCCGACGAGCCCTACTACCCGCCAGAACAGGCGTGGGGCTACGGCGGGCTCGGGCGGCTCGCCCGCTAAACCCTCACTCTGGGCGACAGCCGGCACCACGCCGGCCGTTACCATCCCGGTGCGCTCCTGTACCGCCACGCTGGCCACATGCCGCGCCGACCCTACGGGAATGAGCACCCCCGGCACGGCGCCAGCCCACGCCGGGGCCAGGTTCTGTTGTTCGGACGACTGGGGCCGCGGAAGGGTTCTTCGTTGGCTCCTGCCTCGATCGCTGCGCGATCCCGCCGGCCCGCCAGACGACAGCGGAGGCGCTTACCCGCTTGCGCTCACCGCCCACCCTCGCCGCCTTTTCCGAAAACGACTTAGCCGCTCTCCCCGAAGGCGGGAAGGCCCGCGGCGGCGGTCAGCAGCGCCCGACGCCACACGTCGGTAGTCGTGTCCCCGCCGGGGCCGTGCCATGCCCGCTCCTCGGCGGCGACACGCAGCGCCACATTGAGGATGCCGGCCTGGACACGCACCTCCAGATCCTCCGATGAGCCCCCCGCCCGCTCGGCGAGGAACCGCGCGAGAACAGTCTCGGCCTCGTGGTGCACCTGCAACCACACCGCCCTGAGCCCCGGCTCGGAGTGCGTCATCCGGATCAGCTCCCACACCGACTCCTCAGCCGGGAAACCGTCCGTGTCCGGAAGTCGCGCCTGTGCCAGAAAATCGGTGAGGGCGACCTCGCGGGGACACTCCCGCAGCAGCTCGACGAAGGCGTCCAGCTTGCTCGTCAGCAGCGGGCGCACACAGCTCTCCTTACTGGGGAAGTAGCGCCACAGCGTGCGCGCCGAGATGCCCAGGACCTCGGCGATGTCCTCGCCGGTGGTGGCCGCGACCCCCCGGGTGGTGAACAGGTGGACAGCGCTGCGGGCGATCTCCAGTCGGAAGGCCGCCTTGCGCCGCTCGCTCATCGGCGGACGCCCACCCGCGTGCTGGCTTTGCCGTGGCGGCAACGGATCGGTGTGGCCGGCGGCCATGTGCGGTACCTGTCCTTCCTCTCCCCGCTGAGCTCAACACAGGGGACTTTACTGTTCCCATTATGTCAGTGAACGACATAATGTCGGTGAAAGACAGATACTTGTGGCTCGTCAGGAATCCCGTGGTCTTTGGCCTGCACTGCCACACCCCTGCTGCCCCGACGGCAGCCTTACGAAGCGGAGGACACCGTGTCCGACTCAGGTCTTACCGGCAAGAACACCATCATCACCGGAGGCGGCTCCGGAATCGGGCGAGCCGCCGCCCTGCGTTTCGCCGCGTCCGGCGCCAACGTCTTGATCGCCGACCTCAACTCCGAGACCGCCCACGCCGTGGCCGCTGAGATCAACGACGCCGGTGCGACCGCGACTGTGGTCACCGGCGACCTCAGCGCCCAAGCCGTCGTCGACGAGGTTGTCTCGACCGCCGTCGAGCGTTTCGGCGGCGTGGACGTGCTCGTCAACAACGCCGGGATCATGGATGACATGTCGGCCACGGCCGACGTGAGTGACGCTGTCTGGGAGCGGCTGATCCGCGTCAACCTGACGGCGCCGTTCCTGCTCATGCGCGCCGTCCTGCCGCACATGCTCGCCAACCAGGCGGGCGCCATCGTCAACACCGCCTCGGAGGCATCGCTGCGCGGCAGCGCCGCCGGCACCGCCTACACCGCCGCCAAGCACGGTGTCGTCGGCCTGACCAAATCCGCCGCGGTGATGTATCGCGACCAGGGCATCCGCGTCAACGCGGTCGCCCCTGGCGCCACCATCACCGGCATCACCGTCGACGCCGACCCCGAGGCCCGCGGCCCGCAGGTCGTGGGGGCTTACGGCCAGAACATGGGCCGCATGGCCCAGGCCGACGAGCTCGCCGCCGCCATCGCCTTCCTCGCCTCCGACGCCGCCAGCAACGTCAACGGCGTCATCCTGCCCGTCGACGACGGCTGGTCCGCCGTGTGAGCCCGGGGGCCAGCCACTCTCGCGCAGCCTCCCGCAGCCGTGGCCGCTCGAACAGCGACCACGGCCCCGGGTCGCGCACACAGGGGACGATTGGTCGATGGCCGCCATAACGCCCCGCGCCGATGAGATCTCCGGCGCTGCCTCCGTTTCGGGGACTCAGCCGTCAACCGTGCTGCCCTGTCGCTGATCTGCGGCCTCACTGGTGTTAGCGGCGGTCGCCAGCGCCTCCAGCAGGTCGGCGCGCGCCTCGTCGTCGCGCAACGCACCGGCCCAGGCCGTGGGCACGCTCGCGGCGTGCTCGCGCAGGTGGCAGGTGAGGAAACGATCCAACGCCGCCTCCGGGTTGGCGGCGTAGACGGCCGGATGCCGCCGCGCGTGGTCGAGCAGCATCGTCACCGTCCACCGCAGCCAGGTGTCCTCGTCCGGGGGCACCTCGGCCGTCGCCGGGCGCGCTTTCTCGACGGATTCCTTGACCGGTGCCTCGACCGGCGTCGCGTCCTCGACCACGGGCCGGTAGGGCGCTCCCCGGCTGCGGCCCCGCGCCGCCTCCAGCAGCGCGAAATGCTCCGGCAGCCGCTCGGCCAGGCGCGACAGCACCCCGCAGAGCAGCCCGGCCAACCCGCGGGCGCTCACCCCGGCCAACTCCTCGCCCAGCCGCACCCGACGCCACTGGTCGGTGGTGCGCGCCCGCGCGGCGTCGGCGCCCTCGGCGCGCTGTTCCAGTTTGCGTAGTAGGTACTCGGCTGTGGCCACCGACACCGGCGGCGCGTGGCGCCGCGTGCCCACCGAGCGCCCGGCCAGGTCGACCACCGGAACCGTCCCTGAGTCGCCGGTGTGGCCGGAGCCGTCGCTCTCCGCCATCGCGCCGGCGCGCTGCACCGGCTCGTCGGGCAGGTCGGCGGCAGGGTGGCCGAAGCCGGCGGCCAGGATCAGCGCGGCCAGTGCCTCCTGCTCCAACACCGTCGGCGCGATCGCCGAGGCCACCATCCGCTGACGCACCCAGCGCCGCGGGCGTTCGGAGAACGCGCACCGCAGCGTGCCGCCGGTCGAGACGGGGTAGACGTGGCGCAGCCGGGCGAAAGCGCGCTCGGTCTCGGCGTCGTTCAGCGCGAAAGCCAGGTGGCGCACGGCTGACATCAGAGCGCTACGCCCCTGCGCCAGGCAGTCGTGCGCCTTGGCCATGCGCGTGGCGATCCTTGTGGCGTCCCCGCCACCGTGGTCGCGGCACGGGCAGTGCTCGGCCAGCAGGGTCAACGCCGAATCGAACTGCGCGGCGTGCAGCGCACAGGACTGCAAGGACCACACCGGCTCGTGCTCCCAAGCGCCGGGGCAGTCGCGGCAGCCCGACACGGTGGTGAGGGCGCGCAGAAAGTCGACGGAGTCCAGCAGTTCAACGAATAGGCAGCACGTGCTCACGATTCTTCGCCTCCCGGAAACGGGAGCCAGGGCCCTTCCCCAGCTCTTCCGGGAAAGCGCAGATCACGAAGGATCGGAACGTATTGCCGTGTAACCCGACACACCCACGCCGACTGGCGAGAACGCCGTCATGGTGGCGCGCGTGGCCGAGAGGAAGCATAGGCGACTTTTCGTACGGACGGCAAAACCAATTCCAAGAACGGGGCGGCCGTGGCTCAGTCCTGCACTGGGCCGCGCCGGTAGCGTCGGGCCAGCCGGGCCAGGTGGGGGGCGATGTCATCAGCGGTGACCTGCGGCGGCTCCGGCGGTTCCGGACCGTCGACGCTCTCGGCTGTCCCCGTCGCTCGCTCGCCCCGTTCCTCGTGCTCCTCAGCGGTCAGTTCGTCGCCGATCTCAGCGAACCGGTGTCTGACGTAGGTCTCCAGCCAGGCCGTTCCGCCGCCCTCATCGGCGGGAGGAGGCGGCGGCTCGGATGCCGGCCGTTCGTCGTCGGGGTCCATGAGTCCCTCCTTACCGACCGTGGGACGTCGCCCGTGCCTCTCGGACAGCAGCCCCTTGCGGACACCCCTTGTGTCCCAGAGGAAACCGTGTCCCAGAGGAGGAGACGGCGCACCGCGAACCCGGGATCGCGGCGCGCTCCACCCGACCCACGACGGCAGGTCCACAGGAAGGAGACGCCCATGCGGCTGGTCAATCTGACTCCGCACGTGGTGACGATCTTCGATGCGGCGGGAGCCGTCATGCACACCCACGCCGCCGCCGAGGCGCCGGCCCGAGTCATGGTCACGCGCAGTGACGACGGAACCATCGAGGGCGTTCCCATCGTGACCGAGCACTACGGCCGTGCGGAGCTGCCCGAACCGGTCGGCGATGTTCGCTACATCGTCTCCGTGGCCGTCGCCCTGGCCCATCCGGAGCGGGCGGACCTGCTGGTGCCCACCGACCTGGTCCGTACCGAGGAGGGCACGGTGGTCGGCTGCCGGGCGCTGAGTCGCCGAGTGGCGGGCTAGTGGCCGATCAAGGCCACGGGCCTACCGATCACCCGATTTCCGCCCCGGCTCCCCGCACGGTGCGTTAGATATGAATTTCCGCAGAAACGGCACGAGAGAACAGATGATGAGCGATAGCCCCCTGCCGGATGACTCCCCTGACACCCTGGTCGCCCTGGTCGGCTCCAGCCCCACCCCTGCGCTGCTCTCGGCACTGACCTTTACTCCGGGGCACCTCGTACTGGTGCACAGCGCCCACACTGCCCGGCGGGCCAAACGTGTCGCCGAGGTTGCCAAAAAGCTGTGTCCCGAGATCGAGCGCATCGCCCCGATCGAGCCCTTCGACCTGGGCAAAGAGGTCAACGACTTCCAGACGGTGGAGGGTCGGCTCCAGGACCTCATGGAAAAGCTCGGGGAACGGCCGTGGCGACTGTGCTACACCGGCGGCACCAAGGTGATGAGCGTCAGCGCAGCCCTCTGCCACCTCGACCGGTTCCCCGACCGGCACGAATGGCGCAGCTACCTCGACGTCACCACCGACGCCCTATGGTTCACCGACGGCTCGCGCCACCCGGGCGGCGTCGCCGCCGGCTCCCTGGAAATCGAGAAGCTGGCTCATCTGCACGACGTCACGTTGCGTTCCTTGGTGGAGAGACAACAAAGGCAGCAGAATGCCTGGCGGCGCGGAGAATTGGACAAACTGCCCGAAGACGAGCAGAACGAGGCGTGGGTATACGGCCTGTTCCGCGACAGGCTGCCTGAAACTCGGGAGTGGGACGTACAGGGCAACCAGGTGATGAAGGACCCCACCAAGTCCAAGGACAATATGGGTGAGTTCGACCTCGTGGTCCGTTACAGGCACCGGGTGCTGTGCGTGGAGGTCAAGAGCAACCCCAACGGCATCTTGGACGCCGCTGGCTGGACCATTGCCAAAGCGCGCCGGGCCTTCGGCTCGGCTACCCAGGTGCTCTTCGTCCATGCCGGAGCGCCACGGCAGGTCTCTCCCCAACAGCTCAAGGACTACAACCCGGACCTGAACGGGGCGGGAGTTTTCGTGTACTCGCTCGAGGAGCTGAAGAACGACTTCCGTTACGAGCGCGATCTGAGAGAGGCGTTCTTCGATCCCAAAAAGGTGAAGAACCCTCCCCAGCCAAGCGACCTGCCCGCCTTTACGGACACCTCCACCTCTCCTCACCCTGGTGACAAGGACGGTCCGCTACTGCTGATGGGGGTGGGGGGCAGTCATCTCGCGATTCTCGCCGCTGTCCACGCGCACGCACCTTCCCATACTGTGCTGCTGCGCACCAAGCAGAGCGAGGGGGCGGGCCGCGGTGACAGCAACCTGAAACAGGCGGTTCGGCGGGCGATGTTCGCGGTCGAGAAGCCTGAGGAATTCGGCAAATGGTCTCAGCAACTTGCTGATGGCGAGTACCTTCGCTCACTCCCTCGCGGAGACCGGAAAAAGCTGAGGGGACGCGCTGATCATGAATACGGGAACCATGTGAATTTCGAAGGCACACCGGAGGAAGCCGCCAGTGTCGCGGGCTTCGCCGAACAGGGGAGCATGAAGATCGAGAAGTACCGCCCCGACGGTGCCCCAATCATTGCTGACATCACCACCGGTACCAAGGCGATGAGCTTCGGGTTGGCGCTGGCCGCCCAGGCTTATGGGGGGTGTGTCACTTACCTGTCGCCGTTCACTCGCCGTCTCTCCTGTCGCACGCACGGCACACTCGACTCGTTCGGTCCGGCCGCCGTGGATTGGCCACTGGTGCTGGATGGCTACGAACCGCTGCAAGGTCCGCTGCGGGACTGGGTCGAACCGGAGATCGCCGCACCGCGGATCGACATAGAGGCGTTGGAGTTGACCGCGGTGAAACTGTGTGAGTTGACCGGCTCCAAGCCCACCACCGTCTGGGTGGACACGACGGTGCGTGCTGGTGGTACCTCAGAAGTTTCGCGGCCCTACTGGTACTCCGCCCACCGGCGGCCCACGCTCATCGTTACCATCGCCGACCGCGCAATCGGGCTCGCCGCTCCCTCATGGTGGCGGTGGCGGTATTCCTCTTCCGAGGAAAGGTACGAGTGGAAAAGGATCAGCAAGGGGGATTGGGCGCACGCGGTGTTCGCCGCGAACGAGATGTTGAAGACGGCGTGTGGCCCAGTTGGGCGGACCTTAGCGCTGTATCGCCCTGAGGATGCGGAAGACGTAAAGCGGACCAAGGACTTGATCAAGTGGCTCTCGTGGCCCACAGACGAGCCCGACAAGAGCGCCCACAACCAAGACGGCACCGCCCGGGAGATCACCGGCCACGAGGAGAGCCACCGCCCCAAGCCGCTCTCCTGCACCCCCGAGACCCCCAAGTTCCGTGAAGAGCTTTCCAAGCACCTCACCAACCTCGGGCTGCCTCGTGTCCCAGAGAAGTAGGTAGCCGGCGGTCAGGCGTGTCCGAGAGGAGACAGCGCGCCGCCCCGCTCCGGCCCTTGACCAGCCGGTCGGTGCGAGGCAGCGACGAGCCCATCGGTGCAGCGGCGGCCTCGCCTCCGCTGACCGGTGGCTTCGATCCGCGAAGTCATGCACATTCCGCGGGAGGTCGCCCCCTGCGGGCGCACTGCCGCGCCCACCCCACAGTCAACCCCCTGAAGAGAGGACACGATGACCCCTTCGCCCCCACCGCCCGAGGAGCCAGAGTCCTGGGTGGCGGAATCCGGGGTGCTGGTCGGTGTCGACCTGCGCGGTATCCAGACGTTCGTCTACGAGGGCCATCGGCTGCTCGACGCCGTCGGCCGGGCCGCGCTGGTCGCCGACCTCACCGACACCGACCCTTGCAACGGCCACGGCATCGGTGGCCTGCTCGCCGGCGTCGACGAACACAGGGTGCTGCGCGACGCCGGCGGCGCCCTCAGTGTCGCCTTCGGTGACGCCCAGCGGGCCAAGGAGTTCACCGCCTGCTACACCCGCTGGCTGCGTGAGGTCTCCGACCAGCTCGTGCCGGTGGTGGCACACGTGGCGTTCGGCCCGGAGCAGGAGGCGCCATCACTCGCCGAGGCCCAAGAGCGGTTGAACAGGGAACTCGTCCACTCTCGGCGAGGCCCTACCCACACCCCGGTCATGGGCTACGGCGTCACCGCCCTCTGCGGCGTTACCGGTCGCCCCGCCGAAGTCCTCGACAACTCCCGCACCGACCGCTCCAACCCCAACCGCTCCCGTCCGGAGCGCGTCGCCCGCGACGTGCTCCACGCCCGCTGGCGCGGCCGCAACTGGCACGACGAGCACGCCGAGCGATGGCTGGCTCAGGCGCGGCCCGAGATCGGCGGTCAACAGCTCGGCCTGCCCCGCAGCGTCGAGCACCTGGGCCGCGAGATGGGTGACGTGAGTCGCCAGGCCGTCATCCACATCGACTTCAACGACCTGGGAGACACCCTGCGCGGGCACCGGGAGAACCTGGCCGCCGACGGCGAGGACCCGATCGCGGGTATGCGTGAGGTCTCCCAGCAGATCCACACACTGACCAGTGGGCTGGCGAAGGCGATGACCACCGCCGTCGCCGACAGCCTGTATATCGATGACGACGGTAAGCCGGTCATCACCGGCAGCGGCGCCGACGGGCGACTGCGCGCCTACACTCACCCCACCCGCGGAGTGCAGGTGCCGGTGCGGCCCATCGTGGTGGCCGGCGACGACCTCACCATCGTCTGCGATGCCCGACTGGCGTGGAGCCTCACTCGCTTCGCGCTGCACTGGCTCGACACTGTTCCCGACAGCGCCGCCGCCCCCGACGATCCCCGCCTCCCGTTCACCACTCGCCTGGACGAGCCATGGGCGCGTACGGCGCTGCTGTCCCGACACGACGGCGAGTGCCCCAAGACCGGTGTCCCCACCACGAAGGTCGGCATCGCCGTCCAGCCGGTCGGCTCCCATCTCATCGCCGCTTACCGGATTAGCGAGGAACTGTGCCGTCTCGCCAAACAACGGCGTGCCGAGGAGATCGATCCGGACAACTACTTTGACCCCAAAGCCAGTGAGCACGTGGTGGCGTGGTCGCTGGACTTCGACGCTCCCGAGCACGTGATACGGCGCTTCGAACAGCGTCATACCTCCGAGGAGGGCGAGCCGGGCGCCCAACCCATGCTCGGCACCGAGTTCGAGGAGTTCCTCGCCTACGGCTTCGACCCTCAGCAGCCGACCAGTCTGCGTGGCTCGCAGTGGGAACCTCACCGTTCCTGGCTGCTCAGCGAGTTGCCCGCGCTGCTCGACGGTGGTGCGGCGCGAGGCGCCCTGGACGCCGAACTGGCCCGCCGCGCTTCTCTCGGCTTGCCCACCGAGTTGCCTCCCTGGCCCAGGGGCAAGAGGAACGCGCTGCTGCGCGAAGCGATCGACCTGCTCGACACCCACCTCGACGTCGATCTCGCCGCGGCACCGAACGTGTCACCGGCCACTATCGAAGGGGGCGCCGCATGAGCGAGCACCCCACCCGGCTGCTCGTCACCCTCGCCTCACCCGCCCTGTTCACCGGGCCGAGCCAGACCGGAACCAACGCCGACACCGATATCGTCACCGACTCCCACGGCCTGCCCCAACTGCCGCGGCACCGGCTCAACGCGCGGCTGCGCGAAGGCGCGGTGCTGGCGGCGCGCTCCGAACACACCGACCACGCCGCCGCCCACGTGCTGACGGACGCCGCCGTCGACCTGTTCGGCAGCAAAGCCGGCCACGAGCTGCGGAACCTGCGCGTCGGCCATGCCCGGCTGCCGGAGTCGGTGCGCGCGGCCGTCGCCTGGGCCATGCGGCAGCGCGGCGGCAGCATCCCCGAGCGGTTGCGGCTGGCCCGAGCGGTCACCGAGGCCTACACCGGCTACGAGAGCGGCACCGAGGTCGACGCCGACGGCGCCCCCGTCGACGGCCGGTTGCGCACCAACCGCGCGCTGCGTTCCGGGCTGCGGCTCGAAGCCGAGCTGCGCTGGGCCGTCACCCCCACCGAGGGCTACGTGCGGTTTCTGGCCCGTGCCGTGTTGGCCACCACAACCGCCGGCGCCAGGGTCACCCGCGGGCGGGGGCGGCTCTCCGTGGCGCTGGCCCCGCCCGGCGGCAGCGACCCCGAGCAGGCCCACGCTCACACCGTGCGGCTGGCCGGTTTCACCCCCGCGGCCGACACCCCGAAAGGAGAGGGTCGATGAGTACCCTCACCGGATACCTGCCGTTGCGGTTCCTGCTCACCGGCACCGCCGTACTGCTTAAGGACTTCTCTCCACTGCACCACGAGACCGAGTCGAGCATCTCCGGGCGGACCCAGCGCGGCATGCTCGCTGCCGCACTCGGAAAACTCGGTTACGGTCACCTGATCGACGACTGGATCGCCTCCGGGAAGTACATCCGGTTCGCGCCCGCGCTGCCCCGGACGGAGGACAGTGACCGGCCTGCCACGGTCGCCGTGCCGACTCCCGCCGCGCTGCACCGGGTGAAGTCCGACGGCCGGGACGAGCACACCTTTCTCGACGTGCTGGCCGCTCCGGACGAATCCGAGCTGGGCAAGCGTATCGGCGGGTTCATCACCCCCGACCTGGAACAGCCGGTCACCGTTGCGACGCGCGTCGAGCAGTACCTCGCCGCGTCCCGCGACGGCGCCACCCCCTTGCAGGGGGTGCCGTTCCTCAACACCATGCTCGACGCCGGCCAGGTGTTCGAAGCCCGCTGGCAGTTGCGCGCCGACAGCACCGACGAGCTGGCCGACCTCGCCGACCGCATCCTGGGGGTGCTGCATGAGGCCGCCGACATCCTCGTCATCGGCACCGGCGCCACCCGCGCCCACGGCGGCGGACTGCGCATCACCCCTGTCAACGGGCGGGAGCTGCCCCTGGCCCAGAGCCGCCTCGACACGCACCGGCCCGACTGGGGCGAAGGGGAGGAACGCGACCTGGTGCTGCTGGCTCCCGCGCTGGTCACCGACGCCACCGGCGAGCCCCGCCCCGAGGCGTTGCCGCGACGGGTGCTGGAGCTGGCCCACCGGGTGCTCGGCGCGGACACCGTCGAGCTGACGGGCGACCTGGTGGACCCCCAGCGCGTGGAGGCTTACCACACCCGCTACCACAGCGCCATGGCCGCGCGCTGGACCGCCGCTGCCGGCTCGGTGGTGCGGCTGCGCGCCCATCGCCCGATCCCAGCCGAACAGGTGCGCCACCTGGAAGCCGAGACGGTGGGGCTGCGTGCGGCCGATGGCTTCGGGTGCTTCGTGGTGCTGCCCCTGCGGCCGGACAGCGGCAAAGGTCCCGGGGGAGAGGTACCGGACGGTTTGGACTGCCGTCCCGTAGCCACGTCCACCGTCCACACCGACGCCCCGGTGCTTCCCGCCGGAGTCGATCCCGAGCAGCTTTGCCCCGTCACACTGGCCGATGGCGAGACCGCGCGGGTCAGCTCGCAGTGGCCCGATGCCGTCCTGACCGGCGGCGACACCAGCCCTCACCCTGAAGTGCGGGAACTGTTCGACCGGCTGCTGTGGGCAGCCATAGCCGAGCCGGTACGCGCGCAGGCCCGCAGCCTGGTCGCCCGAACCGGTCCCGCCGACCTGCCCACCCCGAGCCTGCTCGGGCGGCTGCGCGAGGTCGCCACCCACAACCCCGCCGAACCGGCCGCCGAGACCCTCACCACGCTCGCCCGTGTCGTGGGCGGCGACGACGCCGAACCGCCATCGCCGCACAAGAAGTTCTCGCCCCCCGCTCAGCACGCGGTCGCCGCAGCCAAGGTGACGCACAAGGGCGGCTCGGTACCGCTGCGCGACTGGCTCGTCCGCGCCGCCGCCTCTGACACCGCGGCGCAGTGGTGGCAGCGCTACGGCCCCGACGCCACCTGGGAGATCGCCCAAGTCGACCTCGCCCGCGACACCGACAGCAGCCGCCCCAGCGACGCTGCTCAGGCATGGCTCGACGATCCCGCCAACCGCGCCCGGCTGGCGCGGCTGCTCATCGTCACCTGGCTCGCCGAAGCCGCCCGCCGCGCCCGCGACGACGACACCACCGGCAGCACCGGCCAGCCCGGAGAGGAGCGCCCGTGAGCACCCCCCACCCCGTCGACGCTCGGCTACGCGAGGAGTTCGTCGCCGGCAACATCCGCCAACCCAGTGTGATCTGGGAGATCACCACCCGGCTGCGGCTACTCGGCGACACCCACATCGGCGCCGCCGCCCCCACGGGGGTCCACGCCGCCGAGAGCGACGTGGACCTGCTCATCGACCGTGACCCCACCAACGGTCACCCTCGGCTGCGTGCCACCACCCTGGCCGGGCTGCTGCGCCACCACCTCGCCGACCACTTCGGCCGCGGGGACAAGGGAGCTGAGCCCGAAACGGTCGCACACCTGTTCGGCAAAGCCGACATCCGCGACGACGTCGACGCCCCCGAAGCCAAGGTCGCGATGAGCCCGCTCGACCTCGACGACGCCCACGGCGAGCTACCCGAGCACGAGCCGGTCGCGGTGCGCGTCGGCAACCGGGTGCAACCCGACAGCGGCGCCGTCGCCCCGGGCATGTTCTGGCAGACGGAGGTGCTCCCGGCCGGGACCGGGTTCGCCGTCACTCTGCGGCTGCACGTCACCGAACACGCCGACGAGGGGCGGCTGCTGGCGCTGCTCGCCCTGGCCGCCGACGGCCTGTCCGGCCCCGAGCACGCCCCCGGCATCCAGGTGGGTGCGCGCACCGGACGCGGCTTCGGCACCGTGCGCGCCGAGACGTGGCACGCCCGCCGCCACGATGTGCGCACCCCGCAGGGCTGGGCCGACTTCTTCGCCCTCACCTGGCAGCAGCGGTGGCAGCGGGCGCGCGAGGCGCTGGCCCCCGACACTGGGGCCGGTAGCGTCATCCGCTTGCGTGACTGCCTCACCAGCGCTTTGAACAGCGGTCATAACGCGGCCGCAGAGGCGGCGCGCAGCCTCGCCACGAACCTGGCCGAGTTCGGCGTCGACCAGCGGGCGCGCGACGAGCTGCGCCTGAGTCTCGCGGTCGGCGAGCGCCCCACCGCCGCGTTCCTGCCCAGCGGTGACGGCGACACCGGCGGGGACACCGCGACTCGGCCGGGCCTGCTGATGGTCGGCGACACCCCACGCACCGACGACCTCGTCCAGGTCGACCGCGCCCACCGCAAACGGCCCCGCGTCACCGACTCCGGAGAGCTCGTTTCCCAACCGCTGCTCGGCGACAGCGCCCTGTTCGCACTGTTCAAACGGATCGGGCGCCGCCTCGTGCGCGAGCTGTCCGGTCAGGCGCACCGCGACGACTGGCCGGCCGACAGCCCCGCCCGTACCTGGCACACCCGCTGGTGGGGCGGCGAGCCCGAGGACGCCGAAGCGCCGAAGCCCACCCCGGCCCGCGTGCGGCTGCGCGAGGCGCCGACGGTCAGCGGCACGGAGCTGCTGACCACCCGTAACACCATCGACGCGCTGTTCGGCGACACCGTCGACGGCCGGCTGTTCACCGACCGCGTCCACGCCGGCGGCGGTTCCCAGTTCGTGCTGGACGTGCGCGAACCCGACGACGCCCTGCGGGGACTGCTCGCGCTGATCGTGCGGGAGCTCTACACCGTGCCGATGGACAGTCTCGGCGGCGGCGCCGGCGTGGGGCATGGCCGGGTCGCGATCACCGCGGCCGAGCTGGTGCGCCACGGCCCCGGCGGCGAGCCGGTCACCGTCGATCTGCTCGCCGCGCTGGACGAGCCCGGCGGTCGGGAACGCGCACAAGTCGAGGAGTGGCTGGCCGTGCTGCGCGCGCAGGTGCGGCCCCAGCGGGAGCAGGCGCCCGACCGGCAGCGGGCCGACGAGAAGGAGAACGCGACGACATGAGTGCCGACGCGACCCCGCGCGGGGTGCGTATCACCGAACTCGACCACGACACGATCGCCGGAGTGTTCGCCGACGTGTTCGGGCAGCGGCGGCGCTGCACGGCACTCGACGCGCTCGACCCGAACGCGCAGCAGTGGCTCCTCGCCGAGCTGGGCGACACCCGCATCACCGGCGGGTGCTCCGACGGCCAGTGGCAACTGGCCTACTCCAACCCCCAAGCCGATCGGCTCTCCGGCGAGCACGGCGAAGCCTGGCGGCTGCTGGAGCTGGTGGTGTTCTCCGAGAACGCCCAGATCCGGATCGGAGAGGTGGCCGAGTTCGGCCACAGCGCCGTGGAGGACCGTGCGGAGAGCGAAGCCCTCCCGTCCTACCTCAAGCCCCGCGACCGTTCGTTCCTGCTGCTGGGAACCGAGACCAAGCCCCACCGCGACAAGGTCGCCGGCGGCCCGCCCATGACATGGGGACGCGAACCGTCCGGCTCCTGGGTGCTGCACCCGTTGCCGCACGCGGACTGGAAGGACTTCGGGGTGACGCGGCCGACGCGACAGGAACGCGAACAAGGCCGCACACCGGTCAGCCGCGGAAGTTGGCTGTGCCTCCGGGAGTACTGGGCCCAGGACGAGACCACCGGCGCGGTCCACGTGGCCTTCCACCGCCTCACCGGCTACCACGCCGGCGACAAGCCCGCCACCTCCCTGCCGACCCAAGCCCCCTCCGCACTCGACCAAGGAGACGACGAATGAGTGAGCGACGCGATGTGCCGAACCCAGGGCAGGTGGGCAAGAAGATCGCCGCGTCCAGGCAAGGGCAGCAACAGCCGCGACCGGCACCGCCGACCCAGCGGACTGGGCAATCCCGACCGCAGCGCTCCGCCGGCCCCAACCGTCCCGCCGGCCGGCAGCCCTCCGCCGGCTCGAACCAGCAGGGCGAGCGAAGGGTCGTCGACCCCGGCCCCGGCCACGACCACGGCTACCGCGCCGTGTCCCCCTACGGCCTGGTTCCGCTGTCCGAGCGGCCGATGCCCGCAGAACGTTTGCACAGTGGTCTTGACGTCTCCCAAGGTGAGCTGCTGCGCAGTCACGACCGCCGGGTTCCCGGCACCCACACCGGGTGGATCGAAGTGGACATCCGCAACCTCACCCCGCTGTTCGTCGGCGCCACCCAAGAGGAGGAGCGCGAACAGGCCGCGAGGTCTCTGACGATCGACGGCTCACCGGCCATCCCGGGGGCCTCGCTTCGAGGGATGGTCCGTAACTACCTGCGCATGTTCACCGGCGGCGAGACCGGCCCGGTCAACACTCCGCAGTTGTTCTTCCGCGCACCGGCCAGCTCACACCGAAACGATCGTGCTCGCACGGTGATGCGGGGTCTGAAAGAGCAGTACACCAAGAAGCGCCACGGTATTCCGCCCAGCCCACCGTGGCAGCCGGTGACAGCCGGGTTCCTTCGCCACGAAGCAGACGGATGGCGGATTCACCCGCTGGCACTAGACCGACCCCTACAGATTCGGTTGAGCGACTTGAAGCAGGACTTCGAGAACTGCTTCCCGGAGGATTTCCCCTCGTTCGAGCTGCCGCCTATACCCGGAGTCCAAGAGCAGGACAAGGTCGACAACTATGTACCCGGTGAGTTTCACCGCGAGTTCCAGTACCTCAAGGTGGTCGCGCTGTGTCCTGAGGTCGAAGTGAACCCCAGAAACCCGTTGTATGAGTACAACTTTCGGGCGATGGCGGTCCTGCCCGAAGGGGAGTCCATGGAGGAGGGCGACGAGGGCGACGTTCGCGAGCGTCTGCAAAAGCACTGGAGCGGGCGATTGGAGAAGGCCAGGCGGGAAGCAGAGAAACGGGGCAAGCGCGGGCCAGAGCTCCTCTTCACCAAGGAGCCCCACGAGATCGTCTCGATCCGCCAGATCCCCGCTGTCCTGGTGCTGACTGGGATCACGGGCGAGCGCAAGAACGCCTACCTGTTTCCCACTGAGGGGACCAAACCTCCGCTGCCCGTGCCCGAGTCGCTGGTGCGCATGGTCGATTCCGCCGATCAGGTCACTCAGTTCCAGCAGCGCAACTTCACCGACGAGGTCGCCGTGGGCGGCAAGGACCCGCAACGGCGCAAGCTCCGCGAAGGAACCTACGGCACGCTGGCGCGCAACGCCGACGAGCCGGTGTGGTACCAGGTCGAAGAAGGCGAGGTCGTCTCCTTCGGCCGCGCGGGAAGCTACCGGGTCGCCGTGCGGGGGCCTGAAACCAATCCCATCCGCGACGCCGTCCCCGGCGAGGTGTTCAGCCCTGAGAACACGGACAGGGAGGGCCGTGGCCGCCGGGTAGACGTGCCGCGGGCGATATTCGGCGACATCGACCTGTTCGACGAGCGGGTCCCCGCCGCGCGGGGACGGGTCTCGTTCGGCAACGCGGTGAGCACCGACAGCCCCTACGAGTTCGAGAACCCGCTGCGCGTGGAGCTGCTCAAACCGGGGCGCACCTGCTTCACGAACTATGTGCTGCAACCCGCAGGCAACAGGTGGGGCGAGGAACCTGACCTGGTTACCTGGGCGCACGAGGGGACGGTTGACCTCAACGGCTACAAGATCTACCTGCACCGCCACGACGAGCAGACGGACCGCTACGCCGAACTGCACCCCGACCAGGTGGAGCCGGGTGACACCAAACGCGACGTGCTCCCGCTACGCAGCGGCCTCACCTTCCGCGGGCGTATCACGTTCTCCAACCTCACCGACGCCGAACTCGGAGCGCTGATGCGGGTGCTGCTGCTGGACAACCCCGCCGACGGCGGCCCCGCGGCCACCCCCTCACACGCGCACCGCATAGGGATGGGCAAGACGCTGGGCATGGGCAGTGTCCATATCCGGCCGCGGCTGCACCTGGTCAACCACGAGGAGCGGCTTACCTCGCTCGACCCGCACGCCGGCATCCACGAGGCCACCGAGGGCGAGGTGCGCGGTTACCTGGACGCCTTCGACACCGCCCTGCTGTCTTGGGAGCAGGAGCAGGCCGAACTGCCCTCGAACGGCAGCAGGCCCAAGCCCGCCCCTCCGAAAGACTGGCGCTCCGTCGAACGGGTGAACGCCCTTCTGCTCGCCGCCCGGTGGCGCGACCGATTGCCATATGCGTGCACCCGTCCCATGGAACTGGACGAGTTCGCGCTCTACCCGGTGCTGCCCACCATCGTCGAACGCTTTGACCACTGCGGCACCCGTGGGTGATCCGGGCGTTTACCGGCGAGTCCTCCCGATAGGGGAGGTGGATGATCGAGTCGCGGTCGGGCAGTTGTGACTTGACAGGCACCCTGCTGGCACCGGCAGGGGCACCCCCTTCCGCCCCGACATGTGAATGGCGCGACCTCGCCGCAAGCGTTTCGGTTCGTGGCCAGGTCGGCTCCTCGCTCTTGCAGGTTTTCGAGGGGGCGGTCAGGTCAGTGCCGGCGACCCCAGGGGGTGTCGAGCGCGGTGATCTGTCCGTGGCGCCGTCACCTGTCAGGCTCTGACCGTCGGCACCGAACACGGCCTCGACCTGTTCCGGTTCAGCGATACCCCTTCTTTGGAACGACTCCACCGGGGCCACGTCCAGATCGATCCGAAGGGAAGCACCGCGTGAAGCTCACCGCCATCCGCAGCGTTGCCGGAACCCGCGCCGCGCGCGTCGACGACAACGGGCAGGCCGGCCTCGGCTGTGCCGACCTAGAAAAACTCTCGGTCCGGCCGGACCGGCGGGCGTTGGCGGCCTTGGCCACCGCCAGCCGGCCGGCGCTAGAGCTCGTCGAGTTCGCTCCCGCTGTGCCCCGGGCCAGCGAGGCGGTGTGTGTCGGGCTCAACTGTCGCCCCCACATCCTGAAGATGGGCCGTGACCTCCCCGAGCACCCCACCCTGCTCGTCAAGTTCGCTGAGGCACTGCTCGGCGCCGCCGACGACATCGACCTCGCACCCGAGTCCGACGCCGTCGACTCGGAGGCCGAGTCGACCATTGTGGTCGGCGCCACGGTGCATCGCGCCGACGAGCCCCCAACCGCCGACGCGGTCACCAAGCGCGCGGCCGGGGGAGAGGACGCCGCCCTCGCGGAGTGGCTCACCGGTAGAGCCCCCCACGCGCCCGGGCTGGGCCCGTGGCTTTGAGACGGATACGGCCGGCGCGAACGGCCCGTGCGACGGAGGTAGCGACATGAGTGAAGGTGTCACGGCTGGCGGCGGCAGCGACGTCATCGTCGTCGGCGGCGGTATCGGCGGGCTCGCCACCGCCTACGCCCTCGCTAAGGAAGGGCAGCGGGTACGGGTACTGGAGCGGGCCTCCCGGTTCGCCGAGGTCGGGGCCGGGTTGCAGATGGCGCCCAACGCCACCCGCATCCTGCGCGAGTGGGGCATGCTCGATGCCGTGCTCGAAAAAGGGGTGCTGCCCCGCCGGCTGGTGTTCAAAGACGCCCTCGACGGCCGGGAGCTGACCCACCTCGACTTGGGGGAGGAGTTCCAGGCTCGTTACGGCGCGCCCTACGTCGTCCTCCACCGCGGCGATTTGCTCGCCATCCTGGTCGAGGGCTGTCGCGCGGCCGGTGTCGAGCTGGTGCCGGGCACCGACGTCGACGACGTCGAGATCGGGCCGGAGGCGGCCGTGGCCCGCGCCGGCGAGCACGAGTTCAGCGCCGACGTGCTTTTGGCCGCCGATGGTCTGCACTCCTCGCTGCGCGTCAAGCTCACCGACGACGAAGCCGTCTGTTCCGGATACGTCGCCTACCGTGGTGCGTTTCCCGTCGCCGAGCTCGACCGTGAGCTCGACGACCGGGCACTGGAGGAGGTGGTGGTCTACCTGGGGCCGGGCCGCCATCTCGTGCAGTACCCGCTGCGGGGCGGAGAGCTGTTCAATACCGTGGCCGTCTTCGAGTCGCCGTCGTACCACCGTGGCGAGGCCGACTGGGGCGGCCCTGAAGAGTTGGACGAGGTTTTCGCCGGCGCGTGCGACCAAGTGCGCCGCGGTCTGGGATCACTGTGGCGCGACCGCCGGTGGCCGATGTACGACCGCGAGCCCATCTCCAATTGGGTTTCGGGACGGTTCGCCCTCACCGGCGACGCCGCCCATCCGATGTTGCAGTACCTCGCCCAAGGCGCCTGCCAGGCGATCGAGGACGCGCACTGTCTGTCGACGGAGTTAGCCAAGACGGCCAGTGCCGACACGCCGCGCTGGCCCAGCGCCTTGGCGGCCTATGAGCGGGCGCGTACCGAGCGCACCGCCGGCGTGCAGCGCGCGGCGCGGGTGTGGGGCGACATCTGGCACGTCGACGGGCTTGCCCGACTGCTGCGCAACGAACTGTTCACCGACCGCGACCCGGCCGACTTCAAGCACATCGACTGGCTCTACAGCCTCTAGCTCGTCTCGTCGTTTCGCCGGTCCTTCGCCGCGCCACCTCGGCGGCGCGGCGAAGGACCGGCGGTTGTCGTGGCTGGAGCGCGGTTGTGGCGCCGCGATCGACACAGGCGTCCCGCTCCGGTGGGGTGGGAGCGGTTCGTCCTGGGGTTGTCGCCGTGGGTGGGCCGAGCGAGGGGGCGGTGGAGCGTGCCGCGTCCCGGAAGGCGGTCCTTCTCCAGGGCAGTACCGACGCGCGGGAACTCCCCGCCTGTTAGGCGAGCCCGGCCGTTCGTGGGCGCTGCGAGCGGTCACGAACGGCCGGGCGTGCCCGCACGTGGATTCGTTCGCCTTGCGGACCGAAGAGGCTGAGGAACTCCGCGGGCTGTTCCCCGGCGTTGGTGAAGGCGTGGGGGATACGGGTGTCGAACTCGGCGGCTTCGCCGGCGGTGAGGATGAGGTCCCGGTCGCCGAGGGCCAGCCACAGCCGTCCGGAGAGCACGTAGAGCCACTCGTAGCCCTCGTGGGTTTGCTGCTCGGGCCGCACGCCCGCCGGTGGCCGTCCTGCCGGCAGGATTTGCTTGTAGGCGTGTAGCCCACCGAGGTAGCGGGTCAGCGGGATGAAGGTCTGGCCGTGCCGGGTGAAGGGCTGCGGGTGGATGCGGGGGTCGCCGGTGGCCGGCGCGCCCACGAGCTCATCCAGTTGTACCCCGTACGCCTTGGCCAGCGGCAGCAGTAGTTCCAGGGTCGGTTTGCGCTGGCCGGACTCCAGCCGCGACAGCGTGCTCAGCGAGATCCCGGTCGTTTCGCTGAGCTGGGCCAGCGTGGTGTCGCGCGTGCGTCGCAGGGCCCGCAGCCGCGGGCCCACCTCGTCGAGCACCGTCGAGAAGTCGTCATCGGTCATCTCTCTATTTGCTACCCCGGCAAAGAATTTTGTCAAACCGTCTCAGGAGGCCACACCATAGCCTGAGAACGGAAGAAGAATGCGGGGGCCGACATATGGAACAGAAAACCACGAACACCTGTGACGGGGACGAACAGCGCTATGAGGTCGTGGTGGTCGGTGGTGGCGCGGCCGGGCTGGGCGGGGCGCTGACGTTGGGGCGAGCGCGGCGCTCGGTGCTGGTCGTCGACGCTGGGCAGCCGCGCAACGCCCCGGCTGACGGGGTGCACGCCTACCTAGGGCACGAGGGCACACCCCCTGCCGAGCTGCTGCGCATCGGCCGCGAGGAGGTGGCCCACTATGGGGTTACATTCTTGACGGGCACGGTCGTGGCGGTCCACCGCGAGGGTAGCGACGACACCACCGATGCTGAAGGTGGTGGGGACTTCCGGGTCGTCCTCGCCGACGGTGCCACGGTGCGTGCCGCGCGGTTGCTGGTGACTACCGGTCTGGTCGACGAACTGCCCGACGTGCCCGGTGTGGCTGAGCTGTGGGGTACCGATGTGGTGCACTGCCCCTACTGCCACGGCTGGGAGGTACGCGACCAGACGATCGGCGTCTTGGCGACCGGTCCGCTGGCGGTCCACCACGCCCTGCTGTGGCGGCAGTGGAGCAGCGACGTCATCCTTTTCTCCCACACCGCCGGCGACCCCAGCGATGAGGAGCGCGAGCGGCTCGCCGCCCGAGGTATCGCTGTGGTCGAGGGCGAGGTAGCCGCTTTGGAGACCGTTCACGGCCGGCTGTCGGGCCTGCGCCTGCGCGACGATACCCTACTGGCCTGCCAAGCGCTGGCCGTCGCTCCGCGCCTCACCGCCCGCACGGACCTGCTCGCCTCCCTGGGGCTGGAGCCCACCGACCAGGAGATGGGCGGGCACGTGATCGGCAGTCACATCGCCGCCGACGCAATGGGGGCCACCGCCGTCCCCGGCGTGTGGGTGGCCGGCAACGTCGCCGCTGTAAACGACAAGGTCATCAGTGCCGCCGCCGCGGGGGTGCATGCGGGAGCGGCCATCAACGCCGACCTCAACGAGGAGGAGACCCGCCGGGCCGTCGCCATTCATCGCGTGGCCTTGGCGCACGGGTAGGTATAACGCGCGTCGCGGCCGATGGGCAGGCCGTGGCGCACCATCGTGGTCGAGCACGCTCTCCCTGCTCATGCCGGGCGGCCACCACAGTCCCGTCGCGGAGCCTGCCTCGCACGCTGCGGCCGGCGGTGAACAGGGGATGGTGCCGGCGGCACGCGTCGGGCCCCGTGGGGGCCGTCCGATACGCTTCACGACTGCCTTTTGCGCCTGGTCATACCTGCGGTGAGCGTAAAAACAGGCAATCTTCGCATTGTTGCTTATGGGGGAGATTCGGGGCTTAATTCGCTTGCGAAGTGCGAATGTAGTGGCTGGCGATTTCATGTTTCTCAGAGAAGAACCCTTCAAGAGACATGAAAACGGACATAACGGATATGGTGGGCTGGTGTCTCGTGTCCGACTTGGGGGGGGATTTGCGGTCTGGCTTCATCGTGCAGCGAGAGTGATGATTATTACATTTCTAGGTTTTCGGGGTGCTTGGCGTCGAGGAGATAAAAGAATCTCGACTGGCTGCTTTTGAATCTCCCCTTGAGGGGCACGCAGGGGAGAGAGGTTCGCGGCCCTTCTCTCCGGCGCCGTGCCATGGCTATTGTCCAGGTGGCAGCGTTACGGGGTATCTGATGGGAGCGCACTCAACCGGCGGGGCGCGGTGGCGAGAGGGCCGGGGGCGCAGGCCACAGTTCCAGCCCAGCGACCACTGCTGAGCTCGCGGCTGGGGAACAGAGGAATCTACCAGAATCTTCAGCGAAGGAAAAATGTCGCTTTCCGGGCGAAATCGCGGTTAATCAGAAGTCGGCCCAGGTCATCACCAGTCTGCCGACGGGAAAGCAATGCCCCCTGTCGCAGGTGGCGATCCTGACAGCAGCGGTCGACAACCGTAAACGAAAAGTGAGAGCTTATTACTATCGTCACCGGTTTCCCCTCTTGCGCCGTAAGATCCCCCGAAGTAGCCATCGGTCAAAATTTGAAAGTAACCTCCCATGTCTTCAACGCCTTCCCTCTTGGCTGAACCAGGCGCGGGAATCCGTCTCTTCGCCCGTGATCCACTGCTGATGCACTCGCTGGTGGAGCCGCATCCCCACCAGTATTCACTGGTGACGGCGGAGACCTTGGCTCCGTTGGCGTGGGAGGTGTGGACGGCCGTGTGGCCGGGCGCCTCGGTGGCCGAGATCGCGCTCTACCTGGGCCGGCCGGTCGGCGCGGTGCTGGTGGGGCTGCATGAACTTCTCGGGCACCGTTCCTGCGGCGACGACGAATTGGTACGCCTCCTGCCCACCGTTGCTCCTCTCGACCCCGCCGCACCCGCTGTCCTGCGGCGGCTCGCCCACCTCACCTCCCCTCCGATCGAGCTCGGCACCATCACCAGGACGATCCGCTCAGCCAAGGTCGTCGTCGCCGGCGGCCCCACCGCCGACAAAGCTCGATTGCTGGCTACCCTGACCGGTCAACCGGGGGCGAGACTGCCGGTGAGCCTCCCGCTCCCACAACAGGGCGCCACCACGGAGTCGGCGGTGTCCTTCGTGCGTTGCGCCACCGCCCCTGACGAGGCGGTGTTGGCGTTCGCCACCCCCGCCGAGGCCGACGGGGAGCGCTTCATGTGGCACGACCTGGTCCGCGGCGCGCTGGGCGCGATCGTGGCCGTCGACGCCCGCCGCCCACAGGAGGCACTGCCCGCCTTGGCCGCTTGTCGGCGACGCGGAGTGGTCCATGTCCTGGCGGTCACCTCGCCCTCGTTGAACGCGGCCACATCGGCGCGCCTCCGCGCCGACCTGGCCCTTTCCACAGACACCCCGGTGGTCGCAGCCGACCCCGGTGACCACGCCACCCCACTGCGTGTGGTCGAGACGCTAGCTGAGGCAGCGCGACAGCGCTGGGAACACGAACACGCGGAGGACTGAGCGGTAATGAGCAAGCTCCTGATCGTGGGAGCGGAGCGGTCAGGGCCGCGCCTGGCCCGCGGGCCGCTCATCCGCGGCTGCGCGGTGACGGGAGCGACCACGCGGTCCTCCGAGGCGATCCCCGCCTCGACGGTGGACGTGGTGCCGAGAGCGCCCCGCCCCACCACGACATGGCCCGCCGCGGGGGCCGTACCGGCCGCGGCCATGACCCCAGTAGGCAACAAGGAGGTGCAGCGGTGAAGGTGGCGATCGTGGGAGCGGGCCAGTCGGGGTTGATGCTGGCCCACGAGCTGCTCGACGCGGAGGTGGAGGTGGAGCTGTTCACCAACCAGTACCCCGGCGAATTGCGGTTCGGCAACGCCGAGATCACTCAGGTCATGTTCCCCTCCACCCTGGAGGCCGAACAGCAGGTGGGTTTGGACCACTGGTCGGATCGCGCGCCGCGGTTCGGCACCGCCAGCCTGTCAGCCCGCCCGCCCCAGGCCGATCCGGTGGGGTTCGTGGGCGCCCTCCCCGGTCAGGGGACGGCGGTAGATCCGCGCGAGAAGATGGCCGCCTGGCTGGAAAGCTTCGACCAGCGTGGCGGGCGCGTGCACATCCACGCCGTCACCGTCTCCGAACTGGACTGGTACGTCACCGCGGGGCGTTACGACCTCATCATCATCGCGGTGGGAAGCGGTGAACTCGGCGCGCTGTTCCCCTTGGACGCCGGCCAGGAGCAGGCGGCGCATCCACGCGCGATCTGCCAGGTCTACCTGGAAGGGGTGCGTCCCGGGGAGGCGGACTTGCAGGTGGTCACCACTCCCTATGGGGAGATCTTCCAGGTGCCCATCCTCACCGGCCATGGGCCGGCCCACAGCGTGTTCCTCAGCGCACGCCTGGACGGTCCGCTGGACTGCCGCCCCGACCAGGGGCGTCGGGTCGATGCCCACGCTGAACTGATGGCCCGGCTGCGCCAGTTCACCCCCGACCTCTACGAGCAGTGCGCGGCGGCCGAGCTGGTGGACTCGGGGGCGGCCATCCTCACCCGCACTAAACCGGCCCGGCGCCGTCCCGTGGGCTACCTGCCCTCGGGCGGGGTTGTGCTGGGCATGGGCGACACGGTGCGGCCCTTGTGCCCGACCACCGGCCAGGGGTGGGCCGGCTCCACCCGCGCCGCGCTGACCTACCGGGACCACATCCTCGCCCAGGCCAAGGACGGTGGCCCGTTCGACGTCGACTTTATGATCCGCGCCTGTACCGACTACGACACCCACTTCGTGCAACCCGCTAGCGCCTTCGTGCACATGATCGAGAGTTTCTGGTCGGGCCAGCTTTCTGAGGAGGAGCAACAGCGCTTCCACCAGGCCGTGGCCGATCCCGAAGCCGCCAACGCCTGGTTTACCGCCTGGGACAACCCCAGCCTGTTCGTCTCCGCTGACTGACCGGGGCGGGAGTGGCCGCCACCCCTGCGGCGTGAGGCCCCAGGCTCTCCTTCGTCATTTCTGTCCGTTTTGTCATCGATTCCCGTGTCATTAATGGATGATCCCCCCATTGAGATGAGGAACCCCATGTCGTCTCCTCCGGCCTCTTCGCCTCCCGCCGCACCAGAGGGCGCCAACCCAGGTCTCTACACCCGTCTGACGATGCGGTGGCGCTACACGCCGCAAGTGATCTGGTGGCGCCACCCCCGCGTGTGGGGCGTGCCCAACCCCGTGCTGCACACACTGCTGGCCGCCCACGCCGGCCAGGAACACCTGGAAGTGGGCGTGGGCAACGGTTACTTCCCCAGCCGCTTACCCGCCTGGAGCCCGGTGCGCACCCTGCATTTGATGGACGTCAACCCCGCCTGCCTGGCTATCGCCTCCCACACCTTGCGCCGCCGGTTCACGCTGCACAGCCACCACCACAGCGCGCTGACACCGTGGGAAAACCTCGCCGACGACAGCGTGGACTCGATCAACTCCTATATGACCCTGCACGCCATCGAACGCACTGGCATCGGCGACCTGGAACCGCTGGTCGCCGAGGCTCACCGGGTAACCAAGCCCGGCGGATGCTTCTTCGGCGCCACCATCGTCCCCAAGGGCGCCGGTGTGCACCTCAAGCCCAGCGCCGCCCGGCTAATCGAGCAGTACAACGCCGCCGGCGTGTTCTCCAACGCCAACGACTCCGTCGAAGACCTCCATGACCTCTTGGAGGGCCACTTCGCCCACGTCACCACCCGCGCGTTTGGCTGTGTGGCCGTTTGGGAGGCGGTGGTTAGATGACGGTTCCCACAGCTACCCCTGCCCTGGTGGGGATCGGCTGCCGCCTGCCCGGAGACGTGCATGGCCCGGCCGCGTTCTGGGAGTTCCTGGTCGAGGGGCGCGACGCGGTAGCGCCGATGCCTGAGCACCGGTGGAAGGTGATGCGCGACCTGCTGGCCCCCGAGGACCGGCCCGAACAGCCCTGGCGGGCCGGCGCGCTGGCCGACATCGACGGCTTCGACCACGGCTTCTTCGGGATCTCAGCAGAGGAGGCCGCCGTCATCGACGCCCAGCAGCGGCTGCTGCTGGAGGTGGTCGTCGACGCGCTCTACGACGCCGGTATGTCGCTGGAGTCGGTGGCGAGTCGGCGTATCGGCGTCTACGTGGGGGCTGCCGCGCCCGATCACGCCACGTTGGCTTTCGCCGCCGGTGAGCGGCCGGGGATGCTGGCCGCCGGCGGGATCGGCGCGAGTATGCTCAGCGCCCGCGTGGCTCACTGTCTCGACCTGCATGGACCGGCCGTGACCGTCGACACCGCCTGCTCCAGCGCGCTGACCGCCACCCACCAGGCGTGCCGCGATCTCGCCGTCGGCGATGTCGACACCGCGATCGTGGCCGGGGTCAACCTGCTGCAAAACCCGCTGATCACCCGCGCCTTCGTCGACGGTGGGGTGCTCGCACCGGATGGGCGGTGCAAACCCTTCGACGCCGCCGCCGACGGTTACGTGCGTAGCGAGGGTGTGGCCGCCGTCGTCCTCACCCACTGGGGGGAGACTCTCCCCGAGCGCGACCGGGTATACGCGCTGCTGCGCGGTAGCCACATCAACACCGACGGCCACTCCCGAGGTGGACTCTTCGCCCCCAGTAGCCAGGCTCAGGCCGCGCTGCTGCGCGACACCTACGCCGTCTCCGACATCGGTATGGACGAGGTGGACTATGTGGAGGCCCACGGCACCGGCACCCGCGCCGGCGACCGGGTGGAGGCCACGGCCCTGGCCGGGGCGTTCGCCCGCCCGCCCGAGCAGCCGCTGTGGGTGGGTTCGGTCAAATCCAATCTGGGCCATACCGAGTCCGCAGCCGGCCTGGTCGGTCTGATCAAGACAGCGTTGAGCCTCCACCATGGCCGCATCCCGGCCACGCTGCACCACACCCAACCTCGCCCCGCGCTGGCCACTCTGCCGTTGGAGGTGGTCACTGAGGCGCGCCCCTGGCCCGCCCAGGAGCAGCGCGTGGCCGGAGTGTCCAGCTTCGGTTACGGCGGCACCAATGCCCACGCCGTCCTCACCAGCCCGCCCGGGCCGCAACGCTCCTCGGCGGGTGCGGCCACGCCCGAGGCCGAACCCGCCGGGCCGGTGGTGCTGCCGCTGTCCGCTGCCACTGCCCAAGGCGTAGCCGAGACCGCCCAGACGTGGGCCGAGCACCTGGACGAACAGGCCGACCTCGCCGCCACGGCCGCGTTGGCCACCCACGGCCGCGACCACCGCGCTACCCGTGCCGCCGTCATCGCCGACTCGGTGCCCGCCGCACGGGAGGCGCTGACCGCGCTGGCCGCGGGGCGCACACCCCCCGAAGCCGTGGGCCCCCACACCGCTGCCCGGCAGCGGCGGATGGTCTTCGTCTTCCCTGGACAAGGCGGACACGACCCCGCCATGGGCACGCTGCTGGCCCAGCGTTTCCCCGAGTTCGCCGCCACCGTCGAACGGGTGCAGGCCGCCTTGGCCCGCCACGAGGGCCACGAGCCCTGGACGCCGGGCCGGGAACCGCGCGGAGTGGCCGGCGTGCAGCAGGCCACCTTCACCGTTCAGGTGGCCCTGGCCGAGGTGTGGCGCACCCGCGGGGTGATCCCCGAGATGGTGGTGGGCCATTCGCTGGGCGAGGTCGCCGCCGCCCACGTCGCCGGAGTCCTTTCCCTCGACGATGCGGCTCGCCTGGTGTGCGCGCGCAGCGCCGTCCTCGCCGACGCCGCAGCCGAGGGCGGCCTGCTGGCCACCGCCCTGGACCGCGAGCAGGTCACGCAGGTGCTGGCCGAGGTGGGCGGCCAGGTCAGCGTCGCCGCCGACAACGGGCCCGGCCACACCATCCTCACCGGTCCCCACGAGGTGCTGACCACCCTGCGGGATCACCTGGAGGAGCGTGGCGTCTTCGCCCGCTACGTGGCCGAGAGTCCACCCGCCCACAGCCGCTTCCTCGACCCCTACCTGAACGACTTCGCCGCGTCCATAGCCGGTCTGCACCCCCAGGCCGGCCATGTGGGCATGGTCTCCACCGCCACCGCTGAGACGGTCGCCGGCGAGTACCTCGACACCGGATACTGGACCCGCCAGTTGCGCGTACCGGTGCAGTTGCATTCGGCCATTCGCCACCTGGCCGAACAGACCGACAGCGCCTTCGTCGAGATCTCCCCGCGCTCCGTGCTCAGCCACGCCATCGAGGACACCTTGACCCACCACCACCTGCCCGGAGCCACCGTGGCCCCCGGCTCCTCTTCGACCGGTGACGAGCACACTCGCCTCCTGGCCGCCTTCGCCGGCCTCTACACCCGCGGCCACACGCCCGTATGGCCCACCGCTTCCCGGTGGCGCCCCGCCGAGCTACCGCCGCCGCACTGGCACCGCGACACCGGTACCGACGCCACTCCCGCGGCGCCGCTGGCTGACGCGCTGGCCACGGCCGCACCCGAGCAGCGCCGGGCGCTGGTGGTCGAGGCGATCCGCGGCATCGTCGCCGACCTCAGCTCAGTCCCTCTCACCCAGGCCGACTACGACGCCGAACTCACCGCCATCGGACTGGCCTCGCGTGACCTGCTGGTGCTGCGCGCCCAGTTACGCGACCTCCACCCGGCCCTCGCTCAGCTCGACGCCGCCACGATCTACCGCGCCGCCACGATCAACGCCCTCGCCGACACCCTCCTGGAGCTGTTGCCCACTCCTGCCCCCGAGCCGGTCGAGGCCGTCACCTCGTGACCGGGCCTCCTCATTGAGCTGTGCCGTCCCTCGACGCCGGCTGCCCGGCAGCGTCGAGGGACGGCACACGGCCGCGGGCCGGCGCCCTGCTCCCCCTGGTGAGAGCGCCGGCCCGCGTGTACTCCCCTGGAGTTCAGGGGAGTCGCACCCGAACGGGAGCCGCGGGCGAGTCCACCGCTCGCGGATCGGCGGACGCCCCCACGTTGCTGCCGATCCCTAAAGCGCTGTCTCGCTGTGTCGCTTCCGAACGAGCGCGCGCCCAGCCGCGGGCCGAACCCGCGGCCGGTCTGTCCCCGCTGCCTGGGCCACCGCTCACGGATGCGCAGCGGTGGCGTCCTCCGCAGCGGGGCGGGAGCTGAGGGGGCTACCGGCCTCCTGCCGGCAGCCCTCGCCAACGGCAGCCGCCGGGCGCCGGAAGCCAGGGCGCGGGTGCCCCGCTGCCCCTCGACTCCTACGCCCGACACCGACGCGGCCAGCGCGGCTGGCGCGCTGCCGGCGCCAGCCACGGCCACCGGCCCCGCTTGCCGTCCTCGATCAGCGGAACCATCCGGAACGCGGCATCGCTCAACCCGGCGAACAGGTGCCGGTTGCCGTTGCCCGAGGGGCCGTGGCCCCACCGGTACCCCAGCAGGTTCCACGTGTAGACCGGCACTCGCCGCGGCACGGCCCGCGTCGGCTCCTCACCGCCGGCTCCGGCCCACCCCTGCTCGTCAGTGACGATGATCACCCGGTCGTGGCCGCGGTAGTGCCTGCGCACCGCGTCGGCACTGTTCGTGCCGCCGCGCGCGCCCCAGAACCGCTCGGTCACCTTCAGCAGCGCATCCCCCGCGCCCAGTGCCACCCGCTCGCTGCTGGTGTCGAACTGCACCAGGTCGGCCTTCCGGCAGCGCAGCGCCAGCGCGGCACCGAAGATCTGCGCGGCGTCGGAACCGGTCAGTTCGGAGCGCTGCGACAGCGGCGCGCCCATCGAGCCCGACTGGTCGACCAGGACCAGGGTCCGTCCCGCCAGCTCGGGCACGTTGGCCAGCGAGTGGCCCAGCGCCCGTTCCAGCGCGGCGCCCCAGCGTAGGCTGGTCACGGAGCGGTAGGCGGCCAGGAACCGCATCGGCAACTGCCGCGAACGCGCCACCTCGTCAGGGTCGGCGAGCTGGGCGGCCACCGCATCGGCAACCTCGCCCGATACGCCCGCTTGGTCGAAGTTGCGCAGGTTACGCAATTTGGCCATATACCCCATCGACGGCAGCATGGCCTGCCACGCTTGAGCATCCATCGGCCCCTGTAGCCACCCGGCCAGCGCCTCCCACGTCATGCCGGCGCGCGCCAGCGTGTCGGCGGCGTCGGGGCGGCGCAGCACCTCCCGGCGCCGCTGCACCGGTAGCGCCATCAGCTCCGCGCGCGCCCGCAGCGTGGCCAGCTCGCCCGGGATCGGGTTGTCCCGCTGGTGGCGCCGGTCCAGCGTGTGCCGGAACAGCGCCCCCTGGCGCTCGTCGCGCGCGGCGGGGTGGGTGAGGTCGAGCACGTCACCGAAGCGGAAGCCGCGGCTGTCGGTGTCGTATTTCAGCAGCGCACGCTCGGTGTACAGTCGCGTGGCCGCGTCGGCGACACCCCGCTTGACCGGCTTGGGGATGGTCCGACCGTAGCGGCCCACCCAGTAGGCCAGCGCCTCGCCGGGCTCGTCGGGTCGGCGCAGCACCGAGGCGACGAGCTGTCGACTGCGCCCGTGCAGTCCCGCGGCCAGCCGCGCCTTGGCCGCCTCCAGGGCTCCCACTAGAGGCGCCGAGCGCAGGTTGGCCTCCTGGCGCAGCCAGTACAGCAGGTCGGCCAGCCAGTCGACGTCCTCCACCGCCAGCGCAGCGACCAGGGAGCGGAACCGCTCGTCGCGCTCCTCGGCGGCCTCGTAGAAGGTGTGCTCGCCCACCATGTTGGACACCGCCAGCACGAACAGCTCCGAGCGGGCGTCACGCAGGTAGCCCGGCGCGCCCTCGTAGGTGCGTCCGGAGGCGACGGTCTCGCTCATCAGCGGGCCGGGGGCGTGGGGGGCGGCGGTGGGGCGGTTGAACTTGGCCATACGCACACCTCGAAAAACTTGCGGTCAACAAATGGACACCGAGAGTGGGCGTTCGCGACCACGCTGTGCCGCAGTGCCCGAGACCGAGACGGCCACGGAACCGTTAGTGCTCTACCGGGCTGAGCTACACCCCCGTGGTGGGGGTGGCGGGATTCGAACCCGCGGCCTCTCACTTACAAGGTGAAGTATCCGTTGCCTGCGCACCGGGCACTGACTGGCACGTGTTGTCGCGACGCCCCTCCCGAGTCCACGGCGATGACGGTTCCCGTTGCCGCCACGGCGAACCGTGCGACAGTGCCGGAGTCGAACCGGGTGGGTCGCCAGAAGTATCCGTCATCTACGCACCGGGAAGCGCGTGCTCATTAACGTATCGAGGGGGATCGCCCGAAAGCCACTCATTTTTGCCGCGATAGGTCGGCGACGGCGAGGGCTGGTGGCGGCCGGGGTGGCCTGTGGGGTGCGGCTGCGCTGGGGCGGGCTTCACCGGGGGGCGTGTGAGAGTGTCATGGCGAACCTCGCCCCCGAGGGGGCTGCCGAGAGCGCGAAGCGGTCGAGGCACGAGCGAACGAAGGACGTTCTCCCCTCCGCCGCCCCGTGTCGCCGGCCCCGCCACGCAACGCCCCGTGGGCCAACCGCTCCCGTCGCCGCCCCTCCAAGAAGCACCTGGTCGCCACGGGCTACGAGGAGAGATGGCTCATTCCTCTAGGCGCCAGGGCAAGCCGCACAGGTGCCCTTCCCGAGGCCACAGCGTCGGCGGGAGCGGGATCTCGGTAGCACCGAGCGCCGGCGTTCGCGTGCCGGCGACTCCCTGAAATAGAAACGGAGCGAAGGACCCGCCGACTACACACCGGGAAGGGCGAAGGCGACCCTACCCCACATCCGGGAGCGGGCGCCGGCCGATTTTTCGGCCGCTGGAGGATCGCGCGGCGCACACCAGACGGGGGCCGGGCCCGGAGGTTGCTGTGGAGCCCGATACGGTGGCTGATCTTGTCTTGCTCGTCCGCCGTCGCTCGCACCTCGATCGCTTCGCGATCTCGGCAGCCTGGCGTGACCGTCGGCCACTGGTGGGGGCGGGCCGTGCAGAGGCGGTGACCGGATCACCGGTCGGCGTTGTCGGCCAGCCGGTGGAGGACGTCTCGCACGGCGGCGAGTTCGCTGTCGCTGATGGCGGAGCGCAGTTGGCGGTCGAAGGCCACAGCGGCCGAACGCAGCCGGTGGAACGCGGCTTCGCCCTCCGCGGTGAGCGTGATCCGGTGGACCCGCCGGTTGCGGGGGTCGCGTGCCCGGCTGACCAGGCCGTCGCGTTCCATCGCGTTGAGGTGGTGTGTCAGCGTCGCCTCGCGGATCTCCAGCTCTTCGGCGAGTTGGCGCTGCGTACTGTCGGGATTCTTCTTCAGCGACAGCAGGATCAGCCACACCGGCTCCGATCCGCCCGCCTCGGCGAGCGCCTTACCGAAGGCACGGCTGAGCGTCTTGGCCGTGCGCGAGACCAGTAATCCGATTGGTTGCTGTCGTGGTTGCCCCACACCTCCAAGATCAGGCGCCTAATGCTTAGGCGTCTAAGTTTTCCTTCGAGGGGCGGTGATGAGGTGACGCCTCGTCGAGCTGCATTAGGGTGGCGAGCTTCTCGGGGGGTGTTTCTATGGGTTTGTCACGCTGGTGGGTGGGTCGTAGGTGGGGGTTGGTGTGTGTCCGGGGCGGGAGTGTTCTCCGTCCGCTCGTGCCTCGATCGCTGCGCGATCTCGGCAGCCTTGAAGGGGGCGCTGTGTCTTCGAACATCGCTGTTGTGGGGGGTATGCCGGTGGGGTGATGGCTAAGAGTGCGCCGGAAGGCGTCGAGCCGCCCCGCCCCCGTCTGTCCGGTCGCGGTGTGGGTCCCGCTTCTGGTTGCTCTGTCGTGGTGGTGGTCTTGCTCCTGTCTGTCCGGTCGCGGTGGTGGCTCCACGGCGGCCCCAAGCCCCCGTCGTGGCACCCGTTCTCCCTCAGGCACCGACCGCCTCGGGCTGCTGAGATCGCGCAGCGATCGAGGCACGAGCGACGAGAAACCCCGCACGCTCTCCTCAGACCAAAACCACCCCTCCACCACACCCCTTCAAAAGTGGAGTGTTGCAACCACCACTAGAATTCTAGAATTCAAACCCCAAGGCGGTGGGCGTTGAGTGGCTCCTTGCCCCGGGCCAGGGGCTTGAGGCGGATCGGCCCCACCTCGGCCTGGGCGTCGTCGGGTCGATAACCGGCGGCGTCGTGCGCGGACCTCCCCACCCGCACCGGGTCACGGGGCCAACAGCCACTCGATGGCCGACGCGCAGGCGAGCAGTCGGTCGTCGGTGTGTGAGGCTCCCGAGATGGAAAGACCGACTGGAGCACCGGCTGGGGCGGAGCCGGTGGGCAGCGTGAGGCTCGGTAGGTTCAGAAAGCTCGTGATCATGGTGTTGCGCAAGACGCGCCTGTTCTCCCGCTCATAGGTGGCGGGGGAGGCCGTCACGGCGGCCACGCGGGGAGCCACGATCGGCACCGTCGGGTACACCACGACCGTGCGGTGCAGCATCGCGTCGGCTCTGCGGCACAGGCTCTCACGGCGCCCCAACAGTTCGCCGTAGCTCCTTCGTAGCACCGCCTCGCCCTCGGCGAGGCGATCGAGGACGCGAGGATCGACCAGCGACGACTCGGCGCCGTGAACGGTGTGGGCATGCGTGCGGTACGCCTCGGCGGAGACGAGGGCGCCGTGCTCGGCGAACAGGCGCCGCACCTCGTCGAACACGCCCATCGGTCGATGCCGGATACGCACCCCGGCGCGTTCCAGCCGGTCGAGGGCCGCGTTGAAGCCTTCGGCCACCCCGGAGTCGAGATCCTTGGTGAGTGCTCCCGCCGGTACGACCACCTCGACATCGGGCAAGTCCCCTGTCTGTGGGACGGCCGGCGCCCGCCCGCCCAACACGGCCTCAAGCGTGACCGCGTCGGCGACGGTCCGGGTGATCGGGCCGACGCGGTCAAGCGTGGGCGCCAGCGGGAAGACCCCGGTTCGGCTGATCCGCGAAGAGGTGGGGGCGAAGCCGACGACGCCGCACAGCGCCGCCGGCACCCGCACCGACCCCGACGTGTCGGTGCCCACCGCGCACGCCAGTGTTCCTGTGGCCACTGCCACCGCCGAGCCCGATGAGGAGCCGCCGGGCACCGCACCGGCGGCCAGCGGGTTGGCCGGTGTGCCAAACGTCGGGTTCAGGCCCAGGCCCGAATAGGCGAACTCGCTGAGGTTGGTCTTGCCCAGGCACACCATCCCCGCGGCGGTCGCGTTGGCCACGGCGCCCGCGTCGACGGTGGCGGCCGGGGCGCTTCGCCGCGTCGCAGACCCGGCAGTGGTCGGTGTGCCCACGACATCGAACAGGTCCTTCCAGCCGAGGGGGACGCCGTCGAGTGGACCGCGAGGGTGCCCGTGCCGGTGGCGCCGCTGGCTGTGTGCGGCTTCGCTCTCGGCCCGCTGCCGGGTCAGGAGGATGAAGGCGTGACGAGTCGGGGCAGCGGCGGCCTGTTCCAGCGCTTCCGCGCAGTGTTCCACCGCATCCACCCGTCCTGTCGCGATCTGCTCGCCCAATGCCAGAGCGCCGGCGGCCGGCCGCGGTTGTGGAGCCGGCGAGGTGGACGTGTCCGTGATGAGGGAGGAGCGGATCGTGCTGCCGCGTTGGTGGGGAGTGGAGGAGGGCGTCATGAGGCCGTTCCCGAGCGGTCGGCGGCAGTCTCGGCTGACGGGTCGACTTCGGTGTGGCCGGTGGTGACCCCCAGTCGGCGCAGTCCCCTGTCGAATACCGGCACCGCGAGGAAGGTGACGACGATGCCCTGCACCGGCGGCAGCCCGATCGACAGCGCGTCGGTGACCCAGGCGACGGCCGTTCCCAACACGTAGGCGCCGACACAGCTCCAGCGAAAGGCCGCGAAACGGGTCTGGGACAGGGCCGGCAGTCGGCCTCGCCACACGAATACGTAGTCGCCGATGATGGCGCCGCCCAGCGGCGGGATCAGCACACCCAGCAGCACCAGGTACTGCGGCAGGGCCTCGTAGATGCCCGACAGCGCCAGGATCACGGCGATGACGACACCGCCAATGACGAAGGGTCGCCTGCTGTCGACGTTGAACATCTCCGCGCCGGCGACCCCGAATGCGTAGGCGGCGTTGTCCTGCGTGGTCCACACGTTGAACACCAGCAGCGCCACCCCGGCCACGGTGAGGTTGAGCTGGAACAGCACGGCGACGAAGTCGCTCTCCTGAAACGCCAGCGCCCCGATCGCTCCGAAGACCAGCATCATCAGGTTGGCCAGGAAGAACACAGCGAATGTGACGACGAACGCCTGTCGGGGCAGCCGGGCGAAGCGGGTCCAGTTCGGTGTCTGCGTTCCACCGCTGACGAAAGTCCCCACCACGATCGTCACGGCGGTCGCCCAGGGCAGTGACTCCGTGGGGGCGGCGGCCAACCCGCCGAGCCCGCCCACCTCGCCGATCGCGGCGACGACGACCCAGCACATGAGGGCCAGCATCAGCGGAACCGAGACGGCGCTGAGCACCTCCATGCCGCGGTAGCCGTAGTAGGCGGTGACACCGGTCAGGACGGCCGCGATCACGATGACCAGCCACGTGTGGTCCCGCCAGCCGAGCGCCCCCGTCAACAGGTCGGCGAGGAAGGCCGCGGTCACCGCGTACCAGGCCACCTGGGTGCCGCCCAGGAGCAGCCCGGCCCATTTGGCTCCCACGTTCCCCAACGTGTAGCGGGCCAGCAGCACGGTGGTGAGACCGGTTCGGGCGCCGATCGCCCCCAGCGTCGCGACGTAGGTGCCCAGGATCAGACTGCCGACCACGAGGACGGTCAGCAGGTCGCCTAGCTGGAACGCCGTTCCCAGGCGTGCGCCCGAGAGCATGGTCGGTGTGAAGAACACGAAACCGAGGAGGACGACCAGCAGCGACAGCGGGCCTCGCCGCGCTTTCGCGGGCACCTCGGTGAGGGGATAGTCGTCGGCGGCGACGCTTTCGGCCGCGCGACCGCGCTGGGTGTGTGGTTCAGGCATGGTCTCTCCCGATGATCCACGTTTCCGGTGAGTGATGTGTACTACACCGGACCACACGCCCTTTGGCCGCGATATGGACAGATCTCTAGTGCAGTCAAGTTAAAGCTGGATATTCTCACAACATGCTGACCATGAGATCCCTGGTGGAGGTCGACGCGCTTGGCTTGCGGGTGCTCGTGGCGGGAGACCCACGGCTCCTGGACGCTCCGCTGCTGTGGGTGCACAACACCGAGCTGTTGGACCCGTCCGGGTATCTGCGTGAGCGCGAGCTCGTGCTCACCAACGGTCTGTGGCACGAGGAGGGCAACGCTGCGGCCTTCGTCGCCAACGTCGTCCGCGCGGGAGGCGCGGGAATCGTCTACGGCCTGCGCGATGTCACCCCTGAATCCCCACGGGAGCTAGTCGAGGCATGCGAGGGTGCCGGGCTCCCGCTGCTGGAGCTGCCGATCGAGGTGCCGTTCACCCATGTCACCCAGGCAGCCGCCGCCGAGTTGGCAGAACGCCGCCAGGAAGGGCTGGCCGGCATGGTGCGGCGCGGCAACGCCTTGGCAGAAGCGATCTCCGGAGGCTCGGGAGCCTCCGGAGTGCTACAGCTCCTTCGCAGCGACCACGAGCTCCCCCTCGCCGTCGTCGACCGCACCGGTCGCGTGCTGGCCGCCGCGGGTACCTCGCTGACAGCCGAGGCCGCGGCCCGTGTCGCCGACGGGCTCAGGCGCCACCCGCCTCCCCTGGAGATCGAGCTGGGTGAGCAGGGCAGCGCCGCGGTCTTTCTCATCATGGTCCTCAACAAGGTGGACGCGGCGCTGCTGTGCCTGCGCCCCCTGGAACTGCTGCGCCCGACCGAGCGCGAGGGGCTGACCCAGGCGGCTCACTACCTCAGCCTTGAAGTCGCCAGAACCCAACTGGCCGAGGCCGTCGAAGCCCGCTTCGCCGGCGAACTCCTGGAGATGATCCTCTCCGGCAGCCAGGTGGCCGCGGAGGTGCCGTCGCGGCTCCAGGCGTTCGGTATCGATCCGCAAAGCCCGATGATCGTCGCGGTCGCGGCCTTCGCCGGTGGGGAGACTCCGGTCAGCGCCGAGTTGGCGGCTGCCATGGGTGACTTCTTCCCTACCGAGGGGGTGGCCGCGGTCGTGGCCAACGGCAGCCGCGACGTGGTCGCGATCTTCCCGTGGAGGCGCTCTGCGGACAGTGCGCTGCATCTGGTGCGCCGAATGCTCGATCAGGTGCGGCGACGGCTCCAAGGAACCCGCGTCGTGGTGGGGGTGAGCGGACCCGCGCTGGGCAGCCGGCAGCTCCGGCGCCCGTTGCGCGAGGCTCGGGAGGCGTGCCGAGTGCTCCGCCGGCGCCCGGGCACCTCCCCGGTGGCGTGGTTCAGCCAACTCGGAACCTACCAACTGCTGCTCAGCACGGCGGATCGCGAGACGCTGCGCAGGCTCAGCGAGGGGGTCCTCGCGCCGGTACGCGACTACGACGCCCGGCAGGGTGTCCAGGTGGAAGCCACGGTCAGGTCGTTCATCGACCATGACGCCCACCTGGCGTCGACCGCCGCCGATCTCTACATCCACGTCAACACGCTGCGCAACCGGCTGGCCAAGTTCGCTGAGCTCACCGGACACGACGTGCGTACGACCGAAGGACGGGTCGAGGTCTTCCTCGCGTTCGAAGCGGAGGCAACGGTGCGCGTCGCCGGCTGAGCTGAACGACGGAGGCGGCACCGAGAACCCGATTGGACGATCCGCCAATCAGAAAGCCCTTCTCCTGTAGGGATCTCCATCGTGGCCCCGATCGATTCCGTGGTGTGCTGCTGCCATGACGTCGAAAGCAGCGACCAACCATGTCGCGGTGCCCGCTCGTCAAGCGCGCGCGGTCGCCGTCACGGCGGGGGAGTGTGTGCGGGTCATCGACACGAAGGGGCGGCAGGTCGGTGACCTGTTCGCCTTCACCCGTGCCGACCCCCGCGAGTACCTCAGCGCCGCCCACACCCGAGCGCACGTCGGCCGCCTGTTCCCCGCCATCGGCGAGGAGTTCGTCACCAATCACCGGCGTCCGCTGCTGACTCTGGTCGACGACACCTCGCCCGGCCGCCACGACATGCTCATCGCCGCCTGCGACCCGGCGCGCTACCGGGCGCTTGGAGTATCGGGCTGGCACGCCTCGTGCGCGGAGAACCTGCGCAGCGCCGCTTCGGCTCTCGGCGTCGACATCGAGGACACGCCGCAGCCCGTGAACCTCTTCATGAACATCCCGGTCACCGACACCGGCGATCTCACCTGGGACCCCGCGCGGACCGTGCCCGGCGACAGCGTGACGTTGCGAGCCGAGCGCGACTGCTTCGTTGTGGTCTCGGCGTGCCCGCAGGACCTGATCGACATCAACAGCGGTGTTCCCACCTGCCTTGAGATCGAAGTTTCAGCCGAACCGACCGGCCAACCGTGGAAGAAGGAAGGCAACCCCGCATGACGCTCGCCTCCCACCCGGCGCTCGCCCCCGCTGCCCTCGGAACCGTCCCGTTGCGCAACCGGCTGGCGGTGGCCCCGATGACCCGGGTATCCGCTACGCGCACGGGCGTGCCCACCGAACGGATGGCCGACTACTACGAACGGTTCGCCCAGGGGCGGTTCGGCCTCGTCATCACCGAAGGCACCTACACCGACACCGACTACAGTCAGGGCTACATCAACCAGCCAGGGCTGGTCAGCGCCGACCACGTCGCAGGGTGGCGCCCCATCGTCTCCCGGGTTCGCGACTGGGGGAGCCGGATCGTGGCCCAGCTCATGCACGCCGGCGCGCTGTCGCAGGGAAACGAGTACCGCGACGAGACGGCGGGACCCTCCCCGGTCACGCCGCAGGGCGAGAAGATGGCCGAATACGGCGGCAGCGGGCCGTGGCCGACTCCCCGGCAACTGCGTCCCGCCGAGATCGACGACGTCGTCAACGGGTTCGTGACCGCAGCGCGTAACGCTCACGACGCCGGCTTCGACGGCGTGGAGATCCACGCGGCCAACGGTTATCTGCTCGACCAGTTCCTCACCGACTACACCAACCGGCGCACGGACGCCTACGGCGGTCCGATAGCCAACCGGGTCAGGCTCACCGCCGAGGTGGTCGCCGCTGTCAGGGCCGCCCTCCCATCCTCTTTCCTCGTCGGGGTCAGACTGTCGCAGACGAAGGTCAACGACTTCGTCTACCGTTGGCCCGGTGGAGCGCGAGACGCTGAGATCATCTTCGACGCGCTAGTCGCAGCCGGAGCGGCCTACCTCCACGTAGCCAGCGAGGGGCGCGCCTGGATCGAGACCGCGCGGCTGGACAGCGGAGAGACCATAACCGCGCTGGCGCGCCGGCGCGGAGGCGTTCCCGTGATCGCCAACGGGGGGATGCACGATGTTGAGCAAGCCGCAACCGTTGTGGCGGAGGGCCACGCCGACATTCTCTCCGTCGGCCGCGGCGCCCTGGCCAACCCGGACCTGCCATGCAGGATCGCCGCGGGTGAGCCCCTGGCCAAGTTCGACCCCACGATCCTGGAGCCAATGGCGACCTTGGAGAACGCCGCTCGTTGGGAGCGGGAGAGCGCAACGGAGGGCAGGCATTGAGTGATGTATGGAACCGTGGGGCTGCGGCGGTGGCCACGCTGACCTTCGACGTGGACGCCGAGTCGGCCATCCTGGCCCGCGGCGGCACGTACGCGGACCATGCCATGACCATGTCCCACCAGGCATACGGTCCCGACGTAGGGGTACCTCGCCTGCTCGACCTCCTCGACGAGTTCGACATTCCGGCCACGTTTTTTGTTCCTGGCTGGGTCGCCCAGCAGCGGCCGGGACTGGCGGCGCGCATCGTTGAACGGGGGCACGAGGTCGCCCACCACTCCTACAGCCACCGCCCGCCCACCACCATGTCCGAAGCCGAGGAACAAGCCGACTTTGAGCGCGCGCTGGACGTGTTCGCCGCCCAGGACATCGAGATCCTGGGGCACCGCGCGGCCCTGTGGGAGGCCACAGCGCACACCCTCGACCTGGTGGCCCAGCACAGCCTGCTCTACGACTCGTCCCTGATGGGTGACGACCGGCCCTATCGGGTCGCCACCGCGAACCGCGGCGAGATCGCCGAACTTCCCGTCCACTGGTCGCTCGACGACTGGGAGCAGTACGCTTTCCTGCCCGACCCGCACGTCGGCTCGGTGATCGAATCGCCGGCCAAGGTGCTCGACATGTGGTGCGCCGAGTTGGACGCCATGCGCCACTACCGGTGCCTGTTCAACCTGACCTGCCACCCTTTCCTGTCCGGCCGCCCCTCGCGAGCGATGGCCCTGCGCCGCCTGATCGAGTTCGCCCTACAGCGCGGCGATGTCACCTTCGCCCGGTGCGGCGACGTGGCCCGCTGGGCGATGGACACCCCCGAGCTACCGGTCCGCGGGCTCACGCCGCCGCCGACACTGCACTTCGCCTGAAACCGACCCTGGGCTGTCGCGTCGGCACAGCTCACGCGACAGCGGGGAAGGAGAGGGCGATTCCCGGTTCGGGGCCGGCCACCGGCTGGTCTCGGCGGAGTCCGTGGGGGCGGCAGCAGCCCGACCTCCGGCTCCTCGGGAAGGGACGCCTCAGCACCCACCGCATTGGCAGGCGCAGCGGATGGGAGCAAAGGCGGACCCGGTCGAACCGGGAACGGTCGTGGTGGGACACTCCCACCACGACCGAGGTGTCGCGGGCGGGAGACCACTGCTGGCGAGTGTGGCGGAAGGCTCACCTCTTCGCACGCAACGGCCCCGAACAGCCTGGGGGCAAGCCCTGGTGAGCCGCGCTGTCGGCCCCGAAACCCCCAGAGCGGACCGTCAGCGCCCCACGGTGCCGACGCGGTCATGGGCGCCGTCGAGGTGGGGCAGGTCGTGGCCGAGGCGGTCGCGCTTGGCCGTCAGGTAGGCGATGTTGTGGTCGGTGGCCGCCACGAGCAGCGGCACCCGGGAGGCCACCGCGATCCCGCGCGACTCCAGCGAGCGGATCTTGTCGTCGTTGTTGGACATCAGCCGCACCGACCGCACTCCCAGGTACTTCAGCATGTCAGCCGCCGGAGTGAAGTCGCGGCTGTCCACGGGCAGTCCCAGCGCCGTGGCGGAGTCGACCGTGTCCATCCCGCCCTCGTCCTGTAGTACGTGCGTGCGCGTCTTGGCGACCAGCCCGATCCCGCGCCCCTCGTGGCCGCGCAAGTACACGAGCACTCCGCTGCCCTCGGCGGCGATCGCCTCCAGCGCCGTGTGGAGCTGCTCGCCGCACTCGCAGCGCCTCGCGGCGAAGATGTCACCCGTCACGCACTCGGAGTGCACCCGCACGAGTACGTCCTCGCGCCCTCTCGTCTCGCCCAAGACGAGGGCGATGTGCTCGTCACCTCGTCCCGAGTCGCGAAACGCGATGCTGCGAAACGTCCCGAACCGGGTTACCAGGTCGCTTTCGGCGATGTCGTCGCCGTCGATGGCGTGCTCGTGCATATATCTCTCCTCAGTGCTTCCCGACGTGAAGCGCTCTGCCGGGGCCGCGCAGCGTGCCGCCGGTGCCGGCGCACATCCATCGCGCTGGTCGTCTTCGACGCCATCTAGGGCCCTCTGCCCAGATAACGGCTGTTTCGCGAGGACGGTTCACTGCTTTTTTGCCAAACGCAGCGGCCCTCGCGGGAGGGAGGGGGCGCACTCCGTCGTGCCAGCCCGCGGGGCTCCCGTGGGCATCTGGGGTTTATCGGTTTCTGGGTGCCCGCCGGTTGGACACGGCCATGGCCGTCCCACGAGAACATCACGAGGCGTTCCCTGGCGGCGGTGGTTATGTCATGCTCAGTGCCGATATGTCGGACGACGCGGAAGCGGACAACGATGGCCTCGAACGATACCCCCAAAAAATCCTCGGTGAAGCGCAACCGCTTCGTTGAAAGCCTCCTGTGGATCGGGCAGGTCCTGCTGGCGATCTACTTCATCGCCTTCGGGGCACTGCCCAAGTTCAGCGGCGCACCGGCCCAGGTCGAGATGTTCGAGGACATCGGATTGGGCCAGTGGTTCCGCTACTTCACCGGCCTGTGCGAACTCGGCGGAGCGATCGGCCTGCTCATCCCGATGGTGGGCGGCTTGGCCGCGCTCGGGCTGGTGGGAGTCATGGGCGGAGCGGCCCTGTCCAACCTGTTCCTCATCACCGACGCCACCGAGGGCGTCGTGGTCAACGTGGTGGTCGCCGTCCCGCTGCTGCTCATCGCCTGGGGCCGCTGGCCCGAGACCAAGCGCCTACCCGCCCTGCTGAAACGCTGACCCCCAGTGCCGACCCGACGCGCGGGGGGCGGTCAGCCGCGCCGCCCCCCGCGGCGCGTCCCCCCACGCCCGTCACCCCGCCCCCACCCGTGGCGCGCCGGCTCGGCGCCGCGGTGGGCTCACGCGAGCCCGGCCGGTCGGTGCCGGTTGCGCCAGAGCCAGCCGACATCGCGACCGAACGACCACACCAGCGCGGCCAGCGCCAGAGCGACCACGGTCATAGCTAGCCACTGCGCCAGCACCCCGGCGGCGGCGACGGTGAGCACCACCCCCTGCACCGCGGCCACCGTCTTGCGGGCCATACTCGGCGGCAACGTCGTCCGCAGCCAGGGCAGCCCCCGAGCCGCAGCGGCGAAGGCGTAACGCATCACGCCGATCGCCAGCACCCACGCCCCCAGTGAGCCGGCCACGAACACGCTGAGCACCAGGATCAGGAAAGCGTCGACCTCCATGTCGAAGCGCGCTCCAAGCGCCGAGACGGTGCCGGTACGCCGCGCCACATAACCGTCGACCCCGTCCAGCGCCAGCGCCGTCACCGCCAACACGACCAGGATCGCCACGGGAGCACTCTGCGCGCCCCCGTCGGTCGCCAGCGCCTCGGCCACCAGTGCCGTCACGCCCCCCACCAGGACCGCGCGCGCCAGCGTGACCCGGTCGGCCGGCCCCAGTGACCACCCTCCCGACCGGTGCAGCCCCACCGTGAGCAGGGCACCGCCGGCCACTGCGTAACCGGTACCGGCCACCCAGCCCACCGGTCCCAGGCCCACGCTCGCCCACAGTGACGCCAACACCGCGACCTGGCCGACCACACCGACCGTCGGCTCTCCGGCGGCAGTGCCCGCGCCGCCTTGCTCCCGTATGGTCACCGTATTCCGCCATTCGCCCGCCTCGGCCACGATGCGCGGCATACTAGTATGCTTTCCGCCCTTAAGCAGAACCCCGGATCAGCCGTCGTGGAGGGTGCCGATGCCGCGCGAGGCCCGCGCCTGCTGGCTGCGCTCGCCCGGCCAGGCAGAGATCCGGCAGCTCAGCCTAGCCTCCCCCGCCGCCGGCGAGGTCCTCGTGCGCACCCTGCACTCCGCGGTGAGCCGCGGCAGCGAAACGCTGGTCTTCCGCGGCGAGGTTCCCCAGAGTCAGTACCCGGTGATGCGCGCCCCCTTCCAGGAGGGCGACTTTCCCGCGCCCGTCAAGTACGGCTACCTCAACGTGGGCGTGGTCGAGCAGGGGCCGCCGGACCTCCTGGGCCGCACCGTCTTCTGCCTCTACCCGCACCAGACCCGCTACGTCGTCCCCGCCGAGATGGTCGTCCCCGTGCCCGAGGCGGTGCCGCCGCAGCGCGCGATCCTGGCCGGCACGGTCGAGACCGCGGTGAACGCGCTGTGGGACGCCGCGCCGCTGGTGGGGGACCGGGTCGCCGTCGTCGGGGCGGGCATGGTCGGCTGCTGCGTCGCCCGGCTGCTCGCCGGCTTCCCCGGCGTGCGGACCCAGCTCGTCGACATCGACCCCGCGCGGCAACGCCTGGCCGCCGACCTCGGCGTCGACTTCGCCACCCCCGAGCACGCCGCCGGGGAGTGCGACCTCGTCGTGCACGCCAGCGCCACCGAGGAGGGGTTGGCGCACTCGCTGCGACTGCTCGGCCACGAGGCAACCGTCGTGGAGCTGAGCTGGTACGGCGACCGCCGCGTCAACCTGGCGCTGGGCGAGGAGTTCCACTCGCGCCGCCTCACCTTGCGCTCCAGCCAGGTCGGCACCGTCTCGCCGGCCCGCAACGCCCGCCGCGGCTTCAGCGATCGGCTCGCGCTCGCCCTCGACCTGCTCGCCGACCCCGCCTTCGACGCGCTTATCACCGGCGCGAGCGACTTCGACGAGCTGCCCCGCATCCTGCCCCGCCTCGCAACGGGAGAGCTCCCCGCGCTGTGCCACCGCATCGACTACGGCACCGAGTGACCTCCCGTTTCCGTCGCAGATCGGGGGCGGTGCTACTCCCCCTCGCGGGCGGGCGGCAGACGATGATCATGGCCGGCGCGAAACCGACAAAAGCCCCTATAACATCCCCGCAGCGGCAAGGTGAGCCCCCACAGGCAGCCCCCTCGGGCGAGAACCCACCCCCCACCCGCACCGTCCCACGTCACCCACTCCACCCTGAGCGGGCCGGCCCCGTACAGGACCCCCGCCACTACCCGCCCTCGCTGCCGCCGTCGTTCACCCCAGCCCCAGCGCACAGCACCGGGACTCGGTCGCCTCACCCCACCGCCGCCTAAGCTGCCGAGATCGCGAAGCGATCGAAGCACGAGCGAACGGGGAACACCCCTACGCATCCTCGCCTCCAGCCGCCCTCGCCATCCCCCACCCCCCGGGGGGTCGAAAACCGCACGTCTCGGCAGGAGCAAGAAACACGACCCGCCCCCGGCGCCTTCGGCGGGAAAGCGCACTAGCATCGCTTACGCCGGATAACCCGAGCACCGCAGGAAACCGACCGTCCGGGGGAGCCTCTTGTTCAGCGTCACCGTCCGCGACCACCTCATGGTGGCCCACAGCTTCCGGGGTGAGGCATTCGGGCCGGCCCAACGGCTGCACGGCGCCACGTTCGTCGTCGACGCGACGTTTCGCCGCGCCGACCTCGACGCCGACAACATCGTCGTCGACATCGCCTTGGCCGGCCAGGAGTTGGCGGCCGTGCTCGCCGAGCTGAACTACCGCAACCTCGACGACGAGCCCGCCTTCGCCGGCGTCAACACCTCAACCGAGTTCCTGGCCAAGGTCGTCGCCGACCGGCTCGCCGAACGCATCGCCGCCGGCCACCTCGGCGAGGGCGCCCGAGGACTGGCCGGCATCACCGTCACCCTGCACGAGTCGCACATCGCCTGGGCGAGCTTCGACCGGTCACTGTGACCGCCGCCAGCGCCACCGCCACCCCCGGCACTGTCCACGTCGTCCTGCCGGGCGACGTCGACGACCCGACCGTGCCCAGCGGCGGCAACACCTACGACCGCCGGGTGTGCCAAGGGCTCGCGGCACAGGGGTGGCGCGTCGACGAGATCGCCGCCCCCGGTGCCTGGCCCCACCCCGACCCCACCGCCCGCGCCGCGCTGGCCCGTCGCCTCGCCGCCCTGCCCGACGGCGACCCGGTGCTCCTCGATGGTCTCGTGGCCTGCGCCGCCCCCGACGTGGTGGTAGCGCAGACCACCCGGCTGCGCCCGGTGGTGCTGGTGCACCTGCCGCTGGCCGACGAGACCGGCCTCCCGCCGACCGTCGCCGCCGACCTGCACGCCCGCGAACACGCGACCCTGCGCGCCGCGAGCGCGGTCGTGGCGACCAGCCCATGGGCCGCGCGCCGGCTCGTCGACCGCCACGAGCTGCCCGAGAACCGGGTCCACGTCGCCCCACCGGGCACTGACCCCGCGCCGCCGGCCCCCGGCACCGACGGCGCCTCCCGCCTGCTATGCGTCGCCGCCCTCACCCCCACCAAAGGCCACGACCTGCTGATCGAGGCACTGGCCACCCTCACCGACCTTCCCTGGAGCTGCGTGTGTGTGGGAAGCCGGCGCCGCGCCCCCGCCTATGCCGCGCGGCTGCGCGACCGCATCGACCACCTCGGCCTCGACGCGCGCGTGTCACTGCCCGGCCCCAGCAGCGGCGATCACCTAGCCGCCCACTACGCTGCCGCCGACCTCGTGGTGCTCGCCTCGCGCGCCGAAACCTACGGCATGGTCGTGACCGAGGCGCTGGCGCGCGGGGTTCCCGTACTGGCCACCAACGTGGGCGGGCTCCCCGATACCCTCGGGTACGCCCCTGACGGCAGCCGGCCCGGCATGCTTGTGCCACCCGAGACCCCCGCGCTCGCCGACGCCCTGCGCCGCTGGCTCGGCGAGCCCGAACTGCGCCACCAACTGCGAGGCGCGGCGCGCCGCCGCCGTGGCATGCTGGGCGGGTGGCAACAGACCGCACAGCGCCTGGCCGAGGTACTGGCCACGCTCCGCCCCGACACCGGGAGGACCACATGAGTATGGCCAGCGCCTCTTGGTGTCCGCCGGAGTGGCTGGAGCTTCGCGAAAGCGCCGATGCTGCCGCCCGCGCGCCCGAGCTGCTGGAGCCGCTGCGCGACCACCTCCCGCACGCGCCACGGCCCGGGCGGCCGTTGGTCGTGCGCGACCTGGGGTGTGGCACCGGCTCCATGGGGCGCTGGCTCAGTGGCCGCCTGCCCGGCCCGCAGCACTGGATTCTGCACGACCGCGACACCGCGCTGCTCGCCCACGCAGCGCAAGCCACCCCCGGCGCCGCCGCCGACGGCGCCCCCGTCACGGTCGAGACCCGAAACGCCGACATCACCCGACTGCGTGCCGCCGACCTTTTCGGCACCCATGTGGTGACCGCCTCTGCGCTGCTGGATCTGCTCGACGCCGACGAGGTCGACCGGCTCGCCGCCGCCTGCGTGACCGCGGGCTGCCCGGCGCTGCTGACCCTGTCGGTGGTGGGTCGGGTCGAGCTCGACCCCGCCGAAGAGCTCGACGCCGACCTCGCCGCCGCGTTCGACGCCCACCAGCGCCGCCTCACCCACGGCCGCCGCCTGCTCGGTCCCGACGCGGTCACTACCGCCACCGAGGCGTTCCACAGCTACGGGGCGACGGTGTACACCCACCCCAGCCCGTGGCGCCTCGACGCCGAGCACGCCGCCTTGACCGCGGAGTGGCTGCGCGGCTGGGTCACCGCGGCCTGCGAACAGCGTCCGGAGCTGGAGCCCGCCGCGCGCGACTACCTGTCTCGGCGACTCCAAGAGTGCGAGGCCGGACGGTTGCGCGCCGCGGTCCACCACACCGATCTGCTCGCGCTGCCCGGCGACGCACCGGGCGCCCCGCGGTGAGACGGCGGGTCTGGCCCTGGGCGCGGACCCTGGCCGGCGTCGCCATCCTGCTCGCCCTCGGTTGGCAGATGGGCACCGAGGCGTTCGTGGCCGGGCTGGGCGTACTCGACGTTTCGGCGGTGCTCGCCGCGCTCGCCCTGGGCCTGTGGACCACCGCGTGCAACGCTGGACGGTGGTACCTCGTGGCACGTCGCCTGAGCCTGCGACTGCCGCCGGCCACCGCGCTCGCCGACTACTACCGGGCGATGTTCCTCAACGTCGTGCTGCCCGCGGGGGTGCTCGGCGACGCCCACCGGGCGGTCAGCCACGGCCGGCGCTCCGGTGACCTGGGCCGTGGAGTGCGTGCCGTGGTTTTGGAGCGGGTCGGGGGGCAGCTCGTCCTCATCGTCGTGGGGGCAGCGGTACTGCTGGCTCGGCCGTCGCTGGCCCTGGCGATGGGGCGCGAGATCCTTCCGGGAGCCACGGGCGCGGTCGTGCTGCTGGTCAGCCTCGCCGCGTTGGTCGGGCTCGCGGCGTGGCTGCGCTTCGATGCGGCTGCCTCGCGCTGGCGTGCGGGGACGGCGACCGCCTGGGCCGACACGCGCCGCGGGCTCCTGGCCCGCGAGACCTGGCCGGGGATGGTGGTGCTGTCGCTGGCGGCGCTGGCGGGAAACGTCGCCCTGTTCGTCGTGGCCGCGCGCGCTGTGGGCACCACCGCGCCGCTGTCCCAGCTCGTGCCGGTGCTGGTGCTCGCGCTGCTCGTCATGGCGCTGCCGGTCAACGTCGGCGGGTGGGGGCCGCGCGAGGCGTTCCTGGCGTTCGCCTTCGCCGCCGCGGGACTCGGCGCCGAGCAGGGGCTCACGGTCGCGGTGGCCTGCGGGGTGCTCACGCTGGTCGCCAGCGTTCCCGGAGCCGCCGTGCTGGTGCTGCGCCGCGCCGTCCCGGCGCGCCCCACCACAGCGTCCACCGGCGCCACCTCCACGGGGAGCGAGGGCGAGACGGCCCAGCTAGGAGCCCATAGCCCGCAGACAGTCCCCGAATGAGGTCACCAAGCTGTCGAGGAGCCCCTTCCCTTTGCGCGCCGAGGCCAGCGAGGGTCGCCCCACCACTCCCGAGTCGGTGTAGGCCGCCAGGCCACGGGTGAGCATGCGTCGGCGGTCGCCCGAGAGTTCGTCGGCGGCGGCATAACCCGCGCCGACCAGGTGCGGGTGGGCGTGCAGCAGGATGGAGGTCTCGATCTCGCCGGCGTGCATGTCGTCGTAGGCCGGGGTTTCGATCCCCGCCGCGGTGTGCGCCGACTCCCAGTCCTCCAGGGTTGGAAACAGCGCCATATGCGGCCCGTCCTGGGTGGTCTCCTGCACGACGTTGCCCAGCACATAGTTGCCACCGTGCCCGTTGACCAGGACGAGGCGGGTAACGCCGGAGCGGCGCAGCGAGGCGGCGATGTCGGCGACGACCGCGTGCAGCGTCCGGGCCGACACGCTCACCGTGCCGGGCCACGCCGCGTGCTCGTGAGAGCACGAGATCGTCACCGGAGGCAGCCGCCGCACCGGGTGGGCGGCGGCGAGCCGCTGGGCGATGGTGCAGGCGATGACCGTGTCGGTCTCCAGCGGCAGAAACGGGCCGTGTTGCTCCAGGCTGCCCACGGGAAGCAGGGCCACGTCGGCGTCGCGTCGCTGCTCGTCGACGGTGCTCGTCAACGGCAACAGAGCGGCGGATGTGGTGTCGTCCATGCCTTCGCTGCTCCCTGGAGCTTCTCGGCTGCTGCGCGGCTACCCGCACGGCGCGGGCGGGAGTCAGTGCGCCCTTCCCCGCGAAGCATACGGCTCTCGCGCCGGTCGCGTTCTGGAGCGGCAGGTGGTGTCGTCGACGGTGATGGCTGTGCTCCGCCGACCCCGGCGATGCTGTCATCGGCCGTCGACGACAACGCGCCCGCCCGTTGAGGGGCGGCTATGCCGCCACGGCCATGGCCGCCTCCGGTCGGCCCCGAGTGGCGGAAAACGGCGCGAAGCCTCCACCGCTTCGAGGGAGTTCCAGGCCAGGGGCGGAGGCTTCGCTACGGGCAGCCCGCCGCGGTCAGCAGGGCCTCGCCCTACGGACGCCCAGCGGCGGGCCGGCGCTCTAGTAGACGATCAGGAAGGTGGCGTCCTGCCGTTCGGTGCTCGAGGAGTCGCTGCCGATCGGGTCGATGCGCAGCTCGGAATCGAAGTGGCGGAGCACGCGGTCGGGAAAGTTATGTGACCGAAACGAGGTCCAGTTGGCGTCGGCCAGGCCCGAGACGGCGTGGTAGGTGGCGTCGGCTGCGAACGTGGCGGAGCCGTCGTCTTGCTCCAACACGAGGGCGTAGTCGGAGTGGCGCAGGTAGTAGCCGGGGTAGTTGAGCGACTCGAAGGAGAGGGCCGCCGTGTCGGCGAGGCCGGGCACGAGCCGCCACTGCGAGTCGGCGTAGGGATCGAAGGGGTAGGGGTCGATCCGGCCCACATAAGCGGCGTGGCGGACCAGGGAGTCGGGGTAGTTGTAGGACTTGATCCGGTTCCAGTCGGGAGCGCCCCAGTAGGCGAGCAGGTCGGCGTGTTCAATGGCCGTGATGGGGGCGATGGTGGCGTGCTTGGAGTTCAACGGCTGGTTGTACTGGGCCTTGGACAGCGGCGTCCAGGCGTCGACGGCGATGTCGGTACTGCTCCAGACGTAGAACTCGCCGTTGACCGGGGAGAAGGAGTCGCCCCACAGGAACCACTCGTCGCGGTCGTTGGCCTTGGACACGATCGCCCCCTCGATACCGCCGTTGACGACACCGGAGGTGTAGGTGCTCTGGTCAAAGCTGCGCGGGTCCAGGGTGGTCGAGCGTGCCCCGTAGATGCGGCCATCGGCGAAGCTCTTGTAGTACAGGTAGTTCATCCCTGCCGTGATGTGCATGGTTCCGTCCAAGACGTTGAACCCGGGATCGAAGAAGATCTGCGGCGCGCCGACGGTGACGAAGTCGCTGGTGTAGTTCACCCACAGCGCGTCGCGCCCGTCGCTGTTGGCCGAGTAGACGATGCCGTACTGGCCGCGGGAGGCGTCCCAAAACGCTTCGGGCGCCCAGGTGTGGGTGGGCATCGAGTGCATGTGCAGTCGCCGGTAGCCGGTGAAGCTACGCAGATCGGCGGAGTCCCAGACGTGGATGTACTGGTTTTGCTGGGTGAAGTCGGTGCCGCTGAGGTCGGTGGCCAGGATGACGAACGTGCCGTCCTGTTTGCGCAGGATGAAGGGGTCGCGTAGGCCGCTGGTGCCGGCGGTGGGGGCGGCGACGGGGCTGTTTTGGTTGAGCGGGGTCCAGTACAGTCCGTCCTCGCTCACCGCCAAGTGGAGGGCGTAGGTGTCGGCGTTGCCCTCCGGGGACTCCGTGAAATAGCCCATCACATAGCCCGTGTAGGTGGCGGCGGTCGCCTGCTTGGCCGGGAGGGTGACGCCGAGGCCGGCCAGGGCCAGTGAGGATGCGCCCGAGGTCAGCAGGGTGCGGCGTTTCAGCATGGGGGATGCGCCTTTCTTGTCGGGGACGCGCGGTCAGGCGCGCCTAGGAGGCGGTGCGTGGTGCCGTCGGTGCGGTCGCGCCGTCATAGCCGGCGAGCCGCCGGCCGTGAGCGCGGCGGCCGAGCCGGCCGCCGGTGCCCGGTCGTTCCGCTGATCGGGACGGCTAGGAGGGGTGTCCCTGGTGGTGCGAGTTGGGGGAGGAAAGCTCTTTGTAGAGCGCTTTCCATGGAGAACCGCGAAATGTTAGCGCTAACATACGTATTCCTGTGTCAGGGTGTCGAGGTGTGTTCTGTGGTGACCGACGGAACGGGACTGGGGTGGGAGTGTAGAGCGGGAGCCGTGCGGGCGCGGCGGTGACGCACCGGCTCTACGTGGAGTACGGCGAACGCCGTCCATAGGTTTTCTGGATCGTAGAATGCCCTTTCCAGAGCGTCAACCCTATGCGTCGGGGAGAAAACCAAGAGTAATGCCCGTTGCGGCGCTGCACGAAGCCCTGTTCAGGCGTGGCCGTTACCAGGGGCTCGCAGGGCTCACCGGGAAAGTTTCGAGCGGCACTGGCGATCATTCGCGCTGCCTCTCCTGTGCCGGCGTGGGCTGGTGTGACGGCCGACGACTCGGGTGACCACACCCGCCACGCCCGTTCTCCGCAGGGGCGCCTCCCCTGGTTTGGGGCCGCGCGAGCGCCCGCGGCGGCGCGGAACCGGGAGGCGGGGCGTGCGGTCGGAGCCACTATGAGTCACACCAAGACCGACCGAACCAGGAGGACGAAGACGACCATCGGCGGGGCGCTTCTGCTGCCGCTGCTCGCCCTGCTGGCCGCTGCGGCGCCGGCTGCGGCGGCCGACTCGGCAGGGCAGCGCACCGTCAAGGAGTTCGTCGCCGACATCACCGTCACCTCGCGGGGAGAGGTGACGGTCCGTGAAGAGCTGACCTACCGCTTCGGAGCGCAGTCGGGTGACCCGGTCTACCGGACGATCCCCGCTGTCGCCAGCATCGACGGGGCGCAGCCGCAGTGGTTGGGGGTGGCCGACGTCGTTGTTGAACGTAGACCCGCCGGGCTGGAGCTGCGACAGGAGGTAACCGAGGACGGGGTGCAAGTCGAGTTGGTCGACGAGGGCGGAGGCGACAGACTCGTCGGGGAGCAGACCTTCGTGTTCAGCTACCGCTATGAGAGTATGCTGGTCACCGGCGACTCCGGTTCACCCCGGCTGTTTCAGGACATCGTGGGTTCGGGGTGGTCGATCCCGGTGGAGTCTTCTCAAGTGCGGGTGGAGACCCCCGGCGAGATCGTGCGTGTGGACTGTTACGCGGGAGAACCGTCGTCGCGGGGTGCGTGCGCCCAGGCCGAGCACCAGGGGAGCACCGCCACGTTCTCCCACGACCGCCTGGAGCCGGGCGAGGCGTTCAGCATCGATCTCGTCCTTCTTGAAGGAAGCGTGCCGGTTCCCACCCCCGAGCCACTGGCACCCGAGCGCGAGACGACCGAACGTGATGAATCCGACGATTGGAGTATATGGGGAATTTTGGGGCCTCTCTTCCTCGTGGCGATGGTCCTCCTCGTGCTCGCGGTCCTCAACAGTGAGAGTTCCAAAGGACGGCGCGGTGGCGGTGGAGGTTTCATCGGTGGTGGCGCTGGCGCCGGTGGCGGCGGCGGAGGCGGAGGAGGCGGAGGAGGCGGCGCCGGTGGTGGCGGTGGTGGCGGGGGCGGTGGCTAGCAATCACCACTTGCTACCGGTCCGTTCACGCAGGGGTGCCGTTGGCAGGCCCCGCATCGGGACCACATACGCGCTCCCGCCCGCGGTGTCGACCGCGGGCGGGAGAACCGCGCCCTTTCAGGTGGAGCGTCATGCGTTCACCTTGGATTGGATGTCTTCCCTGACGTCTTGCTGGACGACCGGGCGGTTGCGGGGAGCGCCGGTACGGTAGTGGGTGGCGTACAGCGTGAGCCCGACGAACGTCAGGCCGCCGACCAGGTTGCCGATCACCGTCGGGATCTCGTTCCACAGCAGGTAGTCCATGACCGAGAAGTCGCCGCCGAGCAGCAGGCCGGAGGGGAACAGGAACATGTTCACGACCGAGTGCTCGAAGCCCATGTAGAAGAAGACCAGGATCGGCATCCACATGGCGATGACCTTGCCCGAGACCGAGGTCGACATCATCGCGGCGACGACGCCGGTGGAGACCATCCAGTTGCACAGCACGCCACGGATGAACAGCGTCAGCATCCCCGCGGCGCCGTGCTCGGCGTAGCCGACCGTCCGGCCCTCACCGATCGTGCCGATCGTCTGGCCGACCTCGTTGGGGGTGGTGGAGAACCCGAAAGTGAAGATGATGGCCATCATGACAGCCACGGTGAACGCGCCGGCGAAGTTGCCGATGAAGACCAGTCCCCAGTTGCGGAGCACGGAACCGATCTTGACGCCCGGTCGTTTGTCGAGCAGTGCGAGGGGCACCAGCGTGAAGACACCGGTGAGCAGGTCGAAGCCCAGCAGGTAGAGCATGCAGAACCCGACCGGGAAGAGGACGGCGCCCACGATGGGCTGTCCCGTCTGGACGGTGATCGTCACCGCGAACGCCGCGGCGAGTGCGAGGATGGCACCGGCCATGTAGGCACGGATTACGGTGTCGCGGGTCGACATGAAGGTCTTAGACTCGCCCGCGTCGATCATCTTCGTGACGAACTCTGATGGATTCAGGTACGACATAACGTCGCTCCTTTGCTGTGGGCAACCTGGAGGGCGCTGCGGACACCTGCTGACATGTCCGAGATCCGGAATGTCCGGATCGAGTTTGGGCACAAGAGATGTCCGTCCTGTGACAAGGCTGGGAGCAGCGGATCACGTCGTGCTCACACCAGCCCATGCCGCCGTGTGCGTCTAGCTCCCTTACCCCTGGGCCCATGCGTGCCGGAGCCGTCGTGATCGGTTGCTCCGGCGTGGGCTTGCCCAACTAGCTCCGTGAGGAATCCTCGTCCGGCCCCTTTGTCATACCCGCCCACTTCAGCACATATGTGGGCAATGTCACCCTCCAGTTTCGGAGCTTCACTACTCGTATCCCTGGGGTCGCTGCGACGCTTGACGCTCTATAGATCTCCCCGGGGCGCGGGGGGCGTAGTGGGGGAGTCCACGCTCTTTCGGTGGCGCCGATGGCCTGGTGCGGTGCCGACGACCGAGCAGCCCTCCGCACAGCCGCATCCCGGCGGGCTTGCCGTCCACCGCCGGTCCTCACTGCCCCACGTTGTCTTCCTCGCCCCGGTGCGGGGCGCCGACGTTCAGGTCTTCTGGCGAGGCGGGGCCTGGTGCGGGGCGGGGGCGTGGTGTGGGCTGGGGCTGAGGGGATCTCGTGGGGTTTCCCGTCGTTCGTGCCTCGATCGTTTCGCGATCTCGGCAGCCCGGGGGTGGGCGGTGTCTGGGGTGGGTGCTGTAGTTTGGTGGTGCTCAGTGGGGGCCACCTATGGCACCAGCCCAGAGTGGTGGGTTGTATGCAGGGTGGGTGCTGTAGCTTGGTGGTGCTCAGTGGGCGTTGCCCGCTATGGACCCGCTTCAGAGAGGGCTTTGGGTTCTGCATCCTGGCGCCCCGCCCCAAGAGGTCGCATCTTGCCATGGTGCGGGGCTGGACCTCGGGCGGCTGCGCCGAGCTGCCGCCGCGTCCCAAGGGAGCACTTTCCCGTTGTGGTGTTTTGAGTTATAGCAGCGTTCCCTGCCCCGGTGGTCGCCCGCGTCGGTTGCGGGGGCCTCAGCCGCCGTGCCCTCGCCGGCTGCCGAGATCGCGAAGCGATCGAGGCACGAACGAATGTCACCACCGCCCCACCCCGCTTGACACACCCAGCGAGACCTCCGGAGGTCGTTGACTCCCCGTGCCGACTCCCCCGGATGCGGTAAGCGTCTTCCGGCGTGTGCGGCGGCAACCGTGCGTACAGCCCTCGGAACGCCGGAGGTGGGGGAGCGGGCAGGAGCACGACGAAGTAGCCTTCCTCGGCGTTGCCGCTGAGCGCCGCTACCGTCCCCGTCTTGGCGACTGCTGTCTTTGCCTTGGCGCGATCCGAGGAGAGGGGGATGGCGAGTACGACCTCGTCGCCTCCGGTTTCAACCGCGTGCCCACGCTACCGGTGCTCTCCGCGCGCCCTGGTGAACTGGGCGTTCCTTGCCCACGCGGTGCAGCGTGTGGAGCCGGCGGGGTGCTGCTCCGTGCCGCGCCGGGGTGTGGTGCCTGGGCACCTGCGATCCGCTGCCACGAGGGCCGGTCATCGGCGCCGACGAGGGTGACGGCCCAGGCACCCCCGTCGACGGGTATTCCCGGTCCGAGGTCGACGAGCCCGGCCCGGCCACCGCGCCCCCGCCACCGACGATTTCATCAACTCTTTCGCCTTTGCCGACTCCGGCGGTGAGGGGGCACGTCGAGTTCGCCCGTTTTCACGGCGCTGCCCACGCGCGTTGTTTGGGTGCCACCGTGCTGCTCAAAGCAGGCGTGCCGGCTGGGTCGACAGCCGGCACGCCCCTAGCTAGCCCGGACCTGTGTTATCCGGGCCTTACCAGGGCCACCCCCATGGCCCCGGGTACCACCACGGCTGGGCGTCTTGCAGCGTGGACTGAATTTCGAAGTAGGAGGGCTTGCGGGTGAAGTCGTCGGTCATGACCGTCGCCGATCCCTGCCCCTCGAAGAACACGGGAACCCAGGAGTACTTGTCGGTGAAGCCCCAGATCGTGAAGGAGTCACAGCCGGCCACTTCCAAGCATGCCGACAGGGCCTGCTGGTAGTAGTCGGCTTGCTTGTCCAGTTGCTCCTCGGTGGGCTCGCCGCTCTCGGGCAGCTCCATGCGCACGTCCATCTCGGTGATGGCGGTGGACAGGCCGAGTTCGTCGAACCGGCGCAGGTTCTCTTCCAGACTGCCCGGGAAGCCGTACTGGATGCTCAGATGCCCCTGCGTGGAGAACCCGTGTACCGGGACTCCTTCGTCGAGCAGTTCTTGGGTGAGCTCGTAGTAGGCGTCGCTCTTGGCGTTGACGCCCTCCACGTTGTAGTCGTTGAAGAACAGTTCGGCGTGCGGGTCGGCCTGGTGGGCCCAGCGGAAGGCGTCGGCGATGATGCCCGGCCCCAGCTCCCGAATCCAGATGTTCTCCTCGCTGCGCAGGTTGCCCTCGCCGTCGAAGATCTCGTTGGCCACATCCCACTGTTGGATGCGACCGGAGTAGCGGCCGACGACGGTCATGATGTGCTCACGCAGGATGGTGCGCAGTTCCTCCTGGGAGAAGTCGCCCTCCTCCAGCCACTCCGGGTTCTGGCTATGCCATAGCAGGGTGTGGCCGCGTACGACCTGACCGTTGCGGGCGGCGAAGTCGACGATGGCATCAGCCATCTCGAAATCGTAACGGTCGCGCTCCGGATGAATATATTCCCACTTCATCTGGTTTTCGGGCGAGACCGAGTTGAACTGCTTTTTCAGGATTTTCCGGTATTTTTTGTCAGAGGTGAAGGGGTCAGGATAGTCCTGCTCCAGGTGGTGCCCGCCGCCCGCGACGGCGCTGCCGATGAAGAAACCAGGGGGAGCCGACCAGCGCAGTCGCTGGAACTTGGCGTTGGAGTGCGATGGGGGACCGTGCTCGGAGTGCGGGGTGGCTGCGGCCGGTGCCGCTGCCAGTGGCAGACACAGGGCTGCCGTGGCGAGTGTGACGGCGACGGATCGGATGGGGTTCATGGGGGGAATATCCGTTCGATTAGTCGATAATTATTTCCGGAAGTTTTCGGTTTGCAGAGATCATGGACATTAAGCCCTCGTCACGCCCTCCGTCAATAGCCGCACGGGCTCCGGCGCGGTTGCCGGTCCCCGCCGTCCTCGTACTCTGGGTGGGTACGAAGGAGGACTAGTGGCTGACATCCCGACCCAAGCCGTGACCATCTCTGCGATCGCCGAGGAAGCAGGCGTGTCCGCGCCGACGGTGTCACGTGTGCTCAACGGGCGAGGCGACGTGGCTCCCGCTACCCGCGAGCGCGTCGAGACTCTGCTGCGCGCCCGCGGGTACCGGCGCCGCGGCCACCGCGCCGAAGAGCAGGTCGGCCTGCTGGACCTGGTCTTCAACGATCTGGACAGTCCGTGGGCGGTCGAGATCATTCGCGGTGTCGAAGACGCCGCGCACGCGGTGGGCAGCGGCACCGTGGTGTCGGCCATCCATCGGCGTGCCAGTTCGACCCGGCAATGGCTGCAAAGCGTCCGCTCGCGCGCCAGTGACGGTGCCATCCTCGTGACCACGGATCTCGACTCCGATCTACGCGCGGAGCTGGAGGAACTGCACCTGCCCGCTGTCGTGATCGATCCGGTCGGCGTTCCGGATATGGCCGTACCCACCATCGGCTGCACCAACTGGGCCGGTGGGCTCAGCGCGACCGAGCATCTGATCGGCTTGGGACACCGCCGCATCGCCTTCGTCGCCGGACGCCCCGAACTGTGGTCGAGCCGCGCCCGCCTCGACGGCTACCGGGCGGGGTTGGAGACCGCCGGCCTCGACGTCGACGGCGACCTCGTCGTCCAAGGCAAGTTCGACTACGAGTCGGGCTTTCGCGCGGGCGAGCATCTGTTCGGCCTCGCCCAGCCGCCGACGGCGGTGTTCGCCGCGAGTGACCAGATGGGGCTGGGCATCTATGAGGCCCTGCGCCAGCGCGGTCTGCGCGTGCCCGGTGACGTCAGTGTGGTCGGCTTTGACGACCTACCGGAAGCCAGTTGGTCCTCTCCACCGCTGACCACGGTGCGCCAGCCGCTGGCTGAGATGGGCAGACTCGCGGTCCGCACCATGCACCGGCTCATGCGCTATGAGGACATCGAGAGCCCACGCATCGAGTTGGCGACCGAACTCATCGTTCGCGACAGCACCGCGTCCCCACCCGCGATGGCTGGTCGCTGACCGCGCGATCTGTGAGAGGCCGTTGACACCGCGACACAGCATTCCTTAGGTTGCCTTTACATTCCGGAAATTTTCGGAATATTTCGTGCGTCGTGACCTAGGAGACCTGTGTGACCCCCACTCGCAGCCGTACTCGAGGCCGCCTCCTCGCGGTCCTGCTCACCCTTGGGTGCGCCCTCTGGGCCGCATCACCGGCGCAGGCCTGGGCCTGGTGGCCGCCTTACCCCAACGAGCCCACCACCGACATCGTCGACTCGACCCAGTGGGGCGGCCAGGCCGTGGCCCTCACCTTCGACGACGGGCCCGACCCGGAAGACACCCCCCGCCTGCTCAAGGTCTTGCGGCAGAACCACGTCAAGGCCGTGTTCTGCCTGTGGGGCGACCACGTGCGCCAACACCCCGACCTCGTCCGTCAGATCGTGGCGCACGGGCACACGCTGTGTAATCACACGATGCACCACGACGACATGAGCACCTGGTCGCCCGAGGAGATCCGCGCCGACCTGGAAGAGACCAGCGCGGCTATCCGCGAGGCGGTACCCCACGCCCGCATCCCCTACTTCCGAGCCCCCTACGGCGCCTGGGGCCAAACCCCCGAGGTGGCCGCCGACATGGGGATGCAGCCTCTGGGGTGGAGCCTGACCGTCAGTGACTGGAACACTCCCGGCACCGACGAGCTGGTGCAGCGTCTGCGAGAGGGCATCACCCCGCAGTCGGTGGTGCTGCTGCACGACGGCGGGGGCGACCGCAGCCAGACGGTCGACGCCGTGGCCCGCATCATCCCGGAGCTGAGGTCCCAAGGCTGGTACTTCACCCACCCCGCGTGGCGCGGGTAGGCGGCCATGAGCGAGCACACAACCACATCTCGCCCCCGCATCTGGCGGCGAATGGCCGCCGTCGCGGTGAGTACGCTGCTCCTGGTCTGCGGGGGAGCCACCACCAGCGCCGCGTATAGCCCATGGGGTGGGGGCGGCCCGTGGGGCGGCTCCCAGCACGACTCCTGGGTCGGCACCTGGGCGACCGCGCCCACCGCCACCCCGGACACGGCCACCTCCGTCCTGCACGACGAGACCATCCGCCAGATCGTCCACACCAGCGTCGGCGGCGACCAGGTGCGGCTGCGGCTGACCAACGAGTTCGGCGAAACCCCGCTACGCATCGGAGAGGTACACGTCGCGCTCCGCTCGGGCTCCTCGGGCACCGACATCGATCCTGAGACCGACCGCACGGTCACCTTCGGCGACCGCACCTCGGTGACCATCCCGGCCGGCGCGCCGATGCTCAGCGATCCGGTGGATCTGGCGCTGCCTGCGAGCTCCGACCTGGTCGTGAGTATCCACCTGCCGGAGAAGACCCCCGTCACTACGCTGCACGCCTTCTCCTACCAGGACAACGTGGTGGCCGCCGGCAACGTCACCGGCGACACTCGCGTCGAGGCCACTGAGACCCTCACGCAGTGGCACTTCCTTTCCGGCGTCAGCGTGCGCACCCATGGGAGAAGCACCGGAGCGGTCGTGGCTCTGGGCGACTCCATCACCGACGGTGCCGCAACCGAGGTCAACGCCAACCACCGCTGGCCCGACCTGCTCGCCGATCGCCTGCACCGCACCGGCGTGCTCAACGTGGGGATCTCGGGCAACCGGCTGCTGCACGACCCCAACCCGCCCGAAGGCAGTGACGCCGAGAACTACGCCGCGTTCTTCGGCCAGAGCGCCCTGGGGCGGTTCGACCGCGACGTACTGGCCCAGCCGGGCGTAAGCCACGTCGTCGTCTTGCTGGGAGTCAACGACCTGGGCCACCCCGGAACCACGGCCCCCGAGTCGGAGACCGTCACGGCTGAGGAGATCATCGGCGCCCACCGCCAGCTCGTCACCCGCGCCCACGCCGAGGGGCTGCGGATCTACGGTGCCACCATCACGCCGTTCAAGGGTGACACCCTCGGGTTCTACAGCGAGGAGAACGAGGCCAAGCGCCAAGCGGTCAACGAGTGGATTCGCACCAGCGGAGCCTATGACGCCGTCATCGACTTCGATGAGGTGCTACGCGCCCCCGACGATCCGCTGCGGCTGCGTCCCGCCTACGACAGCGGTGACCACCTGCACCCCAACGACGAGGGCATGGCAGCCATGGCCGAGGCCGTGCCCACCTGGCTGTTCGGCCACGGCGGGCCTCGCTAGAGGTCCGCCGTGGCCGGGTTGGCCCTGCATCCGCCGCACCACCGTTGCGGTGGTGCGGCGGATGCGCGCTGAGTGAGCGTCGAAAACAGGACGCCCGACTCGTGGTCGAGCCACCGAGGTCGCACACGGCGCTGCGGGGTGGGGCCGGTCGGCACCGCCCCCACCCCGCAGTTGCGACTGTTACGACCGTGCCGGGTCGTGTTCGTGCGGTTGCTCGTCGGCACCGGGAGACGCCGCCGTAGCGGGCTGGTGGTGCGGCCGGGCCAGCCGTTCGCCCTCGATGTCGACGTTGGGCAGCACGGCCGCCAGCCACCGCGGCAGCCACCACGCGGCCCGCCCGAACAGCGCCATCACAGCCGGGACCAGCGTCATCCGCACCAGGAAAGCGTCGAACACCACACCGGCCGCCAGCGCGAACGCGATGGACTTGACGATCTCGTTGTGGCTGAAGACGAACGACCCGAACACGATGGTCATGATCACCGCGGCGGCCGTGACCACCCGCGCGCCCTGGCCGAAGCCCGAGACGATGGCCGCCCGCGCGTCGCCGCCGTGCACGTAGTCCTCCCGCATCCGCGAGACCAGGAACACCTCGTAGTCCATGGCCAGGCCGAACAGGATTCCGATCAGCAGCACCGGCATGAACGCCACCAGCGTCGGCGCCGGCTCCACGCCCAACAAGTCGGCCCCGTAGCCCAACTGGAAGACGGCCACCGTCATACCCAGCGCGCCGCCGGCGCTGAGCACGAAGCCCAACGCCGCCTTGACCGGCACCAGGATCGAGCGGAACACCACCGTCATCAACACCAGCGCCAGCCCGATGACGACAGCGAGGAACATCGGCAGGGCCTCGCCCAGCCGTTCGGAGATGTCGATGGTGGCCGCGGTCGATCCGGTCACCGAAATCTGGGCGCCGGTCTCCTCGGCGACGTCGCCCTCCAGGTCCCGCACCTCGTGCAGCAGGTCCTCCGTGGCGTAGTCCGATGGCCCGTTCTCGGGGATCACGGTGATGATCGCGGTGTCGCCGGCCTCGTTGAGCTGCGGCTGCGTCACCTCCTGCACGCCGTCGAGACCGTCGAGCCGGTCGGTGACCCCTTCGGTGGCGGCCTCGGTGTCGGCGACCCCGGTGAGGTCGGCGACCACCAGCAGCGGCGCGCTGAATCCGGGGCCGAACTCGTCACTGATGATTTCGTATGCCTGGCGCTGTGTGGTGTCCTCGGGGCTGGTGGCGTCGTTGGGTAGCCCCAGGTGCAGCTCGCGCACCGGAATCAGGGCCATAACCAACACCGCCAGTACCGCCAGGATCGGTAGCAGCGGCCTGCGGGTGACGAGCCGCACCCACCGCATGCTCAGTGTCCGTTCGGTGTGCATCGCGGCCTCGGCGTGGCGGCCCAGTACCGGCAGCCGCCCCGCTGTGACGCGCCGGCCCAAGAACCCCAGCAGCGCGGGGAGCAGCGTGATCGCCACCAGCACCGCCACCGCCACTGTGGCCACCGCCGCCAGACCCATGATCGTCAGGAACGGGATGCCCACCACGGACAGTCCGAGCAGCGCGATGATCACGGTGGCACCGGCGAAGACCACTGCGCTGCCCGCGGTCCCGATGGCGCGGGCAGCCGACTCCTCGGGCGCCATCCCGTCGGCCACCTGTTTGCGGTGGCGCGAGAGCACGAACAGGGCGTAGTCGATACCGACCGCGATACCGAGCATGATCGCCATGATCGGTGCGGTGCTGGTCAGATCCAGCCAGTCGGCGGCGGCGTACAGCAGCGACATGCCCACGCCCACGCCGATCAGCGCCACGACAATGGGTAGTCCGGCCGCGACGACCGCGCCGAAGTTGATCAGCAGCACCACCAGGGCCGCGAGGACGCCGAATGCCTCGCTGGAGCCGACGGTGGGGGTGTCCACCGAGATGGCTTGGCCACTGTACTCGACCTCGAGCCCGGCCTCGCGCGCGGTGTCGCCGGTGGCCAGGACGCCGTCGATCGTCTCCTCGGCAACCGAGGTGTCGGGCTGGGTGAGCTGCACTCGCAGCAGTACGGTGGAGCGGCTCTCGGAGAACAGCGGGATCTGCGAGACGACCTCGTCCTCGTCGAACTCCGGTGCCTCTTGGGCGAACTGCTCGCGCGCCTGTTCCTCGGCGTCGGGCAGCAGGCCGGCGATGACCTCGTCACGGTTGGGGGTGCCCGGTGGCACCTGTTCCTCCACCCGTTCGCGCGCGGTCTCGACCGCCTCTTGGCGAGCCTGGTCGATCTCCGCGTCGTAGCGCTCGCGGGCCTCGGAGAGGGAAGCGTAGGGGTCGGTGACCGACTCCACCCCGTCCACGTCGCGCAGTTCCTCGGCGGTGGCGCGCACAGCTTCGACGTAGTCTTGGTCGTCGACGATGTCGGAACCGTCGGGTGCGTGGGCCACGACGGTGATCGTGCCGCCACTGCGCTCGGAGAAGCGCTGTTCAAGCAGGTCGTTGGTCTCCTGCGACTCGGTGCCCGGGATGGTGAAGGAGTCGTTCAGGGGAACGCGCAACGCGGCGGCGGCCCCGGCGGCGGTGGCCAGCAACACCAGCCAGGTGACCACCACCAGCCACCTCCGGCGGAACGCCATGCCCCCGAGGCGATACAGCAGTTGGGCCATGCTCGTTCTTCCTCTTTTCCCCGACGATCGGTCCGGGGCAAGCTCACCGGTGTCCGATGAGTCCGACTCCCGAGGAAGATGAAAATCCGATGAGAATCCGCCGCCGGTAGTGAGAGCCTCGTCACGGGAGCGTGTGGCGCGGCTTTCACTAGCCGGGTCCAGGAGTGGAAACTCCAGCCGCACCACTGTCCCCTCCTCGGGGGAGGAAGTGAAGAACGCCTCACCGCCGTGGGCGCGCATGACCGCCCGCACGATGGACAGCCCCAGCCCGCTTCCGGGCCGTCGCGACGGGGAACCGCCGCGGTAGAAGCGCTCGAACACGAACGCGGCCGTCTCCTCGGGCACGCCGGGGCCGGCGTCGCGGATCTCCACGATCACCCGTCCCGCGACGCGGCGCAGCGCGGCCACCGCCGGGCTGGAGACCGGCGTGTGCACGCGCACGTTGGCCAGCAGGTTGGCCACGGTTTGGCGCAGTGCCTGCTCGTCGCCGAGCACCAGCCCTTCGGCCTCGATCTCGGTGCGCCACGTGCGTTCGGGTTGGGCGGCGCGCGCGTCGGCGAGGCTGTCGGTGACGACGCGGCTCAGCTCGACCACCTCGCGCCGGGGAGTTGGCTGCTCGTCGAGCCGGGCCAGGTACAGCAGGTCGTCGACGATGGCGCTCATGCGCTCCGACTCCTCTTCGGAGCGGGTGATCACGTCGGGGCGGTCGGCGACGTTGACGACCCCCTGCGAGACCATTTGCAGGTAGCCGCGGATCGAGGTCAACGGCGTGCGCAGCTCGTGGGAGGCGTCGGAGACGAAGCGGCGCAACCGCTCCTCGGATTCCGCGCGGGCGTTCATCGCGGCGCGCAACCGTTCCAGCATGCGGTTGATCGAGGTGGTCAGCCGGCCGGCCTCGGAGGCGGCGGTCCCGCTGGGTGCCGGCACGCGCCGCTCCAGGTTGTCTGAGGCGATGGCCTCAGCGGTGTCGATCACGTCGTCGAGCGGGCGCAGTCCGCGCCGGATCACTGCTGAGGCCAGCGCGAGGGTGGCCAGCAGCACCACCGAGCCGGTCAACGCCTCAACCGCCACCAGTTGCCCCACGGTGGAGTGCACCGGTTGCAGGGGCAGCGCGATCAGCACGGTGGCGTCATGGGCGGGCAGGTATACCACGGTGGCGCGGTAGGCGGCGCCGGCCACGTGGGTCGTGAACACGCCCTCGGGTGCGGTGGCGACATCGATGTCTTGCAGCAGCGGCGGCCCCGAGCCCTGCACCTTGTGCATCCGGGCGTCGGGCGCGTCGGGCTCGTCGAGGGTGAACTCGAAGATGAACTCGCTGGGGGCGGCGATCTGCCGGACGAGTTCGGCGGGGTCGTGGACGAACAGCTCGATCTGGCGCGCGCGGGCGTACTCGGCGGCGACCTCGATGCGTTGGTCGGTGCGCTCGATCAGGTAGTTGTGCAGCGCGACCGCGCTGACGCCGGCCACCGCGGTCAGCGCGAGCGCCATCAAGGCGGTGATGGCCGCGACCATGCGGCCCCGCAGGGTGCGCAACCGGCGAAACGCGGTCATGTTTCGCTGCCCTCACGCAGCACGTAGCCGAACCCGCGCTGGGTCTGGATCAGGTTGGGGCCGAACTCGCCGAGCTTGCGGCGCAGGTAGCCGATATAGGTGTCGACGATGTTGGAGCCGCCGGTGTAGTGGCTGCTCCACACCGCGTCGATGATCTGCGAGCGCGAGAGCACGTGGCCGCGGTTGATCATCAAATAGCGCAGCAGGTCGAACTCGGTGCGCGACAGCGACACGGGGTGGCCGGAACGGTGGACTGTGCAGGCGTGCTCGTCGAGTTCGACGTCGGCGAAGCGCAGGATCGCTTCCTCGGTGGTGTGCGCCTGGCCGGGCATGGTGCGGCGCAGCACCGCGCGCACCCGTGCCAGCAGTTCCTCGATATTGAACGGCTTGGTGACGTAGTCGTCACCGCCGTAGGTGAGGCCGGCGATCCGCTCGCTGGGGGTGTCCTTGGCGGTGAGGAAGACGATGCCCAGATCCGGCAGGGTGCGGCGCAGGGTGCGGCACACATCGAAGCCGTCGCCGTCGGGCAGCATGACGTCGAGCACCACGAGGTCGGGGCGATGCAGCCGCGCGGTGGCCAGCGCTTCGGTCGCCGTGGCGGCCGAAGTCATCTCGAAGCCGTGGAACTCCAGGACAGTGGTCACCATGTCGACGATGTTGGGTTCGTCGTCGACGACGAGGATTCTGGGTTGGTTCATCGGGCATCCAGCGAATCCGAGGCTGATGAAAAATAGATGAGAGCAGCGCGGCTGCGGCCACGCTTTGCGGGACTCTCCACATTTTTGCTGATCAGCGCTGCGTGGCTCGCACGAGCCCCGCCTGGGCCGGCGTGTGGGCAGCGCGAACGCGCGCGGGGGTTCCCTGGGTGGCGAGCGAGGGTGGGTGGTGCTTGCTCGTGTGTTGATCGCTGTGTGGTCTTGGCGGTTGTGGTGGGTGGGGCGTAGGTGGGGGTTGTTGCTTGCCCTGGGTGGAGGGTTTGCTGTTCGCTCGTGCCTCGATCGCTTCGCGATCTCGGCAGCCTGAAGGGGGTGTTGTGGCTGGGGTGGCCGGAGACGATGCGGGGGAGCATCGGGGGTGGGGCGGCGTCGCTTCGGCGCGGGGTGTCGCTTTCCCCCGATGGGGTGTTGTGTCCCAGAGTCTCGTTGCCGTGGGGGTGTCGCTGTGTCCCAGAACGTCGCTCCAGTGCGGGGTGTCGCTGTTGGGTGATAGAGCGAGGGCGGTGATCTCCGCGGGGTGGTGGCCGAGGGGACCCCAGAAGGCGGTGGGCCGCCGCACCCACCTTGACCCCAGCCCGCTTCTTGCGGTGCTTGTGCCGTCGTGGTCTTAGCTCATTCGTTGTGCGGTGCTTGTTCCCCCGCGGTCTTAGCTCACCCGTCGCGCGGTATCCGCCCCACCGTGGCCACAGCCCACCCCAGGCTGTCGAGATCGCGCAGCGATCGAGACACGAGCGATGGGAAACTCCCGATCCCCTCCTCAAACCAAAACCACACCCCGCCACAAGCCCCCGCGCTGCGGGGGAGGGAGCCCGTGGCGTGCGCTTTCCGCTGCCGTTCGGCTACGCACCTAACCGGCGGTGGGAGCCCTCGTGGTACTGAAAGCGGGCGCCGGACGCGGCTTGAGGGCCGCCCGCCTCTGGCGAGGCAGGAACGCGGCGATGAGCAGGGCGGCGAGTGCGGCGGCGGCGCCGATCGCCATAACCACGCGGAAACCCTCCTGGGAGGGCACGCTGGCCCCACCGAGGGTGGTGGTCATCTGGGTGAGGACGACACCGGCCACCGCGCTGGAGGTCGAGGTCCCGATCGAGCGCATCAGCGTGTTGAGACTGTTGGCGGCGGCGGTCTCCGAGAGGGGCACGGCCGCCATCACCAAAGCGGGCATGGCGCCGTAGGCGAGCCCGATGCCGGCGCCGATGAGGCTGGACACCAAGACCAGGTGCCACACGCTGGACATGAACGCGATCCCCACGCTGTAGCCGCCTCCGACGATGACGGCGCCCAGCATCAGCATGGTTTTGGGGCCGCTCACCTTCGAGACACGTGCCGAGACCGGTGCCATGGCGACCATCACCACCCCCGAGGGGGCCATCACCAAGCCGACGGTCACCATGGTCTCGCCGAGGCCGTAGCCGGTTGAGACGGGCAGTTGCAGCACCTGCGGGAACACCAGCGACATCGCGAACATCGCGAAACCGAAGACGATGGAGGCGACGTTGGTGAGCAGCACCTGGCGGCGCACAGTAGTGCGCAGGTCGACCAGCGGGCGTGCCACGCGCGCCTCCCATAGGCCCCACAGCACCAGCACGGCGACAGCGGCGCAGAACAGCCCGGTCGTGGTGGCGCTGGACCATCCCCAATCGGCGCCCTTGGAGATGCCCAGTAGCAGGCACACCAGCGCGGCCGAGAGACCGGCGGCGCCGAGCAGGTCGAAGCGTCCGCCGGTGCGCACGGTCGACTCGGGCACGAGCGCGACCACGAGCCCGAGAGCAAGAACCCCGAAGCCCGCGGCGGCCCAAAACAACACGTGCCAATCGGCGCGTTCGGCGAGGAAGGCGGCTGCCGGCAAACCGAGCGCACCCCCAACCCCCAGTGAGGCGCTCATCAGCGCGATCGCCGAGCCGAGCCGCTCAGAGGGCAGTTCGTCGCGCATGATGCTGATCCCCAGGGGGATGACGCCGGCTGCCAGCCCCTGGAGCGTCCGACCGACGATCAGCGGGGCCAGGGTGGTGCTCAGCCCGCTGATCACCGATCCCGTTACCAACAGCAGCAGACTGAGCAGCAGCATGCGCCGCTTACCGTACATGTCTCCCAGCCGTCCCATGACCGGTGTCGCCACGGCGCTGGCGAGCAGGGTGGTGGTGACGGCCCAGGTGGTGTCGACGGGGGGCGTTCACGGGCTCAGGCAGCTTGGGCACGGTTATCGCCGCCCCCATGACGGAAGCCCGCTCGGCCCGTCGACGTGCCCGTCGAGGCCGGACGCGCCCATTTTTCCTTACGTTGGGTTAACGGCCCCGCTTCGCCGGGACGCCACTCACTCCTCGGAAAGGCATGCGTAGTGAACATCCCTCACCGGCGGCGGCTCGACTGGGAGCAGATCGGCTCCCTGCTCGCAGCAGCCGGCATCGACCCCGGCCACGCTGTCTCGTGCACCCGGCTCACCGACGCCAACTTCAATACCGCCTTCCGGGTCGGCCTGGACCCGGCCCGGTCAGGGCGCCCCAGCCTGGTGCTCAAGGTCGCTCCCGCCCCCGAGACCGCGATCTTGAGCTATGAGCATCGGATCATGCACACCGAGGCGATGTACTACCGGACCGCGGCCGGCCGGGCACCGGTGCCTGAAGTGCTGCACGCCGACTTCACCCGCGACCTGATCGACACCGACTTCCTGGTGCTCAGCGATCTTCCCGGAGCCAACTGGCACGCCCAGCGAGAACACATCGGCGAGCCTGAGCGGGAGCGACTGCGCACCGAGTTGGGCGGCATGGTCGCCGCGCTCCACCACATGACAGGCACCGGGTTCGGCTACCCGCAGGCGCCCCTGAGCGCGACCTGGCGGGCTGCGTTCCTGGCCATGGTCGACGCTCTGCTCGCCGACGCCGATGCCTTCGCCGTGGACCTGCCCGAGACCACCGAGCGGATCAGGGAGATCGTCACCGCCGCCGCGGACCCGCTCGACGAGGTGCGCACCCCGGTTCTGGTCCACTTCGACCTCTGGGACGGCAACATCCTCGTGGACCGTGCTGCCGGGCGCCCGTGGATCAGCGGCCTGGTCGACGGTGAGCGCGCCTTCTGGGGCGACCCGCTGGCGGAGTTCGTGTCGCTCGCCCTGTTCGGCGACGTCGAAACCGACCCCCACCTCCTCAACGGTTACCGCTCGGCCGGCGGCCGGATCGAGTTCGACACCGGCACGCGGCAGCGGCTTGCCGTGTACCGCTGCTACCTCTACCTGATCATGCTGGTCGAGTCGGTGCCGCGGGGACTCTCCGCCTCGGGGGATTCGGCCCATGTACGGCTCGTCACCCGGCACCTGCGCGCCGAACTGGACACCCTTGCGAAGGGAGACGTTTCGTGGCGTAGCTGAGACCGACGCTTTCGCGCCCGACCGGTGGCGAGTCGGTCAGGGCGGAGCCCACCGGCGGGGCGCCGGAATCGGCCGGCGAGAATCCCGCGGAGGAGAGGACGCCTGGGTGGCACCGGCGCAGCCGGACCGGCGACCGGGGCCGTGGCGTCCCACGGTGGGCGTGGCGGCGACGACGCCCCCACGCCCACCGGGTCACGCCGCGCCCTCGTGCTCCTTCCCAGCGGGCGCGGCGGCCGGCTGCGGGGTGGGGCGACGGCGGACGCACAGCGCCGTGATCACCGCGAGCGCACCGACGCATCCGCCGACGATGAACGCCAAGCGCAGGCCGGCGGGGTCCGGGCCCTCGGAAGCGGCGGCGCTGCCCAGCGCGGCGACGGTGACGAACAGGGCGGTACCGAGCGCGCCGGCCACCTGTTGCAGCGTGGTGAGGATAGCGCTGCCATGGGAGTAGAGGTGGTCGGGCAGCACACTGAGCGACTCGGTCATCAACGGGGTCATCATCAGCGCGAGCCCGCCCATGAGCAACAGGTGGATGGCGATGACCGCAACCAGCGGCGAGTCCGGTCCGAGTGCGGCGAACAGCCACAGCGATACCGCCATGGCCAGCGCCCCCGGGATGACCAAGGGGCGAGCGCCGACCCGGTCGAACAGCGCCCCCACAGGGCGGCCGAGCAGTCCCAGGAGCAGCCCGCCGGGCAGCACGGCCAACCCGCTGACGAACGTGCTGGTGTTCAGCACCGTCTGCATGAACAGCGGCAGCATGATCGCTCCGGCCCCGAGCAGGCACATGAACAGCAGGGCGGCCAGGATCAGGGCGACCACGAAGCTGCGGTGGGTGAAGGGGCGCATATCGAGGAGGGCGCGGTCGTTGCGCTGCAAGCGCGTCTGGCGCCACACGAACACCGCGAGTGCGAAGAGCCCGACTACCAGCGGGAGCCACGGCGGCAACGGGTGCTGCCCACCGCTGGACTCCCCGAACGAGGACAGCCCGTAGAGCACGCCGCCGAACCCGAGCGCCGACAGCAGTACCGAGAACAGGTCCAGCGGGACCGCTCTCGTTTGACTATCCAGCCGCAGCCAGGCCGCCCCGATAGCCAGCGCGGCCACCGCCAGCGGGAGCACGATCCAAAACATCCAGCGCCACCCCAGCCAGGACAGCACCGCCCCGCCGATCGTCGGGCCGAGTGCGGGGGCCACGGCGATGACGATCGTGATCGTGCCCATCGTGGCGCCGCGCCGCTCGGGCGGAATGAGACGCATCACCGAGGTCATCAGCAGCGGAATCATCACCGCGGTGCCACACGCCTGCACGACACGCCCCACCAGGAGCACCCCGAACCCCGGCGCCAGGGCGCTGAGCAGTGTGCCCAGGCTGAACAGTGTCAACGAGGCCAAGAAGATCTGGCGTGGGGTGAACCGTTCGAGCAGGAAGCCGGTGGTCGGGATGACCACGGCCATCGTCAGCAAGAAGCCGCTCGTCAGCCACTGCACCGTCGTCGTCGAAACATCGAGCTCGACGCTGAGGTCCCGCAGCGCGACACTCAGAATCGTCTCGTTGAGGATCATCACGAAAGCCGAGACGACCAGCACACCGATCAGTAGGCCGGCCCGCGGCGCTGTGGGCCGCTGCTCGGCTGCCGCGGCACTGGCGCCCGCGGTATCGGTCATGGAAATACCTCATCCAGAGTGAATTCGGTGGATCAATGGTGGAAAAGCCACGCGTCAGGCTACCGGGGCCAGGGGACATTTCCCGGCCGCACCGCACGATAATGACTTGACACCCGAGCCGTCCGGTTTCGGTCGTGGCCACGCCGGTCACAGCGGCGGTGAGCCCCTCGCGGCGGGTGCGGGCGACGACGAAGCGACTCCCGGCGGGGGGATCGCCCACGATGTGGCACTGGTCTCAACGGAAGGACCGCAGCGCGGCAGGGCCGACCGGCCTCGGCGACATGAACGAGGCGATTCTCAGGAGACGAGGGGAGCTGTTGTGTCTGGTTTTGAGCGCATCTTCACCGTCCGGCACCCCACCATGCACCCGTGCGACCACCTCCTGTCGCCGGATTCAACGTGGAGAAGATCGCCATCTCTCGACCGTCGCGGACCAGTTCCCCGCTACCGCACTTAACGTGCCGTCCTAGCCGTGGACGCAGAGCAGTACACCCGGCACTCGGCGTACCACCAGCGGGTAGATTCCCCACCGGCTGGCGTCGCTGTCCGACGGGTTCGGCCGCTGCGACCTCGCCAAACGCCTCTACGCGGAGTCCGCCCCCGACGGTGATCCCCTCGAGCGCGGAGAAAGCGGCGATGCTCGCTGCTCGTCGGTTGACTAAGGCGGCGCGGAGAACCACCCGTCCAGGAACCGTTCAAAACGCTTCGGTGACCAGCGGCAGCGGCCGGAGGTCACCGAACCACGAGAGGCAGCTCAGGTGTGGCCAACCACAGCAGATGAGGCGGCCTGCCCGCTCCTTGAGGAGACGGGGGCCATCGTCGCCACAGCCGCGCTTCGCACGCGGTGGACCAGTACGCTCGCGGTAGCCGCGGGCAGCGTGAACAGGGCCGCGGCGGCGCTGAGCCAGGACACCGCCGTGGTCAGGTCGTGGGAGAGGGTGAGCAGCCCGACCGCGATCGCGGGGCCGCCGGCGCCGAGGTAGAACGCGAGGTGCAGCGCCGAGCTGATCGCCCCGCGGTGACGGTCGGGAGCCGCCGCGTCGACGGCGGCGGTGGCGCCGCCGTAGGCCATCCCGTGGCCGGTTCCGGCGGCGAGCGCCGCGAGCAGTGTCGCCGGCAGCGAACCGCCGCCGGTGACAGCAAGAACGGCCAGAGCACACATCAAAGCGCCGAGCCCGGTGAGCTGGGCGCGGGGCGCGCCGCAGCGCGCGACCAAGGGCTGGGCCGCGACGGAGCAGGCGAGCACGGCACCCACGAGTCCGCCCGTGACCGCGAGGTCGTCGATCCGGGCCGCTCGGCTGAGCGTCGCCGGTATCACCGCCAGGAACAGTCCGGCCGCGCTCCAGGCGAGAAACCCCGTGGTCGCGGCGACGGCGAACCGTTGCCGCAGGCTGGCGGGGACGTGTGGGCAGGTGGGGCGCCAGCGGCGCGGGTGTGGCGGCGCCGCGGACAGGGCCGATACCCGGCGCATCCCCTCCGCCAGCAGGACCAGGTGGATCAGATACGGCAGCACCGCCGGCGCCGGGGCGTACTGCGCCAGCGCCCCCGCGGCGATCGGGCCCGCGGCGGTACCGGAGACGAACGCCATGCCGGCCAGCATCGAGGCCCGCGGGCGCTTGTGCTCCGGGGCGTTGTGGATCAGCAGTGCCGTCGCGGCTCCCGTGGCCGCGCCGAGTGCAAGTCCTTGTGCGGCGCGGCCGGCCAGCAGCCACACCGGGCCCGCGGCGCATGCGAAGCAGGTGGAGCCCACGGCAGCCACCACCACACTGCTCCGCAGCACTCGCCGCGGGCCGAGCGCGTCGGCGGCCGACCCGAACAGCAGCAGCGCGGGGGCGCTGACCAGGGCGAATGTGGCGTAGATGAGGGTCATCGCCAGGTCGCTGAACCCGAAGGCCTCCTGGTAGCCGGGGTAGAGCGGGCTGGGCAGGTAGGCCCCAGCGGTGAGCACGACGAGCAGGTAAGCCGCCGTGCGCCGCTCGCGTCCACCAGAGGGGAACTGGTGACCGAACTCCTGGGTAGGGCTTTCTCTGGGGGGTTGCTTCATCAACACGCTCTCAGCGTGCACTGCACGACCACTGTAGAAAAGCAAACGTTCTTGCATATGATTGTGCAAAATAATTACATGATCGATCCGAAGCTGCGGGTGCTCCAGCTCGTGGACCACTACGGCACGGTCACCGCCGCTGCCCAGGCGTTGCACTACACGCCCTCGGCGGTCTCCCACCAACTGCGCCAGTTGGCCGCCGAACTCGGTGTCGACCTGGTGACCCAGTCCGGTCGAGGGATCAGGTTGACCGCCGCAGCCGCCATCGTGCTGCGCCACGCCGAAGCGCTCTTCGCTCAAGCCGAGCGCGCCCGCGCCGAACTCGCCGCCTCCGCCGAGGAGACGGGTGGGTTGTTCACGTTGTGCGGCTTCTCCACGGCCGCCACCCACCTGCTGCCGCCGGCCGCTGCCGTCCTCAGGGACCGCTATCCGCAGTTGAGCGTGCGCGTCATCGAAGCCGAACCCGCCCGCTGCTTCGATCTGCTCTTGGCCGGCGACGCCGACCTCGCGCTGCTGATCCCCACCGCCGACACCCCGCCGGCCTCCGACACCCGCTTCGACCAGCATCCGCTGCTCGACGACCCGCTCGATCTGGTTGTGCCCAGCGGGCACCCGCTGGCCGGACGCCGCAGGGTCACGCTCGCCGATGCCGCCGACGAGCCGTGGATTCTGGGCCAGCCCGGCAGTACGTACCACCACCTGGTGCGCACCGCCTGCATGGCGGCCGGGTTCACGCCCCGCATCGCCCACTACGCCGACGAGTGGGACACCGGAACCGCCCTGGTCGCCCACCGGTTCGGCATCATCCTCGTGCCCCGGCTCGCGCGGCTGCCCGAAGGACTACCGGTCACCCGTATCCCGCTGCACGGCGAACCCGCGCCCGTGCGCCGCGTCCTGACCGCCACCCGCCTCGGCAGCCGCGACCACCCCGTCATCAGCACCGTCCTGGAGACCATCACCACGACCGCCACCGGCCTGCACCAGCAGTCGCACACCAGCCGAACCGAAGGAGACGGCGCAGCCGCGCAGGAGAGCTGAACCACGGTGGCCGGTACGGGAAGCCGTCCCTGTGGGGTGCCGCGGTGGGCTTTGGGCTACGGCTCGCACGCGCGGGCACGGGTGGCGTCGCGTACTGGAAGCAGCGGCTGTGAAGTGGGGAGTGCGAGGGGGACGGCTTTGCCCCTGTGCAGCGGAAGAGCACCTGCCGAGGCCCGATCGGCGGGGGCGGTGGGAGCCGGGGGGCCGGGGCGGAGCAGCCGCGGCGGAGCAGCCGCGGTATGTGATGGCCGTTCTTCGATGTCAAGGCTCCACTGATCCCCGCTCAGTGACCGAAAGCAGCATCAGGAAAACGACCTGTTTATGCTCTGATGCCCCTTATTGCTGTTGTGGGGTGCGACACACCGCTATAACTTCGTTTCGCCAAGTGGCCATCTTCGGCTCTTCCCCCGAGCCTCGAAGGAGACAGCACCGTGTCCGCAACCTCCCACCGGCTGGGAACGGTGGCCGCACTCATGGGCGCCAGCCTCGCGCTGCTCGCGCCCATGGCAGCCGCAGCACCCACCGACGACCCGAGCCCCGTCCCCGTCCCCGAGGTCGAGGGGCCCCTGCCCGGGACGGCCCCCGGAGACCCCGCCTCCGACAACATCGAGGACACCTACCCCTTCTACGCCACCGATGTCGACCTCGACAGCTACGACTACGTCGAGGAGGAGTTCATCGTCTCCGGCACGGCCAACCAGTACGTCGACGGCGCTGTCGCCTCCGAGCACCCCTACCGGACCCGGGTCATCGTGCGCCGCCCCGAGCACCAGTGGGACTCCAACGGGACCGCACTGGTCGAGTGGCAAAACGTCAGCGCCGGCTATGACATCGACGCCCTCTGGTCGCCCAGCTCCGAGCACATCATGCGCGAGGGCTACACCTGGGTCGGCGTCTCCGCCCAGAACGTGGGCGTCTCCTACCTGACCGAGTGGAGCCCCGCCCGCTACGGCGACCTCGACGTCACCGACGGCGGCACCGTCGAGAACGACCAGTTGTCCTACGACATCTTCTCCCAGACCGCCCAAGAACTGCGCGAGCCCGACAGCGCACTCGCCGGAGGCATCGAGCTCGACCAGCTCCTGGCGATCGGAGCGTCACAGTCGGCGGGCCGCATGACGGCCTACTACGACCGGATTCTGCCCCACATCGAGCCGGTCTTCGACGGCTACGGGTTCATCGTCGGCTCGGCCCCCACGACCGAGCGGCCCGAACCCGCCTTCCAGGTGCTCTCCGAGACCGACCTCACCCTGTTCCCCGCCCAAGGCATCGCCGACAGTGTCCACACCTGGGAGGTCGCGGGAACCGCGCACTCCGGCTGGGGCGGCCGAGCCGCACGCGAGGGGGTGGACAACCGTGACCTGCCCGGCGGGCAGCCGCAGTACAACTGCGCCCAGCCCCCGTTCAGCCGCGTGCCGCTGCACCACGTGCTCAACGCCTCCTACAACCACCTCAGCGAGTGGGCCGAGGACGGGACTGCTCCGCCCGAGGCCGACCCGATCGAGCGCACCGAGGACGGCGAGATCGCCCGGGACGAGGACGGCCATGCGCTTGGCGGCATCCGCCTCTCCCAGGTGGAGGTGCCCACCGCGCTGAACACGGGCGTGAACTCCGCGACGATCCCGTCCGACTTCTTCTGCGTCCTCTTCGGCTCGCACGAGCCCTACTCGGATGCGGAGCTGGCCCAGCGCTACGACTCCCACGCCTCCTATGTGTTCCAGGTCAAGCGGGTCGAGCGCCGCAACGTCCTCGCTGGCTACGTCACCCTGGCGGACTCGCTGCGCAACCGTTTCGACGCTGTCCGGTCCGACGTCGCTCGCTAACCAGCGCCGCGAGCCCGGACAAGCCGCCCCCAGCATCGTGCGGGGGGCGGCTTCGTGTGTGCTGTCCAGATATCGATCACGTGACCTACCGCCTGAGACCCCTGAAGCCGGCGGCCGCTCCACCGCCACGATCACGGTCGTCCCAGGGCCACAACCGCGCGCTCAACCGGCGGCAGCGCCGAACCACTTGGGTAGCTGGTTGAGCAGATCCTGCTGGTCTTGGCCGACCCAGGCTACGTGGCCGTCCGGCCGCAGCAGCACTGCGGGCACGTCCAGTTCCTCGCTGACGTCGACGACGTGGTCGACTCGCTGCGTCCAGCCCGCCACCGAGAGCCGACCGGTCTGGTCGAGCAGCAGTCCCCGGCCACTGTGCATCAGTTCGTAGAGGCGGCCCCGCTTCAACTCGAGGTCGCGCATCCGCGTGCCGAGCAGATCATGCCCTTCACCGAAGTCGTAGCGGACTCCGACCGCGGTGATCTTCTCGGTCAGATACCGGTTCACGTCCTCGAAGTCCATCAGTTCCGCAATGAGCTGGCGTACTGACCGGGGCCCTGGCTCGGGGGAGAGCAGCTCGATCTGTGCGCGGGTGTTGTCCAGCACGTCGGCGGCCACCGGGTGGCGTTCGGTGTGATAGCTGTCCAGCAGCCCCGCCGGTGCCCAGCCGTCGACCTCGGCGGCTAGTTTCCAGCCGAGGTTGAACGCGTCCTGGACGCCGAGATTGAGCCCCTGCCCGCCAGTCGGCGGGTGGATGTGCGCCGCGTCGCCGGCCAGCAGCACCCGGCCGCTTCGGTAACGCTCGGCCAGCCGGGTGGCGTCGCCGAAACGGGAGATCCAGCGCGGTGAGTGCACGCCGAAGTCGGTACCGGCGAACACCCGCAACTGCCGCCTGAGCTCTTCGAGGGTCGGGGGGATCGTGCGGTCCTCGGCAACCCCGTCGGCGGGCACGACGAGACGGTACACCCCCTCGCCGAGGGGCATGGCGCCGAACCGCAGTTGGGTCTTGCGGACCTCGGCCACCACGGCGGCCAGCTCCTCCGGCGTCGCGGTCACCTCCGCCTCGCCCAGCAGCGTCTCGACCCTGCTGGGCTCACCGGGGAACCCCACGCCCAGCAGCTTGCGTACCGTGCTGCGGCCGCCGTCGCAGCCCACGAGGTAGCGTGAGCGCAGCCGTGTGCCGTCGGCCAGTTCGGCGCTCACCCCCTGGTCGTCCTGACTCAGCCCGACCAGTTCGCAGCCGCGCCGGATCTCGGCGCCCAGTTCGGCGGCGTGCTCGGCCAGCAGGCGCTCGGTGACGTGCTGCGGGATGGCCAGTATGTAGGGATGCGCGGTGTCCAGCCGGTCGGGCCAGGGTTTGGTGATACCGGCGAAGAAGCCTCCGACCGCGAACCGCTCGCCGAGCGCGAGGAACCGCTCCAGCAGACCGCGCTGGTCCATCACCTCGATACTGCGCACGTGCAGACCGAGCGCGCGGGCCTGCTCGGCGGGCTGTACCTCCTTCTCCAGCACGACCACGTACACGCCGTGCAGCCGCAACTCGCCGGCCAGCATCAAGCCGGTCGGCCCGCCGCCGACCACGATCACGTCGATCATGAGCCCCCCATTTAACAAATTGTTTTTCTTGTTTTTCGGCCGGCTGCCGCGGGCAGTCAGGCGGCGCGCACACTCGCACCGTTGCACCGAGTGCCCGCAACCGCGCCACGAGCGCCCCGATGGTTCGACCTCCCCGCGCCCCACACGTCGACAGAAACACGCCTCGTTCGCGAACCTCTGATTTCCGCGGGTCCCGGCTTCGACTGGAGATTCTGCGGCACGCCCCGGGGCTTGCCGCAAGCCCCCCGGTGCGCTATACATTGAAAATGGCAGGGGATATCTTTCCTGTCCCCGAGTCCTCCACCGTGGACGGACAGCCCTTGGTGAAGCGGCGCCTCGCCACCCACCGCGATACGGCGTCCCCAGCGGATCTCCGGATACCACACGCCGTCTTTTCATGGGCTCTTACCGCCATGACCGCAGGCGTCTCCGGCAGGTGAATGCGCATCCGCGGGCGAGAAGGGCGTCATGCCCCGGCGTCCCGCACCTCCCGACCGACACGCACGCGGCGAAAATTTCGTGCGTTCTCGCATGTGAATTGCGAAAGTCCTGCGTGTGCTGGATTTTTGCTGTGCACCGATTTCGTTCGCGGGGAGAGTTTTCCGAGGCGGCGGGCGGCAAAGTTCTTTCGGGTGGTGCTAGCTGGGAAAACGTCCCGATTTTGTGATGGCCCAGTACGGCTATTGCCAGTTCATGCTTCCGGTTATTACGGTGTTACTTTAACCTTCAACCTTCAAGGAAATCCTAGCGGTGGAAGATTTTATATGCCCGCGAAATCCCCCGTCAGAAGGAGAAGATCGTGCAGCGTAACGCCCTTGACTACCTCATCGTCGGTGCCGGTCCCGCGGGACTCCAGCTCGGCCAATTACTGCACGAGGCGGGGCACGAGTACCGGATTCTGGAAAGCGGCAGCGCACCGGGCACCTTCTTCCGAACCTTCCCGCGCCATCGCACGCTTATCTCCATCAACAAGCCACACACCGGCATCGCCGATCCCGAGTTCAACCTGCGGATGGACTGGAATTCCCTGCTGTCGCCGGACCCGCGGCTGCTCTTCACCCGCTACACCAGACGCTACTTTCCCCAAGCCGACGACTTGCTGCGCTATCTGGCCGACTTCGCCGCAACCTTTGACCTTGATATCGCCTACGACACGCGGGCGGAACAGATCGGGCGCGAGGACGACCGCTTCTGCGTCACCGATCAGCACGGCCGCGAACACCACGCCCGACGGCTGGTGATGGCCACCGGGCTGAGCCTGGCCAACACCCCCGACATTCCCGGCATCGAAACCGCCGAGGACTACGCCACCGTGTCCGTAGACCCCGACGAGTTCACCGACCAGCGCGTTCTCATCATCGGCAAGGGCAACTCCGCGCTGGAGACAGCGGACAACCTCATCGAGACCGCGGCCGTGATCCACGTGGCAGGGCCGCACGCCATACGGATGGCTTGGAACAGCCACTACGTCGGGCATCTGCGCGCGGTCAACAACAATTTCCTCGACACCTACCAGCTCAAGTCACAAAACGCCCTGCTCGACGGCGAGGTGCTGTCGATCGACAAGGCCGAGGAGCCCACCGCCGGCCCCCGGTATCGGGTTCGATTCAACTTCTCCCGGGCCGACGAGGTGGTCAAGGAGCTGCGCTACGACCGGGTCATCGTGTGCACCGGTTTTCGCTTCGACGCGTCGGCCTTCGGCCCCGGATGTCGCCCCGAGTTGGCCATCAACGACCGTTTCCCCGCCCTCACCTCAGCTTATGAGTCGGTGAACGTGCCGGGGCTGTACTTCGCCGGCACCGTGATGCAGCAGCGCGACTTCAAGAAATCCACCGGCGGCTTCATCCACGGCTTCCGCTACGCCGTACGCGCGCTGAGCCGCATCCTCGACGAGCGCCACCACGACCGTCCCTGGCCACAGCTCCCGCTCGCCCCCACCCCCAGCGCGTTGGCCGACGCCGTGGTGGCCCGCGCCAACCGCAGTTCGGCCCTGTGGCAGATGTTCGGCGCCATCGGGGACCTGGTGGTCATGGGGCCTGGTGAACAGGCCCAGTACCACGAGGAGGTGCCAGTCGACTACGCTCACGACAGCGACATCACCGGCGGCGGCGAGTACTTCACCCTCACCCTGGAGTACGGCCCCGACCACGACAAGGTCGACCCCTTCGACATCACCGTGCGCCGCACCGCCCAGAACTCGGTCGAGGACGCCTACGACGCCGCCTACCTGCACCCGGTGATCCGCCACTTCCGAGGCGGCGAACTACTCGCCACCCACCACATGGCCGAGAACCTGGAAAACGAGTGGGACGGCCCCGAGAGTCACCACGCCCCGCTGGTCGACTTCTTCGCCCGCGAACTCGGGGTCGCCCCCACCACGACCACCATGGGTCGGTGAGGGCCGCCGTGATGCTCAACGTCCACGACTTCGAAACCGCGGCGCGCGCCACCCTCGACCCCGTCTACGCCGACTTCATCGCCGGCGGGGCACGCGACGAGATCACCGTGCGGGCCAACGAGGCGGCGTTCAGCGGCCTGCGGCTGCTTCCCAGAATGCTGCGTGGCAGCGCCGAACGGGACCTGGCCGTGACGCTGCTCGGCGACCGGGCGGACCTGCCGATCCTGCTCTCGCCGACCGCCTTCCACAAACTGGTAACCCCGGACGGGGAACTGGCCACCGCCCGCGCCGCCGCAGCAGCCGGAGCGCTCATGATCGTCAGTATGGCCTCGACTGTGGCGGTGGGCGAGATCGCCGACGCGGCCCGCGCGGTCGGCGGCGACGACGTCTCGCTGTGGTTCCAGCTCTACATCCAGCCCGACCTGGAGATCACCGAGGCGCTGGTCCGCCGGGCGACCGACGCCGGGTGCACCGCACTCGTGGTCACGGTGGACTCTCCCGTACTGGGCGCCAACGAACGCAACCGGCGCAACGGTCTCAATGACCTGCCGGCCGGCCTGTACTGCGAGAACCTGCGCGATCTGCGCGACGGCGAGAGCGGACACGTACGCCAGATCGCCATGTCCCCGGAGCTGTCCTGGGAACACATCGACTGGCTGCGCCGGACCACCTCGCTGCCGATTCTGCTCAAGGGTGTGCTGCACCCCGAGGACGCCCGCCTGGCCGTGCAGCACGGTGTCGACGGGCTGGTGCTGTCCAACCACGGGGGACGGCAACTGGACACCGTACCGGCCACCCTCGAACTGCTGCCGGAGATGGCCGCCGCGGTCGCCGGCCGGATTCCGATCGTGCTCGACGGCGGCGTGCGGCGAGGCACCGATGTCGTCAAGGCACTGGCGCTCGGCGCGTCCGCCGTCGGGATCGGCCGCCCCGTCATGTGGGCCCTGGCCGAAGGCGGCGAGAAAAGTGTGCGACACCTGCTGGAGCTGCTGCACGCCGAGCTCGACGACACGCTGGCGCTGTGCGGCGCGTCCGGACTGGATGACCTCACGCCCGAGCTGGTCCGGCCAGCCGGCTGGGGACATGCGGGGCAGGGCACCTGCAACGGCGGGGTGGTGTCATGAGCCTCACGGGATGGCTGATCGTCGGCGCGGCCGTGGCACTGGTCGCCAGCCTGCCGTACTGGCTGCCCAAGGCGGTGATCGCGCTGCGGGTGCGCATCTTCGCCTGGGTCAACGGCGAGGAGGGCATCCCCACCCCCAGCCGTGACGTGCCCGCCGAAGAGTTCAAGCAGGTGTACGCGCACCCGGCCTCGAACGGCCGCAGCCAGGGCGCCGCGCTGTCCGACCTGTTCTGGTACTGGCTCTCTCCCGGCCCCGAGGTGCACCAGGAGCACCTGGAGCCCGGCCCCCGTTACGACGAGGTGGCCAAGACCACCCGCCAGATCTTGGCCGGACTGTCCAAAGCGGAGTGGACGGAGCTGGTCGGCCGCTGCACCCGGCGGGTGCTCGACGAACTCGACGGCCGCGACCGGCAGCCCGGTGTCCGGGCGCACTGGGTCAGGCTGCGGGACCTGATGATGCCCGTGTGGGCCGAGGTCTACTACGAGGTGGTCTTCCGGGAACCGTGCCCGCGCCACGTCCGGGAGCTGATCACCGGCAACGCCGACGACGTGGTCAACGCCCTCAAGTGCACCAGCCTGCGGCACATGGACCGGCGGGCCCGGCTCACCGCCTACCTGCGCGAGCGGCTCGCCACCGCGCCGCCACCGGTGCCGCTGCCCTCCCTGCTCTCCGAGCGGGAACAGGTCTACTACCTCCAGGGCACGTTCTTCAACACCGCCGTCGTACAGATGTCTGAGGCGATGGCCCATTTGCTGCTGGCCCTGGCCACCCACCAGCCGGTGCAAGAGCGCTTGCTGGCGGGGGAGGAGGAGCCCGACTTCCTGGAGCGGGCCATCAGCGAGACGCTACAGCACTTTCCGCTGTTCGGGGTGGCCCACCGGATCACCACCGCCGAGGTCCCCCGGGCCGAGCGGGAGCCCATCCCCGCCGGCTCGGTCCTGCTGTTCAACTACCCCGAATACCAGCGCTCCGGCGCGCCCGACGCACAGGAGTTCGACCCGGACCGGTGGCTGTCACCGGAGACCAAGCCCTCCGCCTTCATCCCGTTCGGGGTGACCGCCAACCGTCCCTGTCCAGCCCGCGGGTTCGCCATCTTGACCATGCGCGTCGCGGCCGAGGAGATGCTGCGCCGTTTCCGGTTGGAGTCCTCGGCCGAGCACACCCGCTCGCTGCCCAGCCGCGGTCCCTGTCTGCTCGTCCCGCGTGCCGACGCCGCGGCGATGGGCGTGGCTCCGGCGCGCCGCAGGTTCCGGCTCGCCGCGATGCGGCTGGCCGATCGCTGGGCGGCGGTCCCGCGCAGCCTCGTCCAACTGCTCCTAGGCAGCTACATGGTCTGGGACGCCCAGCGTCAAGGACTGTGCCGGAACTACTTCGCCACCCCTCCCGGCGGCCCCGCCTCGACCACCGACAGCCATTGAGCAGCAGAGAAGACGGCCACGGCGGACCTCGGCTCCGGCTCCCTCCGCCGCGGCCGTCGGCCCGAGCCGACCGGTCGCGCACCACCGAGCTGAAGACCGACAGCCTCAGTGAAGGGCTGTTGGCCGCGCTGGGGCTGGTCACCCTGATGACCGTGCCGGTGCTGCGGTGGCCGGACTTCCAGCCGCCGGGGACTGCGAGTCCGAACGTGTTCACGAGATCGAGGAGACGGTACCGACATGGAGTTGAGTGGCGCGCAGGCCCTGGTTAGGCAATTGGAACGGGAAGGCGTTCGCCATGTCTTCGGTGTGCCGGGCGTCCAGCTCGACCACGTACTGGACGCCCTGGCCCGCGCCGGGAGAGACGGGGGGTCGATCAGCTATGTCGCGGCTCGTCATGAGCAGGGCGCGGCCCATATGGCGGAGGCATACGCGCGTACCACCGGGCGACCCGGCGTCTGCCTGGTGGTTCCCGGGCCGGGGGTTCTCAACGCCCTGCCCGCCCTCGCCACCGGGTACGCTTGTTCGTCGCCGATGCTGTGCGTGGCGGCCGACATCCCCTCGACACTGTCCGGCCAGGGCTTGGGCATGCTGCACGAACTGCCCGACCAGGACGGTGTCCTGGCCTCGGTCACCACATGGTCGGCGCGTGCCCAGGCCCCGCAACAGATCCCCGAACTCGTGCGTCGAGCGGTGCGCCAGTCACGGACCGGCCGCCCCAGGCCGGTGGCCCTGACGATTCCAGCGGACCTGCTGACCGCGCGCGCCCAGACCCGCCTGGCCGACCCGGCCGCGGCCGGTGACCGATCCGGGCGGCCGGCCGCGGAAACCGTCGCCGACGTCGCCGCCATGCTGCGGGCCGCCCGCCGGCCGGTGCTCTACGCCGGTGGCGGTGTGCTCGCCTCCCGGGCCAGTGCCGCGCTGACCGCACTGGCCGAGGAACTGTCCGCCCCGGTGGTCATGAGCCGCAACGCGGGCGGCGCGGTTCCCGCCCACCACCCGCTCGCCTTCACCAGTTTGGCCGCGCCCCGCCTGCTGCCCTCGGCGGATGTGGTGCTGGTCGTGGGCAGCCGCTTTTTGTCTCCGCGCGGCACCGCGCTGCCCACCGCTGCCGGGGCGAGGGTCGCCTTGGTCAACGCGGACCCCAGCGATTTGGGGCCACCGCGCCGGGCTGAGACCACCTTGCTCGCCGATGCGCGGACAGCGCTGGAAGACCTGCGGGATGCGCTGCCGGAGGGCGAGCCCGTGGCTTCGGCCACCGGCCCGGAACCTGAGACGGCACACGCCAAGGGGTCGGGGTGGCACCCCGGCGAGCTGGCCGAGGTGCGCGCCTGGTGCGCCCGGAAAGTCGAGAGCGTCGAGCCGCAGTGGTCGTTCGTCCGCGCGCTGCGTGAGGCGATCCCCGAGGACGGTTTCCTGGTCAACGAGTTGACCCAAGTGGGCTACCTGGCCGGGGTCGGCTACCCCGTACACCAGCCAGGAACGCTCCTCACTCCCGGCTACCAGGGCACTCTGGGCTACGGTTACCCCTCGGCGCTGGGTGTGAAGGTGGGAAACCCCGATCGGGCCGTCGTCTCGATCAACGGCGACGGCGGGTTCTCCTGGAACATGCAGGAGCTGGCGACCGCGCGGCACTACGGCATCGCGGTGACCGCGGTGGTCTTCAACGACAACGCCTACGGCAATGTTCGGCGCATCCAGGCTGACGAGTTCCAGGGCCGGTTCATCGGCAGCGACCTGACCAGCCCCGATTTCGTGCGGCTCGCCGAGTCGTTCGGAGTACCAGGCATCCGGGTCGAGACCCCGGGCCGGCTCACCGGGGCGCTCAAGGAATCCCTCGGCGAACCGGGGCCGTCGTTGATCGAAGTCCCCGTAGGGGAGATGCCCAGCGTGTGGCCGCTGCTGTTGGGCGGTACCCCCGGCTCGGTCCGGGACTGAACACCGGTCACTCGGGCCGAGGCGGACACCGGCACCGACGCGCCGTCGTCGCCGATGACGAGGGCGCGCCGCGGAAAAGATCAAGTAACCGAGTTCCACTCGTACGACGAAATCATGAACACGGGAAGAACTATGGCAAGGCGGGGTGGCTCGGGAGCCGAGTTGAGTTTTTCTTTTTCTGACCTGTGAAAATAGGTTTCGGGGGCTTATTGTGTTGATCGCGAGAAAAGAGGGAAAATATTTTCCCCGGTGGGGATGCTCTCGCGGTTGGAATAGTTCCACTATGACGAAAAACGCCATGGCGACGAGTCCGGAGAAAGTGCCCCACAAATAGTGGATGACCGGATGCCGCCCCTCGGGCCTCGACCGCTCCGTGACGCCCTTGCGCATCTCGACCCGCGGTTTTGGATGTCCTTGGCCGGGAACCGCAGCCGGGGGCAGCCCCTCCGGGGGGTGCTTCTATGGGGTTGTCACGCCGGGGGTGGGGTGTAGGTGGGTGTGTGTCCGGGGTGGGTGGGGGTGTTTCGTCGTTCGCTCGTGCCTCGATCGCTTCGCGATCTCGGCAGCTTTGACGGGGGCGCTGTGTCTTTGACGCATCGCTGGTGTGCCGGGTGCCGCTGGTGGGGGGATACGCCGGCGGGGCGGGGTCTCGGTGGGGCGGTGGCTGAGAACACGCCGGAAGACGCCGAGCCACCCCGCCTGCCCGGTTGCGGTGGTGGCTCCACGCGGGCCCCAGCCCCCGTCGTGACACCCGTGCCACCTCAAGCACAGCCCGCCCCGGGCTGCTGAGATCGCGAAGCGATCGAGGCACGAGCGACGAAAAACCCCGCACGCTCTCCGCAGACCGAAGCCACACCCCGCCCCACGCCCCCGGGGGCTGAGGATCATAGCTTCTTGGGCGTGGCTTCGGAGCCCCAAGATCCCACGGCCGGTCGGCGGCTCTTAGGTCGCGGGCAGCGCGGTGGCGAGCAGTACGACCCCCACCGACGCCCCCAGGGAGGTGATGGCCATCACGCGGGCCAGGGCCGGATGGCCACGGCCGCTGGCGATGCCGTGTGCCGCCGCCGCTGCCATGACTACACCGAACAGCAGGAGCTTGGCGGCGAGGACCCGGCCGTACCCTGGTTGTAGCAGCGACTCCCACGTGAGGCCCTTGTGCCAGGCCATGGCCACCCCCGTTACGAGCTGTACGGGGAGCAGGACCGCGAGGGTGACCCGGCCGAAGCGACCTCCGATGGCTCTGAGTAGAGCGCTCCGCTGCTCTGCATCGAGACGTCGCCGGGCCAGCGGCAGCACCACCAGCGACACGGTGAGCTGTCCCCCGACCCACAGCGTCGCAGCGAGGACGTGCAGGAACCGGATCAGGGACCACAGGGTCATTCTTCACCTCACTCCGTGATCTCGAACGTGCCGCGGGGCCGTTGTCGGCGTGCCGGATGTCGTGGTCGAGGAAGGGGAACTCCCCGGCTCGGGGAAGGAGAGCTCCATGAACTCGCCCTGGGCCGGGCCGGCCCAGCCTCTGGGCTTCCCGGAGATCTCGGTGCGAAGCAGGTAGCTGTCTTCCTTGTAGCCGGTGTCGAACTGGGCACCGATGACGTGCGGGGAGGTGTCGCTGGCGGGCCCGACTGCCGCGGCTCCGAGAAGGTCGCCCCGGACTCGCATGGCGAAGGTGGGGTGCAGTGGGGCCGGCGGCCCGTAGAGCGGCGAACGGAAGCGCAGGCGGAGCCGGGGCGCGGCGGGCGGGATGAGCGGTGCGCGCTCATTGGGAGTCGTCGTTGCCCGGGCCGAGCTCGGCGATGCACCGGTCGGGCTCGGCGAACGGCCGTAGCCGGCGAGCCTCTACTGGCGCGCCCATCTCGTCGAGCGCGCCGCGCATGATGCCCAGGTGTACGCCGCAGACGATCTCGGGGTTGGCTTCGGCCAGCTCCCGGAACGGGCAGCGGTGCAGGTCGATATGGCTGTCGTCGGGGGAACGCCGGGGTTTGAAACCGGCCTCGTCGAGGAGGCGCACGATCACCTCGATCGCGTTTGCGGCATCGGTGTCGTGGTTTGTTCCGCTTTCACGGGCGAACCGTTCGCCGTAGCCGCGTCCCGCGGCGATCGCGGCAGCGGCGTGATCGCCGCCCTGAGCGCTGAGGTAGGAGACGAGCGTCTCGGCGAGCAGCCGGTAGTTGCGCACGGCGTCACTGTCGACGTTGGCCGCCGAGTAGAGCAGTCGGGGGCGCCCGGGGCGCTCACGGTCCTCCACCGAGCTCAAGACATAGCCCCGATCGGTGAGGATCGCCAGATGTGCGCGCACGGTGTTGGCGTGCAGCCCGACCTCCTCGGCGATCTCGCGCACCGCCAGGGGACGGCCGGAACGTCGGAGGGTCTCCAGGACGGCGACCCGGCTCAGGTCGGCGAACACGCGGTGGGCTCCCGGGTCGATACCTCTGCTGTCGCTGTGATGTGCCACGCCTTGATTTTTACACGACGCTCATTGTAAATACAAGATAGGCCGTAAAAACTCCACGGACGCGCATACGACCCGACCCGAGCGGGGTTCTCATGACTCACCGAACGGAAGTGGAGCGCACCCGCTCCACCAAGCGGTGGCCCACCGTGGCCTCCCGTTCCTACCGCGAAGAGATCGAGCGGGCGGTGAATGACCACGCCCTGACCATCCGCCAAGCCATCGACCGACTCGCCTACCTCGACGGAGGAAGCGAGCGCCTGGTCACCTCCTGCACCGCCGAGATACTGCGGCACGCCGCCGCCGAGGAGAGTGCGCTGTACCCGGCAGCGGAGGAACGCCCGGAACTACAGGCGCTCGTGCGTACCATGCGCGCTGAGCACCTCCTGCTGCGTGCCCTCGTCGCCGGACTCGGCGACGCGCGCTCCGCCGGCGAGAGCGCCGGAACCGCCGCGGCGCTGAACACGCTGTTCCAAGCGCACCTGCGCACCGAGAACGACGTCCTGCTGGCCACGCTGGCCGAGTCCGGAGTCGACCTCGCCCCACTGCACACCGCCGTGAGCCGAAGCCTCAGTGGCGCAGGGGAGGAGGATTTCCCCGAGCTGGAGTGCGGGGGCGCCGGAGACGACAGGGGCAGCGGCGAAAACGGCACGGCGCGGGCTCAGGAGCACCGCGCCGGTACCGCCCCAGAGCTGCTGGATATCCGCCGGCTTTCCCGTTCCCACTGCGCTGATCTGCTGCGTGTCACATGCAGCACACTGCCTGCCGGCCACGCGTTCGTCCTTGTCGCCGACCGCGATCCGACGCCGCTTCACGACATGCTCGCTCCTGCGCTGTCGCAGCGCTTCACCTGGCACTCTCTGGAGTCCGGCCCCGGAACATGGCGGGTACGAATCGCCCACACCGGCATCTCTGAGGGGCATGACCAACGATTGTCCCCGTCTTCCACCGCCGCTTCTCACCGGAGCAAGCGACTTTCGTCCCACTCACACCGGGCGGTCAGCCCCTGACGGAGCCGCCGAGACGGCTGTTGGGGTTAGGGGCGGCCGACAACTCGCCTGAGCGTCGCTCGTTCGTAACCGCGATGCGCAGGGTTTTCCGTCATTTCCGCAGGTTAGGCACCGCCGCAGCCCTCCCGGCTCCCCGCGCCGACAACGCACGCTAGAAAGGCTCGCTCGTGGCAGACGATCCCCCGATCCGAAAGAACGGCCGCTCACCCGCACCCTCCCCCGGTATGGACGGTGCGGTCACCGAGGCGTTACTGCGCACCCGTAGATACCTGCGCCCCCGAGAGGTCTCGACCGACTTGCGCACGCTGGAGCAGGTCGGGGGGCGCGAGGCGGACACCTTCTACCGGGATCGGTGGAGCCATGACAAGGTGGTGCGCTCGACACACGGGGTCAACTGCACCGGTTCGTGCTCGTGGAAGATCTACGTCAAGGACGGGATCATCACCTGGGAGGGCCAACAGACCGACTACCCCTCGGTAGGCCCGGACCGACCCGAGTACGAGCCGCGCGGCTGCCCCCGTGGAGCGGCGTTCTCCTGGTACACCTACTCACCCACCCGGGTGCGCTACCCCTATGTGCGCGGGGTGCTGCTGGAAATGTACCGCGAAGCCAGGCAGCGCACCGGCGATCCCGTCCTGGCCTGGGCCGACATCGTCTCCGACCCCGAGCGCTCCCGCCGCTACAAGGCCGCCCGCGGCAAGGGCGGGCTGGTGCGCGCCTCCTGGGAGGAGGCGGTGGAGATGGCCGCCGCCGCGCATGTGCACACCGTCAAGGAGTTCGGCCCCGACCGGATCGCCGGATTCTCTCCCATCCCGGCGATGTCGATGGTGTCGCAGGCGGCCGGTTCCCGGTTCTACTCGCTGATCGGCGGGGCCATGCTGTCGTTCTACGACTGGTACGCCGATCTGCCGGTGGCCTCCCCGCAGGTGTTCGGTGACCAGACCGACGTGCCGGAGTCGGGGGACTGGTGGGACGCCAGCTATCTGCTCATGTGGGGCTCGAACGTACCGGTGACCCGCACCCCCGACGCGCACTGGATGGTCGAGGCCCGCTACCGGGGCCAGAAGGTGGTCGTGGTCTCGCCCGACTACGCCGACAGCACCAAGTTCGCCGACGAGTGGCTGCCCGCCCAGCCGGGTACCGACGGAGCGCTGGCCATGGCGATGGGCCATGTGGTGCTCAAGGAGTTCTTCGTCGACCGCACCACGCCCTATTTCGACGACTACGTCAAGCGCTACACTGATCTGCCGTTCCTGGTGTGCCTCGACCAGCACGGCGACTCCTACCGGCCAGGCAAGTTCCTCACCGCAGCCGACCTCGGCGAAAGCGGGGAGAACACCGCGTTCAAGACCGTGCTGCTGGACGAGCACACCGGCGAGCCGCTCGTGCCCAACGGCTCCCTCGGGTTCCGTTACGGCGAGCAGGGCCAGGGACAGTGGAACCTCGACCTCGGCGAATCCGCGCCGCTACTGAGCCTGTACACCTCCGACGGCGCCACGGCCGAGATCGAACTGCCCCGCTTCGACAGTGCCGAGGGAACACCGGAGGGGCTGCGCCGAGGCGTCCCCGTGCGCGAGGTCGGCGGGCACCTCGTCACCACGGTCTTCGACCTGCTACTCGCCCAGTACGGCGTCGCCCGTGAGGGGCTGCCGGGCGCGTGGCCGAGCGGCTACGACGACGCCACCCAGCCGTGCACTCCGGCGTGGCAGGAGGCGATCACCGGCGTCTCCGCGGAGAAAGCCGAGCGCATCGGCCGCGAGTTCGCCGCCAACGCCGCGGAGTCCAAGGGCCGGTCGATGATCATCATGGGTGCCGGCACCAACCACTGGTTCCACTCTGACACGATCTACCGCTCCTTCCTCGCGCTGACAACCCTGACCGGCTGTCAAGGGGTCAACGGCGGCGGCTGGGCCCACTACGTCGGTCAGGAGAAAGTGCGCCCCATCACCGGATACACCCAGCTCGCCGCGGCGCTGGACTGGTCACGCCCGCCGCGCCAGATGGTGCAGACCGCCTACTGGTACCTGCACACCGACCAGTTCCGCTACGACGCCTTCGGCGCCGACACGCTGGCCGCGACCAGCGGCCAGGGCACGTTCTCCGGCAAGTCCACCGCCGATGTGATCGCCCAGTCCGCACGCCTGGGATGGATGCCCTCTTACCCGACCTTCGACCGCAACCCGCTCCAGCTCGCCGGCGACGCCGAGGAGGCTGGCCTGTCGGTGCCGGAGTACGTGGTGCAGGAGCTGCGCGCCGGGCGGCTGCGGTTCGCCTGCGAGGACCCCGACGCCCCCGAGAACTTTCCGCGGGTGCTGACCGTATGGCGGGCCAACCTGCTCGGCAGCTCCGCCAAGGGCAACGAGTACTTCCTCAAACACCTGCTCGGTACCGACACCGCCGTTCGCGCCGAGGAGGCGCCGCCCGAGGGGCGGCCCGCCGAGGTCACCTGGCATGAGGAGGCGCCAGCCGGCAAGCTCGACCTGCTGCTGTCACTGGACTTCCGGATGACCAGCACCACCGTCTTCTCCGACATCGTCTTGCCCGCCGCCACTTGGTACGAGAAGCACGACCTCAACACCACCGACATGCACCCCTTCGTGCACCCGTTCAACCCGGCTATCGCCCCACCCTGGCAGGCCCGCACCGATTTCGACGCCTTCGCCGCGCTCGGACGCGCGTTCAGCCGGCTGGCGGAGGACCATCTGGGGGTGCGCACCGATGTCGTCGCGGCGCCACTCGCCCACGACACGCCCGACGAGCTAGCCACCCCGCACGGACGTGTCCGTGACTGGAAGACCGGCGCGTGCGAGCCCCAGCCGGGGGTGAACATGCCCAAGCTGGTGGAGGTGGAACGCGACTACACCGCGGTCGCGGCCAAAATGGGGGCGCTCGGCCCGCTGCTGGACCGGCTGGGAGCGACCACGAAGGGGGTGACCTTCGACCTCGGGCGCGAGCTGGACTATCTCGCCCGCAAGAACGGGACCGTGCGCGGAGGTGTCGCCGAAGGCCGTCCTTCCCTGGCCCGGGACTCCCACATGTGCGAAGCGATCCTGGCGCTGTCGGGCACCACCAACGGGCATCTGGCCGCCCAGGGGTTCCGCGCTCTGGAGGCCCGGACCGGTACCCGGATGGCCGACCTCGCCGCCGAGCACGAGGGCAAGCAGATCACCTTCGCCGACATCCAGACCGCACCCGTTTCCGTCATCACCTCACCGGAATGGTCCGGAAGTGAGAGCGGAGGGCGCCGCTACTCGCCGTTCACCGTCAACGTCGAACGCAACAAGCCATGGCACACCCTCACCGGACGCCAACACTTCTTCCTCGACCACGACTGGATGGCCGAGATCGGGGAGAACCTGCCGGTCTACCGGCCACCGTTGAACATGCACGCCCTTTTCTCCGAGCCGCCGATCGGCGACACCGGGGAACTGGGGGTGACCGTGCGCTATCTGACCCCGCACAACAAGTGGTCGATCCATTCGGAGTACCAGGACAACCTGTTGATGCTGAGCCTGTCACGGGGCGGGCCGACGATCTGGATGAGCGTCGAGGACGCCGCCAAGGTGGGGGTCTGTGACAACGAGTGGATCGAGGCGGTCAACCGTAACGGCGTCGTGGTGGCCCGCGCCATCGTCTCCCACCGGATGCCCGAGGGCACGGTCTACATGTACCACGCCCAGGATCGCCTCATCGACGTCCCCAAGTCGCAGACCTCAGGCAAGCGGGGCGGTATCCACAACTCCGTCACCCGACTGCTTATCAAACCCACCCATCTGATCGGTGGCTACGCCCAACTCTCTTTCGCCTTCAACTACCTCGGTCCCACCGGCAACCAACGCGACGAGGTGACCGTGATCCGCCGGCGCTCCCAGGAGGTGCAGTACTGATGCGCGTTATGGCCCAGATGGCGATGGTGATGAACCTCGACAAGTGCATCGGGTGCCACACCTGCTCTGTCACCTGCAAGCAGACGTGGACCAACCGCACCGGCATGGAGTACGTGTGGTTCAACAACGTGGAGACCCGTCCCGGACAGGGGTATCCCCGCACCTACGAGGACCAGGAACGCTGGAAGGGCGGGTGGAAGCTGAACAAGCGCGGGCGGCTCACGCTGAAGGCCGGTAGTCGGCTGCGGAACCTGCTGACCATCTTCTCCAGCCCGAAAATGCCCACCATCCGGGACTACTACGAGCCCTGGACCTACGACTACGAGACCCTGACCACCGCGCCGCTCCAGGAGCACACCCCCGTCGCCCGCCCCCGCTCCTTGATCAGCGGCGAGGAGATGAACATCTCCTGGAGCGCCAACTGGGACGACTCCCTTGCCGGCGGCCCCGAGCTCGCTCCTTCCGACCCGGTGCTGCAACAAGTCTCGGACAAAGTCAAGCTCGAATTCGAGCAGACCTTCATGTTCTATCTGCCCCGCATCTGCGAGCACTGCCTCAACCCCTCCTGCGCCGCCTCCTGCCCCTCCGGGGCCATCTACAAGCGCAGCGAAGACGGCATCGTCCTGGTCGACCAGGACCGCTGCCGCGGCTGGCGCAAGTGCGTCACCGGCTGCCCCTACAAGAAGATCTACTTCAACCACCGCACCGGCAAAGCCGAGAAGTGCACGTTCTGCTTCCCCCGCGTCGAGGTCGGCCTGCCCACCGTGTGCGCTGAGACCTGCGTCGGACGGCTGCGCTACATCGGCCTGGTGCTCTACGACGCCGACGCGGTGCTGGAAGCCGCCTCGGTGGCCGACGAGCACGAGCTGCTCGACGCTCAGCGGCGCGTCCTCCTCGACCCCAACGACCCCGAGGTCATCCGCGGAGCCGAGCGCGCCGGTATCCCCCACGACTGGATCGAGGCCGCCCAGCGCTCGCCCATCTGGTCGCTGATCAACCGCTACCAGGTGGCGCTGCCGCTGCACCCGGAGTACCGCACCATGCCCATGGTCTGGTACATCCCACCGCTGTCGCCCGTGGTCGACGTGGTCGCCGATACGGGGGAGGACGCCGAAGACCGGGGCAACCTCTTCGCCGCCATCGACAGCCTGCGCATCCCGGTGGAGTACCTCGCCGAGCTGTTCACCGCCGGCGACACCGCACCCGTCACCGACGTACTCCGGCGGCTGGCCGCGATGCGCTCCTACATGCGCGACATCAACCTGGGCCGCGATCCCGACGAATCCATTCCCGAAGCGGTCGGAATGGACGGCGAGACCCTCTACGACATGTACCGGCTACTCGCCCTGGCCAAGTACGACGAGCGCTACGTCATCCCGCCCGCCCACGCCGAGCAGGCGCACAACCTCGAAGAGCTCGCCACCGAGTGCAGCCTGGACTACGAGGGCGGCCCCGGAATGGGGGGCTGGGGACCCTTCGGCGAGAGCTCCGGAGGGGTTACACCGGTCGCCGTGGAGAATTTCCACGCCCTCAAACAGCGCCAGACCACCAACACCCTCGCCGAGCCCGAAGACAAGAGCCGGCGCGTCAACCTCCTCAACTGGGACGGCAAGGGCACCCCTGAGGGACTGTTCCCGCCCCGACCCGATCAGGGGGGCACTGCACCGCAGGGCACCGAGGGCACCGACTCCGGCTCAGAGACGGACCCGACGTCATGAGCCGCCTGGCCCGCGCCCTGCGCCGCCTCCCGCTCTCCGAGCGCCAGCGCGCCCTCACCCACCGCGTCGCCGCCCTCGTCCTGGACTACCCCAGCGAGGAGCTCCTCGCCGACATCCCGCTGCTGCGCACCGCCATAGCCGAGCTTCCCGAGCCCATGCGCGCCGAACTCGGCGGGGTCCTCGACCACCTTGAACAGACGCCGTTGCGGAAACTGGCCGAGGACTACGTCGCGACCTTCGACCTGCGGCGCCGCTGCTGTCTGCACCTCACCTACTACGCCTACGGTGACACCCGCAAGCGCGGCACCGCGCTGCTCAGCTTCTCCAGCGCTTACCAGATCTCCGGCTTCGAGCCGGCCGTCGACGAACTCCCCGACCACCTGTGTGTCCTGTTGGAGTTCGCCGCCACCGTCGACACCGAGGCCGGAACGCGCCTGCTGGTCCAGCACCGCGCCGGACTGGAACTGCTGCACCTGTCCCTGAGCGACGCCGACTCCCCCTACCGGGGAGCACTGGCGGCGGTGAGCGCCACGCTCCCGCCGCTGACCGAACGGCTGCGCGACGCCGTCGCCCGTCTCGCCGCCGAGGGGCCGCCGGGCGAGGAGGTCGGTCTGGACCCCTTCACCCCACCCGACTACACGAAAGTACGCACATGACCACCACTCTCGGCCTGGTGCTGTGGGTCATCGTCCCCTACGCCTGCATCGCCGTGTTCGTCGTCGGCCACTACTGGCGCTACCGCTACGACAAGTTCGGCTGGACCACCCTCTCCTCCCAGCTCTACGAGAGTCGCCTCCTGCGCTGGGGGAGCCCGTTGTTCCACTTCGGCATCCTCGCGGTCTTCCTCGGCCATGTCATGGGACTGGGCATCCCCAAGAGCTGGACCGAGGCCATCGGTATCTCCGAGGGGCTGTACCACTTCATGGCCGTCAGCATCGGAGCGATCGCCGGCTTTTGCACTCTCGTCGGCATGGCCATCCTCATCTACCGCCGCCGCACCGTCGGCCCCGTGTTCAGCGCCACCACCCGCATGGACAAACTCATGTACCTCGCCTTGGCCGTGGTGATCCTCTTGGGCCTGGCCAACACCGTGGTCGGAAACATCATCGACCACTACGACTACCGCGAGGGCGTCTCCGTGTGGTTCCGCGGCATCTTCCGTTTCGACCTCCACCCCGACCTTATGGCCGAGGCCCCCCTCACCTTCCAGGCCCACGGCCTCGCCGCGTTCCTCCTCTTCGCCCTGTGGCCGTTCACCCGGCTGGTCCACGTCTTCAGCGCACCCATCGGGTACCTATGGCGGCCCTACGTCCTCTACCGCAGTAGAGACGACCACCTCGGCGGACGGCCGCGGCACCGAGGCTGGGAACACGTCGGCGAAAGCTACCGCAGATGACTCCCCGTCCCCGAGACCGCACCCCCCAACGCCCCGACCTTGGAGGCCGACCATGACAAGAAGCGACACAGCGGAAAGCTCCCACACCGGCGGTGGGTCCGCCGGAGCGAACCTCGCACTGGCAACGGCCGCGTTCACCCTCCTGTTCTGGGCGTGGAACTTGGTCGGCCCGCTGGCGCCGACCTACAGCGAGCAGCTGGATCTCTCTCCCACCCAGACATCCGTACTGATCGCCTTCCCCGTACTGGTCGGAGCGGTGGGGCGTATCCCAGCGGGCGCGCTCACCGACCGCTATGGCGGTCGGGCGATGATGACCGTCATCTGCTTCGTCACCATCATCCCCGTCCTGCTCATCGGTTTCCTCGGCAGCTCGTTCGCGGCACTGCTGGTCCTCGGCTTCTTCCTGGGGATCGCCGGTACCTCTTTCGCGGTGGGAATCCCCTTCGTGAACTCCTGGCACGCACCCAAACGCCGCGGTCTCGCCACCGGGATATTCGGCGCGGGGATGGGCGGCACCGCGCTGTCGGCGTTCCTCACCCCCTACCTCGCCAACGTTCTCGGCATCACGGGGGTCCACGTGGCTATGGCCTTCGCCCTGGCCGCTATGGGCGTCATCATGTACGTGTTCAGCCGCAACGCGCCCGGATGGCACCCCAGCTCCGCATCGGTCCTGCCACGCATGCGCGAGGCACTGCACCTCAAGGCGACCTGGCAGAACATGATGCTGTACGCACTCGCCTTCGGCGGGTTCGTGGCGTTCTCCACCTACCTGCCGACACTGCTGTACACCGCCTACGACTTCGCTCAGACCGAGGCGGGGCTACGAACCGCTGGGTTCTCCGTGACCGCGGTGCTCGCCCGCCCTCTGGGCGGGGCGCTCTCCGACAAGATCGGCCCAGTACGGGTGTGCATGATCTCCTTCGCCACGACCGCGGTGATGGCAGTTGTGCTCGCGTTCCACCCACCGACGGAGATCCCGGCCGGAACGGTCTTCGTGCTGACCGCCGCCGCCCTCGGACTCGGTACCGGCGGCGTATTCGCTCTGGTCGCTCAGCTCGTCGAACCCGCCCGGGTAGGAACCGTGACGGGCATGGTCGGTGCGGCCGGAGGATTGGGTGGCTACTTCCCACCCATGGTCATGGGGGGCGTGCTCCAACTGACCGGCACCTACGCCATCGGATTCGCTCTGCTCGCACTGTGCGCGCTCGCAGCGACCGTCTACACGGCCCGGGCCTTTCCCCGAGTCGCCGCGCAAGCCTAGCGCCGCACGGGAGAGACCGTGACGGCTAGGGCCGCAACGGGGCTGCCGGCGCTGGGGTGTGCTCCTCTCCCCGCAGCCGGCAGCCCCGAGCCGCCTGAGGCCGTCACGCCGGCCGCCACCTCAGCGCGCAACCGCTCAATCTTAGCCAGATCCACGCCCCTGGCCGGCGCGGGACTAAGTAAGCTTCCAGCCCTCAACAAAGTCCTGCTAGATCGGAAACTACGAGCTCGGCGCCGTGCGCGTAGAACTCGGCAGCCCGGCCAGCACGGTCGACCCCGATGACCAAGCCGAAACCGCTGCGTACGCCGGCCTCCACCCCGGCCGGGGAACTCTTGAACACGGCGGTGCGCGATCGTGGATGTCCCATCCTGCGGGCCGCTTCCACCAGGAGGGCGGGCTCGGGCTTAAAAGGCAAGTGCAACCGTTCAGCGTCGCGGTCACTCACTCGCACGTCGAACAGTTCGGCGATGCCGGCCGCCTTGAGGACCACTGTACAGCTACGGCTCGCCGAGACGACCGCTGTGCTTACCCCCGCTCGCCGCAGCTCTTTGAGCAGCGTGATCGTCGTAGGGTAGGCACCGACCCCGTAGGTGCGCACGTAGTCCAAAAAGAGGCGCTCTTTGCGATCGCCCAGGACAGCGACCGTCAGCACGTACGGATCGGTGCTGGACTCCTCCTCGGCCAGTACGATGCCGCGCGAGCTGAGGAAGGCGCGTGCCCCGTCCAAGTGCGAGCGGCCCTCAACGTGGGCCAAGTAGTCGTCGCGTAGGTCGAAGGGGACGAATCGGCCTCCCGTGGTCTGGGCGTGCGAGCGCAGGAACTCGTCGAAAACGCGTTTCCAGGATGCCGCATGGATGAAGGCGGTATCGGTGACAGCCCCGTCCATGTCGAAAATCGCGGCAGAGATTTCTTCTCGCGCTGTGGCCGTGCCGCTTACGTGGTTCACGTCGCTCGCTTTCTTCCGTTCAGACCCTAGGCGATAAGTGATTCCATGCCGCCCGGCCGTTCGAGGGCGCCCGGTTTCCATCGCAGTCGATTCCTGCACCCGGTGACAGGGCCTTTCGGCAGAAATATTTGATGTTTCAGTGTCCTCAACTGCTACTTGGAATCAGCGCCCACGGGGCCACGGCCATTGTCGAGAGCACGAATTCCGAGACCGCACTGCGAGTTCGATCCAGCCCTCCGCACAGGCCCTGCCTTAGCGGAGCGCCGCACCGTATACAGCGGCAATGGGTCGTCAATCCGCCAGGTGAGGCGAGTGTGTCGGTGGGCGCTTTTCCGGAAGCCCGTTAGCCATACGGCTCAGGCTGCCAGTGGTACCGCGGTGGTGGACGATCCCTTCAGTCCGGCTGCGCCCCCTAGACGAGCGTTGCCGTGTGGGGCCTTTAGGGGTGTTTTGTTTGGTGAGCCCCTGTGTCTTCCTACCGAGTACGGATATGAGGGGATTTCACTATTCAGGACGCTTCGTTTCGGTGAGTTCGAGGTTTCTCGTCGCTGAACACTCATGTCGTCATGTCCACCGTTCTCTGAAGATGTCTCTCGGTACGCCATCGGGTGCGCGTGCCGCGGCTCCACAAAACATCGCTTGTGCAGCCGCGGCGTCGACGGGGCGGACGGCTGCTGGTTTTAGCGCAGAACTGGATAGTGCCGCACAATGGACAGGTTGGACCACCAGCGGCCCAGGCCAGCAGTGTCGCCCGCATGGATGAGGGCGAGACCAACCATTGTCAGCGCCATGATGAGGTGGTCGTCCATGAACGGGTTGTTCTCCGGGGGAAGGGCTGCGCTCCACATCAGCACCAGCAGCAGCGCACCGGAGGCCGCGCCAATGCGCATGCCGATGCCCAGCAGGAAGGCGAGCCCGATGCCCAGCAGTCCGAGCATGAACAGCCAGTCGGCCCACACCGCACCGGCGAAGGACTGGTAGAACCCGGCGAGCGGCCCTGAGGTGGCCTGGGCCAGGAATCCCTCAGTCGGGCTGCCACCGTTGACCCAGGCGCTTTCGGCGGTGGTGGCGAAGCCCAAGCCGAAGAGCTTGTCTAGGAAGGCCCACAGGAAGGTCCAGCCGATCGCCAGTCGAGCGATGGCGAAGACCGATCGGGCTGGGGAGGAAGCGACGATGTTGTTGGCCGTCGTGGCAGCCGTGGGAGCCTCGTGGATGTGCTGCGACACCATTTCCGTGTCCTTTCGGGTGGCGTTTGGGGGGTAGTTCCAAGAAAACACTCGCCTCTTTGCCCGTTGCAGATATGGAGGCACCGTCCTGGAGGGGGCGGAAGTCCCTTCGGCGATGGGACATTGGGCCGCTGGCCAGGTCGCTAGACGGCGTATCGTTCCCGGGGCGCGAACGGTATCCGCTGACGCCGCGGCCGGTGAGCTGATCGGAGCGACACACATTCAAAGTTCGCGCCCTCTGCCCCTCCGGACGCAGGAAGGCGGCGCTGCTCGCACGGCTTTACCCGTGCTGACGCTTTATCGACAGCTATGCCGCCGGGGGCGTGAGGTTTGGGCACTCAATCGGTGGAGAGAGCCCACATCTCGGCTTCGGGCACGGTGGCTGCGGCACTGTCGCTTGGCGGGCGGTCTCGGCTGTCCACCAGGTGCCGGGGAGGCGCGTAGCGCCTGTGTCAGGTGCCAGCCCTGTTCGGTGCCCGATGTCGCCGCTGCCGGTCTCCCCTGAGGGCTTCGTCGAACCACCTTCACCGCTAGCTGTTTACTCAGGCCATCGTGGCCTGCCACGCATCTCCACCTGTGGGCGCGAGCGCACCAAGAGCCGTTGGGCCCGTGCCCTGTACCGGAGGTCCCCTTTTCGCTACCTGTCCGCGGGACGTAGGCCATCCCGTGGCGGGAACGACGACGCTAACGCCGTGCGGGCGAAAACTTCCAGACTGATCCTGTCAGTAAGGAAAGCCCACAGGCCGCTACGCCCGACAAGGAGGCGAAGATGGGTCTTTGGAAGTCGCGTAGGGGCCCGAGCATCGCGGTCTTCCAAGCCGACGGAGCCAACGCGCTGGCTGCCACTTACGTACACGATCAGCTCGCTACGTTGAACCACCATTCGGCCGCGCCTTTGGAAGACGTTTTCGCCGTCGTCCAGGAGTTGACGGTGCCAGGCTACGGAGAGCTCCTCCACCTAGAGGTCTCCGCCAACACCCCGGCCGGCCGCCTACAGGTCCGTGCAGCAGCCGACAGCGCCTTCGCCGCGGTGGACAAGACCCGCGACCGGCTGCTCCTGCGCCTGGCCGAGTGGGAACTGCAAAAGGCACGCACGGAGCAGGGCCGTGAGGCCATGCATCGGCTGGCGCACAAGCGTTCACAGTGGTGGCGGCGGTGGTGGCCGCATCGCGCCCACGGTGCCGTTTCCCCACGCGGCGACAGCACTGCGGCACCGGATAACGAAAGGACTAACCGATGAGCAGTAACGACAGTTCTGCATCCCCCCAAGAAACCGAAGGCGCCACGGTGCCGCCCAGTTCGTCCGAGATCGTCGTCGGCGTTGACGGCTCGACGAGGAGCCGGGCGGCGCTGGAATGGGCGGCCCGGGCCTGCGCCGACCGCGGGCTGGGCCTGGTGATCCTGCACGCGCTCAGTATCCCTGTGGTCGCCGTCCCCTTCGGAGAGCCGCTACGTCCACCTCCCTCTCCCGAGGTGGCTGACCGGTGTCAGCGCCTGCTACAGGAGGACGCCGACCACGTCGCGCAGCTCTATCCCGATCTCCCTGTACGCACCGAGGTCTCCGCGCTGGACCCTTCGTATGCCCTACTCGCGGCCGGGCGCACGGCCGCCATGGTGGTCGTGGGATCGCGGGGGCTGGGCGCCTTCGCTTCGGCGTTCCTGGGCACGGTGAGTATCCGCGTCAGCGCCCACGCCTCCTGCCCTGTCGCGGTGGTCCCCGATCCTGCTACGGCAGAGGAGGGCGAGACGAAGGAACGCGACGGCCGCGGTCGGATCGTGGTGGGGCTGGACGGCTCCCACGGTGCCAAAGCCGCGCTCCGCTTCGCACTGGGCGAGGCAGCCCGCACCGGCGCGGAGGTGGTCGCGGTGCACGCCTGGTTGGTCCCGGTCCTCTTCGACGGCGCGGCGTTCGCGGCCAGCCCCTACACCGCCGACCGTGAGTTCTTCGCTACGCACGCCGATAAGCACGTGCGCACGCTGGTGGACGAGGTGCGCTCAGAACAGGCCAAGGACATCCCCATCCACGTCGAGGTCGTCGAGGACCATGCGGCCCACGCGCTGCTGTCCGCAGGCGAGGATGCCGACCTCATCGTCGTCGGATCGCGGGGACGCGGCGGGTTCACCGGGCTGCTGCTTGGCTCGGTGAGCCAGGCGGTGCTGCACCACGCCCCGACTCCGGTGGTCGTGGTCCGTTCCACCCCCGAGGACGCCGAAGACTGAGGGAAGCTCGCGTGGCATGTCCCTCAGCCGAGGTCGTTCTCGTCCGATCGGGACATGCCAGCACAGCCGGCTACCGGGGGCGGCCCGTCGCCCCGTCTCGAATGTGCCACCGCATTGGGCTGCACGATTCGCGAGGTTATGGCGCCCGCTGCGGTGGCTCCCCTTAGGCAAACCCGACGCCGTCGTCGACGAGGATGCGGATCTCCACCCGCGGCGCCTGGGCGTGACGGGCGAGGTTGGATAGCGCCTCACCCACCACCGCCAAAACGTGTTCGCCCACGTCGTCGGGTACCTGGCTATCGGTGGGGCCCTCCAGCCGCAGGACCGCGTTGAGCCGAGATAACCGTTGTGCTGCGATGTACTGGCGTCTGTGTGCGCCGCGCCGCGAAACCACCTGCTTAAGGAGGGGGCGGGCGGTGGCGCCGAACCCATGGGCCGCGGCCGTCCCAGGCGCTACAGTCGGTTCATCGTGGAGTGACGCTGGTATCGCTCTGCGGGGGACACCGGCAACGGGTGGTGGCGTCCGCCATCCCCACGAGCTGGTCGTTGCCGCGGCCGGCGGCCCCGGTTGGTGCCGTGGCGCTCTGCGCCCCCCAGTTCCTCCGCCGGCCGACAAAGCCAAGCGTGATTGTTGGACTGCTCACCAGTTCGGTGGCGATCGTCCGGCCTTCTCGGCGAAGCGGTCGGCCGCTGCGGTTCCCGCGCTTGGTAGAGGGCGAGGGACTGGAGGCAACCGAGGAGAGGTGGGCTGGCCCGCTGATCCGGCGAGGTATGCACGAGCTTTTTGCCGCCGGGCCCTCGGTCACCGAGGGCCCGGCGCGTACTCATCCTGTTCGGCGCCTCCCCAGCGCTGGAATCGCTAGATCGCCGCGCGTGTAGGCTCCTGCCCGTGCTCGCCTGGCTCGGCGGGGGCCGGCTGCGCGAACACGATGCCGCGGACTCCGGGGATCGTGCGTTCCAACGCCGCCACGCTCCGGCGAGTCTGGGGGGCCGTGGCACCGGTCACCTCGACAGTGCCGTCACGAACAGCGACCGTCACGTCTTGCGGATCGGAAACACGCCGACTGATCTCGCTGACCACTTCATCGCGGATATCACTGTCGGCCCGCAGCACCAGGCCCATGACATCGCGGCGGCGCACCAGGCCCACCACCGTCCCGGCGCGCAGCACGGGTACGCACCAGATGCGCGTCTCGAAGATGCGCCGGCTCAGTTCGCAGGCGTCTTCGCCTTCGGCGGTGGTCACCACGGCGCGGGTCATCGCCTCGCTCACTCGGTGTGTGGCGGGGTCGGGCGGTGGGCCCAGGGCGCGGTGGTAGGCGTCGGGGGTGGCCTCGAAATAGTCGGCAAGCAGATCGCTTTCGGTGACAATTCCCGCGAGCGTGCCGTTCGCGTCAAGGACCACAGCACTGTCACAGCGGTTCTCGGCTAGCAGCCGCGCCGCTTCCCGCACCGGCAGGTCCTCCGTCAGCAACACACCGGGAGTCGACATCATCTCGCGTACCAACATCGCTGTTTACGTTCCTTTGCTCCAGGCAGTAGCAGGAGGTCCGTCGCGCCCGGGGCCCTCGGGGGGTACAGCACCAGGTGGGGAGGCGGCGGCTCGGCGTCAATCGGTGCCGGCGTGCAGCACGGCGACGGGGACAGGGCTATGGGCCAGTACGGACTGGCTCACCGATCCCAGGAGCATCCCCGTGAAGCCGCCGCGCCCGCGAGTGCCCACCGCCAGCAGGTCGGCGTTCTCGGCCGCGTCGACCAAGGCGCGGGCGGGGTGACCAGCGCTCACCGACTCCTCGACGACTACCTGCGGATAGCGCTCACGCTGTCCGGCCAGCGACTCCGACATCAAGCGACGCGCCTCCTCGGCTGAGTCGGAGCCGTAGGGGAAACTCTCCGGCGAGCCCAAGTGCCCGCCAGAGAACGAACCGGGGGCGATGACGGCGTGCACTGCGGCATCGTGTTGAGCCGCGGCGGTGAAAGCCCACGCAGCCGCTGCGCGCGCCGCCGCCGAACCGTCAACCCCGACGACGATCCGTCCCGTCGACGGCTTGGGGGCGCGGTTGGGGACCACTACCACGGGGCAGTGTCCTGTGGCGGCTAGCTCCCTCCCGGTAGATCCCAGCATTACGGCGCCGAGCCTGTTCAGGCCCCGAGAGCCGACGACGGCTAGCTCGGCCGTGGCCGACTCCGTCAGCAGGATCGGGAGGGCATCGCCGACCTTGAAATCCGCTTCCACTTCCAGTTCGGGCGCCCGCTCGTGGACCCGGCGCCGCGCGTGCTCGACGACGCGGCTGGCGAACTCGTCGATGGAGAACTCCGGGATTCCGAGCGGCACCGTGGAGCGCATCGGCCAGTTGAGGGCGTAGACGATGCGCAGTCGCCGACGGCGCAGCAACGCCTCGTCGGCGGCCCAGTCAAGGGCGTGCAGACTCCCTTCCGTTTCGTCGACCGCTGCCAGAATCGGCGCGCCTGCTTCACCCATCACGGCCTCCAACCGTTCGCCTCAGCTCTCGAGGAGACGCTAGATGGCCGGGACTGGTGGGAGGCAGTGGCGAACGGCCGCAGCGTGAATGACGATCTGCTCCGGCCCGCAGGGACCTTCGGCGCTGCCCGCGGTCGACTTCAGTCGACGTCGCGAGAGTTGGGGGCCTGCGACTTGAGCCGCGCGGCGTAGCCGGCCGCCTGAGTACGGCGCTGCATGTCCAGCTTGGCGAGCACGCTGGAGACATAGTTCTTCACGGTCTTTTCAGCCAGGAAGATACGCTCACCGATCTGGCGGTTGGTGAGACCTTCGCCGATCAGCTCGAAAATGCGCCGCTCCTGATCCGACAGGGCAGCCAGCGGGTCCTTGCGCTCGGTGTCCGTGCGGATGCGGCGCATGATTCGGGCCGTACTGCGAGGATCGAGCAGTGACTCGCCTGTGGCGACGGTGCGGATAGCGCCCACCAGATCCGAACCGTGGATTTGTTTGAGGACATACCCCGAGGCTCCGGCCATCACCGAATCGTAGAGCGCGTCGTCGTCAGAGTAGGAGGTCAGCATCAGGCACGCTAGCTCGGGCAAGCGTGAGCGCACCTCGCGGCAGACCTCGACACCGCTGCCGTCAGGCAGTCGCACGTCCAGCAGCGCCACGTCGGGGCCGGCTGCCGGGATACGCGCGGTCGCCTCGGCCCCGCTGGCGGCCTCCCCCACTACATCGATGTCAGACTCGTTGCTGAGCAGCGCGCTAACTCCACGTCGAACGATGTCGTGATCGTCGACCAGGAAGACACGGATAGAACTGTGGGGATCAGCCATGAAAGGTCACCTCATTTCGCTTGAACTCCGCGAGGCTCAGGGGGTGGAGTTGGCTGAGGTTGAGCGGGTGCGCACTCGATTCCTTCAGGCGTGCCCGCTCGTCGATTCCGATCTCGGGCCCCACTGGCAGGGCTCCTGCCGGTGAGGTTGTCCAGCGTCGCGTAGTTTCTGAATTCATCCCGAGTTCTTTCGCGATATGGACAGCCGGACGCTTTGTCGCGCCATATGTCGTCCCGCTGCTTCCCGTAAACTCCAGCGAATACCTGCCTGTTCTGCTCAGATTTTCCTTCGTTTCCGCTCAGCGCCATTCTGCTGGTTCCGTTTCCAGAAACCTCAAGGCACCTCACTAACTTAGGGCGGGACCAGTCTGGGTACGGGCACCGTCGACGTCCGCACCCAGTTCGCCCAACGGGGCTGGCAACTGTTGCCCACCCCATCCCAAGAGCCTGACCACCGACGAGGCCGAGACCGCCGTGGTGACAGTTACCACGGCTGTGCACTCGACGCACGACGACCCCTTGGCCACGCACCCCGGCCGATCTCGTCGGCCACGTCGCTGCGCGCACGCACTGAGAATCGAAGGAGAGGCACGTGAGCACGGATCAGCCGATCATCCCGGGGTTCTACCCCGACCCCTCGATCTGCCGCGCCGGAGACACGTACTACATCGTGAACTCCAGTTTCGAGTATCTTCCGGGCCTGCCGATCCACTCCAGCACCGATCTGGTGACCTGGACACCCGTGGGCAACGCCCTGACGCGGACCGGCCAGATCGCCGAGCACGCAGGGGTCGCCAGCAGTTCGATCTACGCGCCCACGATCCGTTACCACGACGGCCGGTTCTGGATCGCGGGAACGAACGTGCTCACCCACGGCGGCGGGGTGGGGCAGTTCATCATCACAGCGGACGACCCGGCCGGGCCTTGGTCAGATCCGGCACACGTGCCAGGAACCATCGGCATCGATCCCGACCTAGCGTGGGACGAGGACGGCGTGTGCCGCCTGACCTGGACTTCCTTGAGCGCCGAGATGCGTGGTATCGCGAGCGTCCCCATCGATCCCTCGACCGGCGAGACACTCGGCGAGCCGAAGCTGTTGTGGCAGGGCACCGGCGGCGCCCATCCCGAGGGGCCGCACCTCTACCGCCTCGACGGCTGGTGGTACCTGCTGCTCGCCGAAGGGGGCACGGCACGAGGGCACGCCGCCACCATCGCCCGCGCCCGCACGCTGGACGGCCCGTTCGAGAGCGCGCCCACCAACCCGATCCTGACCCACCGAGGCAGGGATCACCCGGTGCAAAACACCGGACATGCCGACGTGGTGCAGCTCGGCGACGGCGACTGGGCCATGGTGTATCTCGGTGTCCGGCCACGCGGCGTCACTCCCGGATTCCACGTCAACGGCCGTGAAACGTTCCTTGCCGGCATCGACTGGATCGACGGATGGCCCGTGGTGGACGAGAGCCGCTTCACCGTGACGCAGGCGGACCACTCGTTCGACGACACGTTCGACACTGCCACCCTCGATCAGCGCTGGCTCGGTGTGGGCATGTTTCCCTCGTCCTTCACGCGGCGAGCCGAGGGGCCGGGGCTCGTCATCGACGCCGACTCCGGCGGCCCCGGCATACCGCTGCTCGCCACGCGGGTGCGGGACACCGAATGGAGCGCATCGGCGCGGTTCGACGCCACCGCCGGAACCGGTCGGCTCGTGATGCGTATCGATAAGGAGCACGGATGCGCACTGACCTTCGACGGCGAGGCCGTTGAGGCCGCCGTAACGATCGGCCCCGCCGTCCGGACATTCAGCCGGCTCCCTCTGGAGCGGGGGGCGCTGCCCACTCTGCGCATCAGCGTCCGACGTCCCGAGACCACCCCCCACTGGACTCCGGATGAGGTCGACATCGTCGAACTGTCAGTGGTCACCGACGACGGTAGCGAGCAGGTGCTCGCTTCGTTCGACGGACGCCACATCTCCACCGAGGTCGCAGGCAGGTTCACCGGGCGCGTCGTCGGAGTCGAGGGCCTCTCGGGGCGAGTCGTTTTGCGCGAGATGCGGTACGTGTCGGGCGCCCGACCGGCGGGCGAGCCGACTTCGCCGGCCGTAGAGGCAGACACGGCACGGTGGAGTGACTGCTCATGACGCCGTTTCGCGGAATCCTCCAGCCCTAGAAAAGGCTCGGCGCCTTAAGCGCTACCAGCGCATGATGGCCCGCAACCGGCCCGGGGCGAACAACCGGCGTAAAGCCAAAGAGCGCGTCGCCACCGCCCACCGCAAGGTCGGCCACGCCCGCCGAGCTTCCTTCCTAAGGCCACGACCCGCCTGGTGCGTGAGCACGCCACGATCGCCATCGAAGACCGCAACGTCTCCGGCATAACCGCCTCCACGCGCGGCACCACCGAGCCCCCAGGGTGCAACGTTGCGCGGAAGCACGGCCTGAACCGGGCGAGCCTGGATGCCGGATTCGGGGAGTTGCGCCGGCAACTGGAGTACAAAGCCACCACTACGGCCGCCTCCTGGCGATCATGGGCCGGTGGTTGCCCTCCTCCACAACCTGTTCGGCGTGCGGACACCTGCCCGCGCACCTCTCCCGGGGCACCCGCTGGTGGACGTGCCCGGACCGCCGTCCCGCCACGACCGAGATGCCAACGCGGCGACGACCATCGGTGCGGCTAGTCGAGTCGCAGCCCGCCACGCGGGCGACGTCTGCGGAGCCGATACCAGACGGCGAGGGGCCACCTTTCCGCGGTCGGCGACGAAGCGGGAAACCCACCCCGCGAGGGGCGAAATCCCCTCCCGTTAGGGAGGGGAGAAAGTCACAGCGACAGCAGTGCCTCCACCTGGCTCGGCGCGAGGGCGTGGTCGATCACCATGAACGCCACGCCATGGACGCCCGCCTCGTCGCCGGAGCGCGACTGCACGATGCGCAGATTCTGTGTAGCCAGCGGCAGGGAGCGTTGGTAGACGGCCTCCCGTACCCCGGCGATCAGGTGTTCGCCCGCCAGGGACAGCGCTCCGCCGACCGCGAGCACGGAGGGGTTGAACAGGCTGACCGCCATCGCCAGCACCTCCCCGATGTCGCGGCCCGCCTGTCGGATGTGCTGCAAGGCGGGCACCGAGCCGTTGCGGGCGAGCGAGACGACGTCGGCGCTGTTCGTGGCGGGCACGCCGGCCTCGGTCAGTTTCGCCGCGATAGCCGCTCCGCTTGCGACGGCCTCCAGGCACCCGACGTTGCCGCACCGGCAGAGGACATCGGTATCGTATGGCACTCGCACGTGGCCCATGTCGCCCGCCGCGCCCTGCGAGCCCCGGTGTAGCTGGCCGTAGCTGATCAGCCCGCTACCGATACCGGTCGCGATCTTCACGAAGATCATGTGCGCGTACTCCGACCAGTGACTGCGGTACTCGCCGAGCGCCATGATGTTGACGTCGTTGTCCACCAGCGTCACCGCGCCCAATTCGCCGCGCACGAAGTCTGGGACGTCGAAGCCGTCCCAACCGGGCATGATCGGCGGGTTGGTCGGTTTGCCGGACAGGTGCTCGACGGGGCCGGGAAGCCCGATGCCGACGCCGAGCAGGTCACATTCGTCCCGTCCCGCCTGAGTGAGCAGTGCGCGCCCCCGTTCGCAGACCTCGCGCAGCACCACCTCGGGTCCGTCTGCGATGTCGACCACCTTGTCCTGCTGCACCAGCACCTCGCCCGCGAGGTCGGTCACTGCGAGCTTGGCGTGCGTCGCCCCGATGTCGGCAGCGAGTACCACCCGGGCCGCAGGGTTGAACGCGAACATCGTGGGTGGACGTCCACCCGTGGAGTTCGCCTTGTCGCTGAACTTCAGCAGGCCGGAGCTGAGCAGGGTGTCGATGCGTTCGGCGACGGTGGAGCGTGCCAGACCGGTCTCGGCGGACAGTTCGGCGCGGGTGCGTGGCCGCCCGTCGCGCAGTAGCTGAAACAGCATCGCAGTGCCTGCCGGTGACAGCTCGCCGCGAATCATGACTTCCATTCCCTTCCCTCAACACCGGGATCTGCTGGTTCAACACTAGAACACCCGTACCTTTTCGCGGGCTGATCCGTCTCATTTGGTTAAAGAGCAGCAAACTTTTGCTTGACCCCCATACAAAAGTCGGCCTATGCTTCACTCTCATGAGCGCGAGGGAGATCCACATCACATCCCGCGAGGAGGGTGAGCCCCTGCTGCGGATGAGCGGCATCGTCAAGCACTTCCCCGGCGTGAAAGCGCTGGACGGCATCGACCTCGAGGTGAGGGCAGGCGATGTCCACTGCCTACTCGGCCAGAACGGCGCGGGTAAGTCCACCCTGATCAAGGTCTTGTCCGGAGCCCATCAGCCCGACGGCGGCACGATCCGCTGGCAGGGCGCCGATATCCGCATCCTGAATCCGCAGGACGCGCTCGACCACGGCATCGCCACGATTTACCAGGAGCTCGACCTGGTCGACGGCCTGACCGTGGCCGAGAACATCTACCTCGGCCACGAGCGCGCGCGATGGGGACTCGTCGCGCGGGCCGAGGCCAATCGTGCCGCCGCTGAGCTGCTGCGTCGCCTCGGCCATCCCGAGGTGAGGCCCGACACCGAGGTGGGACGACTGTCCTCGGCGGGCAAGCAGATCGTGAGCATGGCCCGCGCGCTTTCCTACGAGGCCAAGCTGATCGTGATGGATGAGCCCTCCGCCGTGCTGGACCAGGAAGAGGTCACCCGACTGTTCGGCGTGATCCGCGAACTGGCGGCGCAGGGCGTCGCGATCGTCTACATCTCGCACCGGCTCGAAGAGATCCGTGAGATCGGCGACCACATCACCGTGCTCAAGGACGGGCACACCGCCGCCACCGGTCTCGCGGCGGCGCAGACACCGACCGCGGAGATCATCCGTCTGATGACCGGCAGGTCCATCGAGTACGTCTTCCCCGACCGGCAGGACCAGCGGCAGCGGGGCGAGCGGATACTCGACGTGTCCGGGCTGAGCCGCGATGGCGAGTTCCGCGACATCTCATTCGATGTGGCGGCAGGGGAGGTCGTCGGCCTCGCAGGGCTGGTCGGTTCCGGCCGGTCGGAGATCCTGGAGACGATCTACGGCGCCCGCAAGGCCAAGGCGGGCACGGTAACCGTCGCCGGACGTCGGCTGCGCGCCGGCAGCGTCGGCGCGGCGGTGGCCGCCGGCATCGGGCTTTGCCCCGAGGAGCGCAAGAGCCAGGCGCTGGTGCTGCACGAGTCGGTGGCGCGCAACATCTCGCTCGCCAGCCTCGCCCGCTTCGCCCGAGGGGGCTTCGTCAACCACCGTGACGAGCGGCGCGCGGCCGACGACCAGGTCCACGCCCTGGATGTCCGGCCCTCCGGTGTGCAGCGCCACGTGCGCACGCTCTCCGGAGGCAATCAGCAGAAGGTCGTGCTCGCCCGCTGGCTACTGCGGCAGTGCCGGGTGCTGCTGCTGGACGAACCGACGCGCGGCGTCGACGTCGGCGCGCGCTCGGAAATCTACGCGCTGATCAGGGACCTTGCGGCCAGCGGCATCGCGGTCGTCGTGGTCTCCAGCGAAATCGAGGAGGTGATCGGGCTGTCCGACCGGGTCCTTGTGATCTCCGACGGCGCCCTCGTGCACGACAGTCCCGCCGAGGAGATCGACGAGCACCGGGTGCTCGACATGGTGATGGAAGGAGCGGCGGCATGAGTGCCCAAACCCCCGCGTCTGAGGAGCGGACCCGCACCGAGGGCGACGACGCGCACGGCCGTGGGCCGTTGGGCGGCGTTACCGCCCGGTTCTCCGGCCCGCTCGGGCGCAATCTCGGTTTGGTGATCGCCTTGGCGCTGCTGTGCCTCGTCGGTCTCATCACAGCAGGCGACCGGTTCGTCACTTTCGACAACACGATGACGATCCTGCGGCTGGCGTCGGTGATCGGTGTGGTCAGCATCGGGATGACGTTCGTGATCACCGGTGGCGGCATCGACCTGTCCGTCGGCGCGATCGTGGCGCTGTCCTCGGTGTGGGCCTCCACCATCGCCACCCAAACCATGGCCGAGAACACCCACTGGATCGTCATGGTCAGCACAGCGCTGCTGGTCGGTGCCGGTTGTGGACTCGTCAACGGACTGCTCGTGGCCTACGGCAGGATGGCGCCGTTCATCGTGACGCTTGCGATGCTCGCCGGGGCGCGCGGCCTCGCCGAGATCATCGCGCAGAAGCGCACCCAGGTCGTCACCGTCAGCGAGTTCGTCGAGGCCGTCGGCGGCAGAATCCTCGGCATCCCGGTCCTTGTGCTGATCTTCGTCGTGGTCGCCGTCGCGGGCTGGGTCCTGCTCAACCGCACCACGTTCGGCCGCAGGACGCTCGCGGTCGGCGGCAATCAGGAAGCCGCGCGGCTGGCGGGCATCAACGTCAAGCGGCACACCACGTCGCTGTACGTGCTGCTTGGTCTCGCGTGCGGACTCGCCGCGGTGATGCTGCTCGCGCGGACGACGGCCGGGACCTCCACCCACGGCATGCTCTACGAACTCGACGCCATCGCCGCGGTCGTCATCGGCGGGACGCTGCTCTCCGGCGGTCGCGGCACCATCGTCGGCACCGTCTTCGGCGTGCTGATCTTCACCACGCTCACCAACGTCTTCACGCTCAACAACCTCGACACCTCCACCCAGGCCGTCGCCAAGGGCGTGATCATCGTCGTCGCCGTGCTGTTGCAGCAGCGCGTCGCATCCCGCAACGGCTCGCCGCCTTAGCTCAGGCACGAGCTCACCATGCCCCCGCCCGCTGTAGGGCGCCTGTTCCCCCGCCAGATCCCACCCCGAGGAGAGAACCATGCCGCAACGCAGTGGACTCCTGCGCGCGACCGGTGCCGTCGCCGCGGTGACCCTACTCGCCACAGCCTGCACCGGTAACGAACCAGCCACCGAGGAGGACACCGGTGGGACACAGCCGGTCAGCTCGAACGACGACCCGGGCCAGGAAGTAGTGATCGGCTTCTCCGGCCCCGAGGCCGACCACGGTTGGCTCGCCGCGATCAACTCCGCCGCCGTCGCGGAGGCCGAGAATTACGAAGACATCGATCTGCGCGTCGCAGAGGGCACCAACGACCCGAGCATGCAGATCAGCCACATCGAGACATTCATCAACGATGACGTCGACGCGATCGTGCTGCTGCCCACCGACGGCGCCGCGCTGACCAAGGTCGCCACGCAGGCGATGGAGGCGGGCATCCCCGTCGTCAACGTCGATCGCGAATTCTCAAGCGAGTTCGCCGCGCGCACCACCATCCTCGGGGACAACTACGGCATGGGCGTCTCCGCCGGCACCTACGCCTGCGATCTCGTCGAGGAAAACGACCTCGGCGGCGACGCGGTGATCACCGAGATCGCGGGAATCGACTCGCTGCCACTGACCCAGGACCGCTCCGACGGTTTCTCCGACGCGCTGTCCGAGTGCGACCAGGACGTCGACCACCGGGTCGCCGGGGAGTTCACCGTGGAATCCGGCGAGCAGGCCGCCTCCAACCTGCTGCAAGCCGTTCCCGAGATCGACATCGTCTGGAACCACGACGACGACCAGGGCGTCGGTGTCAAGGCCGCTTTCGACAACGCCAACCGCGACGAGTTCTTCTTCATCGGCGGCGCCGGCTCGGCCAACGCGATGCGCTGGATTCAGGAGGGCGAGATGGAGGCCACCGTGCTCTACCCGCCGACACAGGCCGCCGACGGCATCCGGCTCGCCCGACTGCTCGCCCAGGAGAAAGGCATGTCCGACCTGGTGCAGGTCGAGGTGCCGCGCCGAATCGTGCTGAACGCCCCTGTGGTCACCGAAGACAACGTCGAGGAGTACCTCCCACTGGCGTTCGAGTCCTGAGGCCCACCCCAGACCAATCGCCCAGGGAGGGCTGATGACACACGCGGACAGCGCCCAGCTCGGGATCGGCATGATCGGCTACGCCTTCATGGGAATGGCGCATTCCCAGGGATGGCGCAACGCCAAGAGCTTCTTCGATCCCAAACTCGAACCGCGGTTGGTCGCGCTCAGCGGGCGCGACCGCGCCAAGGCCGAGGACACGGCCCGACGGTTCGACTGGCAGCACGTGGAAACCGACTGGCACGCACTGATCGCCAGGGACGACGTCGATCTCGTCGACATCTGCACGCCAGGCGACACCCACGCCGAGATCGCCATCGCCGCGCTCGCGGCGGGCAAGCACGTGTTGTGCGAAAAGCCGCTCGCCAACTCGGTCGCCGAAGCCGAGCGCATGGCCGAGGCCGCCGAGCGGGCGCGGGCCGACGGCGTTCAGACGATGGTCGGCTTCACCTACCGCCGGGTGCCCGCGCTCGCGCTGGCGCGGCGACTGGTGCGGAGCGGCCGGATCGGCCGGCTGCGCCACGTCAGGGCCCAATACCTACAAGACTGGCTCACCGACCCGGGGGCGCCGTACTCCTGGCGGCTGGACGCGCAGCGGGCGGGTTCCGGCGCGCTGGGCGACATCGGCGCGCACGTGATCGACCTGACCCAGTTCCTCACCGACGAGTACATCACCGGGGTCAGCGCCACGATGGACACGTTCGTCGACGAACGCCCGCTGCCGGAGGGCGAGGGAACCGGGCGGGTCACCGTGGACGACGCCGCGGTGTTCCTCGGCAGGTTCAGCGGCGGCGCGATGGCCACCTTCGAGGCCACTCGCTACGCCACCGGCCGCAAGAACGCCATCCGTATCGAACTGAACGGCACCGAAGGCAGCCTGGCCTTCGACTTCGAGGACATGAACACGCTGTGGTTCTTCGATTCCTCGACATCGACCGAGACGCAGGGCTTCACCCGGATACTCGCCACCGAGCCGACGCATCCGTATCTGGGCGCGTGGTGGCCGCCCGGTCACCTGCTCGGCTACGAGCACGGCTTCTCCCACCAGGCAGTCGACCTGCTCACCGCCATCGCCGACGGTACCGCTGCGGAGCCCACGTTCGCCGAGGGGCTGCGGGTACAGCGGGTGATCGCCGCGGTGCAAGCCAGTGCGGCGGCGGACAGCCGGTGGGTGCCGGTCGGCGACACGGAAAGCACAGACAGCACAGGCAACGCACATACGACAAGTGAGGTGGCGTGATGGGGCGACCAGTGACGCTGTTCACCGGGCAGTGGGCGGACCTGCCGTTCGAGGAGGTCGCGCGGCTGGCCTCCGAGTGGGGCTACGACGGACTGGAGATCGCCTGCTGGGGCGATCACCTGGACGTCTGGCGCGCGGTCGAGGACGAGTCGTATCTACAGTCCCGTTTGGACATCCTGGACACCTACGGGCTCGGCGTCTGGGCGATATCCAATCACCTCAAGGGGCAGGCGGTCTGCGACGACCCGATCGACGCGCGGCACAAGGCGATCCTGCCCGAGCGCATCTGGGGCGACGGCGATCCGGAGGGCGTGCGCCGGCGGGCCGCCGAGGAGATCAAGCACACCGCTCGCGCCGCCGCGAAACTCGGCGTGGACACCGTCGTCGGCTTCACCGGCTCGGCGATCTGGAAGTACGTGGCGATGTTCCCACCGGTGCCCGCCGAGCTGGTCGAGGCCGGGTACCAGGACTTCGCCGACCGTTGGAACCCGATCATGGACGTCTTCGACGAGGAGGGGGTGCGGTTCGCCCTGGAGGTGCATCCCTCGGAGATCGCCTACGACTACTGGTCCACGGTGCGCGCCCTGGACGCGATCGGGCGCAGGGAGTCGTTCGGGCTGAACTGGGACCCCAGTCACATGGTGTGGCAAGACATTGACCCGGCCGGGTTCCTGGTCGACTTCGCCGACCGGATCTACCACGTCGACTGCAAGGACACCAAACGCAACACCGGCAACGGCCGCAACGGCAGGCTCGGCTCCCACCTGCCGTGGGGTGACCCCCGGCGTGGCTGGGACTTCGTCTCAACCGGACGCGGCGACGTGCCGTGGGAGGCGTGTTTCCGGGTGCTCAACGCCATCGGCTATGACGGCCCGATCTCGATCGAGTGGGAGGACGCGGGCATGGACCGCCTGCGAGGCGCCCCCGAGTCACTGCGCTACGTACGCGAGCGGTTGTTCGACCCGCCCGAGGCCGCGTTCGACGCTGCCTTCAGTACTCAATAGCCCAAATCTACGAGCGGTCCTCACGTATTTAGGAGCTGGAGGAAGGGGAGGAAGCCATGTGTTATGGATTCGACGGTGAGGGGGCGGTCCGCCGTTCCCTCAGCGAGCGGGGGCTCTCCCGGCGCGGCGCGCTACGCACCGCGCTGGGTGGCGCCCTCGGCGCCAGCTTGCTCGTCGCGGGTGGCACCGCGCCCGCCGCGCACGCCAAGACAAGGAGCATTGGACGGCGCCGGGTGCCGCCGGGGCTGATCAGCATGCAGTTGTGGACGGTGCGCTCCGCGCTGTACGGCGATCCCGGCTTCGACGCCACGCTGCGGATGCTCGCCGATCTCGGCTACCCCAAGGTGGAGCAGGCGCTCGGCTATTTCGGCCGCACCGCCCAGGAATTGCGTGACTTCTACGACAGCATCGGCATCTCGGCGACGTCCAGCCACGACGGCATCAGCGATTCCGATCAGGCGCTGCACACCAAAATTGACAACGCGCTCACGCTGGGCCAGTCGTACATGGTGGTGCCGTACCTGAACTCCTCCGACAAGAGCGACTGGCAGCGGTGGGCCGAACGAATGAACCACGAGGCCGAGGCGGCCCGCTCGGCGGGGCTGCGCTACGGCTACCACAACCACGCGCACGAGTTCACCATCGACCTCGGCGGTGGCGTCACACCCTGGCAGGTGTTGACGTCTGAACTGGACCCCAAGCTCGTGCACTTCGAGATCGACATTTACTGGGCGGTGCGCGGCGGAATCGAGAGCGGCGACGGGGCGAGCGACCCCGAGGGCTTCACCATCGACGTGATGCGGCGCGCGCCGCAGCGGGTGCTGCAATACCACGTCAAGGACCGTCACGCCCACGACGGTGACATGGCCGACCTGGGCACCGGCCACATCGACTTCGCCCGGATCTTCCGCGCCCACGCGGTGCAGGAGTACATCGTCGAGAACGACACGCCTGACGTGAGCGTCCCCCAGACTTCCGAGGTCGGCTACTCCTACCTGCGCCAACTGCGCTACTGACGCCGGCGTCCACGTATCCGACGTCATCGTTGGCCGCGCTGAGACCGGTGTCCACGCCATTCGGTTTCATCGCGGGCTGCTGATCCGACCCTGGAGTACCGCCCCGCGGATCAGTCGGTTCGCTCACCCACCGGACGGGCCCGTCCTTTTACCCAGGCACGCGAGGGCCCCTGAGCATCTGCGCGGCTCCGGCGATCCACACGGCAACCAGAAGGCTTTCACGTCGCCCAACCACCCTTCCAGGCATGTCGCCTGGAACCACCGTCCAGCCCTCATACCCCCAGATGCCACAAACAGCGCGCTGACCTGCACAGGCGACTGTTCACAAACACACGAGCACACATCGAGCACACACAACAAGAAACCCCAGGCCACCAGCCGCACCACACCGGCTGTGACCTGGGGTTTCACAGTGGGCCACCAGGGGATCGAACCCTGAACCCGCGGATTAAAAGTCGATCCTATGACCTGCCGACTTTCCGCAACCCCTGCTGTTCTCCCCTGCCTTGTCCCCTCGCCCGTCAGCAGATCTCCCGTCCGCTGTCATCCCCTGCCGCGCCCACCCACAGCCCCCGAGCACACGTCGAGCACACGCGCTTCAACGCTTTCCATGGGCTAGCGTTGTAAAGAAGTCGCTTCCCTCGCGTAGATGATGCTTCGGAACCTGGAGTGCTCATCGCATCCCCGGGAGGTTCCGAAGCTCAAAACGGACATTGAGGACTAAAATGCTGCTGACTTGGGTCGCTTCGCCCCGTGGGGCTAGGTATTTTCCCTGCTCAGTCAGCGTGGCAGCCACCCTCCGGGGTGGCTGAGGATCGCAACGCCGCTGCCGAGTGGCTGCCGCTGGTGGACTACCGCCGTGGCAGCCACCCTCCGGGGTGGCTGAGGATCGCAACTGATGCCCGCCCGCACGAAGACTGGCCGGACCCCCGAGTGGCAGCCACCCTCCGGGGTGGCTGAGGATCGCAACTACGGTCCCGCGCAGGGCGAGAGCCCCGCGACGCTCGTGGCAGCCACCCTCCGGGGTGGCTGAGGATCGCAACTTGCGGGGCGCGGTGATGACGCTGCCCTGCCTCAGGTGGCAGCCACCCTCCGGGGTGGCTGAGGATCGCAACGCCATTGCCAGCGGCACCGAGCTGACTCTGTCCACCGTGGCAGCCACCCTCCGGGGTGGCTGAGGATCGCAACATGAACTGACCGACACCGTGGTGGAGCACTGTCCGCGTGGCAGCCACCCTCCGGGGTGGCTGAGGATCGCAACCATGGCCAGTGGTGTCGAACTGGGGCTGCACCGTGGCGTGGCAGCCACCCTCCGGGGTGGCTGAGGATCGCAACGTCGCGGCACACGCCGGTGCGCAGCGACATGGCCTCGTGGCAGCCACCCTCCGGGGTGGCTGAGGATCGCAACCCACGTGGTGGCCCACACCAGCTCGTATCCGAGGGGGTGGCAGCCACCCTCCGGGGTGGCTGAGGATCGCAACGTGACCGAGCAGGACGCCAGCGATCGGGCGACGCTGCTGTGGCAGCCACCCTCCGGGGTGGCTGAGGATCGCAACAAGCGGCTCCGTGTGGTCGATCTCGACCGGCCCGGCGGTGGCAGCCACCCTCCGGGGTGGCTGAGGATCGCAACGTCGGGGGCGCTCATCGCGTCACCGCCGTGGCCTGGTGGCAGCCACCCTCCGGGGTGGCTGAGGATCGCAACTGTGTGTGGTGCGGCGGCCCGGTCCAGCCGGGGGAGGTGGCAGCCACCCTCCGGGGTGGCTGAGGATCGCAACCGCACATAAAAATGCTGGGGGGTGAGGGGCTGCACGTGGCAGCCACCCTCCGGGGTGGCTGAGGATCGCAACCCTCGACTAGCAGCAGCACCCCCACACACGGTACGTGGCAGCCACCCTCCGGGGTGGCTGAGGATCGCAACGCGGCCGGGGGCGGAGCGTGCCGACCGATATAGCAGTGGCAGCCACCCTCCGGGGTGGCTGAGGATCGCAACGTCGGCGGCGCCTCTCTCACGAGATCAAACGCCGCGTGGCAGCCACCCTCCGGGGTGGCTGAGGATCGCAACGTCGGCGGCGCCTCTCTCACGAGATCAAACGCCGCGTGGCAGCCACCCTCCGGGGTGGCTGAGGATCGCAACGAGGTCGAAGGCGAGCAGCCGCTGCTCGCTCCACGCGTGGCAGCCACCCTCCGGGGTGGCTGAGGATCGCAACACCGCTCAGGCCCAGGAGCAGATCACCCACGCCGAGTGGCAGCCACCCTCCGGGGTGGCTGAGGATCGCAACGACTACCCGGAGGACTACGACCGGCATCCGGCGACGGTGGCAGCCACCCTCCGGGGTGGCTGAGGATCGCAACGATTGGGAGTGCTCGTGCGGCGTGGGGGACTGGCGCGGTGGCAGCCACCCTCCGGGGTGGCTGAGGATCGCAACGGCGAAGGCGGCCGCATTGGCGCAGCTGTCCACCGGTGGCAGCCACCCTCCGGGGTGGCTGAGGATCGCAACGAGAACCGAATACCGCAAAGCCGCAGGTCAGGGCGGTGGCAGCCACCCTCCGGGGTGGCTGAGGATCGCAACAGCCAGGCCACCGGGGAGCGTTCCCCTGCCGTAGTAGTGGCAGCCACCCTTCGGGGCGGCTGAGGATCGTAACGCCGTGGAGGATCTGGAGAACCGTTTGAAGGCGGTGGTGACTGCTTTCCGGGATAGTTGACGGCTATTGCGTCGGCTCCGTCGATTCGCTATCGACGGAGCCGAGTGTGGTGAGCGCGCTCTATCGAGATTATTTTGCCATCTGCGCGCTTGTTGTATATTTGTCCTTTTTGTGGATTCTAGGGGTGTTTGGCCCTCTCGGTGTGAGGATGTGCTCGGATTTGGTGGCGAGTTGCAAGGGCTGCAGCTGTCCCTGCTAACACCAGACCGGAAACGGCCATGAGAAGGCGTCGCCGGCACTGCTGGCGCTGCCGACGCCGCAGAGCACGCTCGCTCAATGCCATGGCTCTCCCTTCTGTAAGAACTTCGGGCGCGAGAGTGGCTCAGGATGTACGCTACAGGAGCCGAGCCTTTGGCAATGGCGCTCACAGGAATTAGAGGTTCGGCGTGTGTGGCGTCGACTGCTTGGCAGCCGACGGGGATCGGAATCTGTGCGCGCCTTTGCTTGGCGGCCTGCGTGTGTGTGGGGGCGGACTATAGCGGTTCGCCCCCACGTTCGTTGCTTTTTCTGGGAGTTGGCCGTAGGTGGTCGTTCTTCGTTGTTTGCCGGTGGTTTGTCGTAGGTCCGTCCTAGCTTCGGACCTGCTTGAGTAATGCGAAGGGGGCCTCGGTGGAGTGTGGGCTGTTCGCCCATAGTCCGGACGATTCCGGGCGAAATTGGCATTTGTTATCAGACCATCTGCGGGGAACAGGGGATCTGGCTGCGGAGTTCGCTGTGCCCTTCGGTGGCGGAGAGGTGGCGCGCTTTCTTGGGCTAACTCATGACCTGGGGAAGGGAAAACCGTCGTGGCAAGAGGCGCTGCGGCAGGTCAGTGGATCGGACCGCCCGGTTGGCGTGCCGCATAAGGACGAGGGGACGTGGTGGGCGTCCCAGCAGGTGGGGGTGTGGGCCTCGGTGGTGTTGGGTCACCACGGTGGGCTGCCCGACCGGGAGGCGCTGCGGGAGTTGCTGGAGAAGGCGACGACGGAGCGGCTGGCGGAGTTTCGGGCCACGTTGGAGCGGGTCGCAGCTGTTGTGCCGGAGATACGTCCCGCAGAGCGCCCCCAGCTTCCGGGGTGGCTCTCGCCTAAGGACTGGCAGAGCTGTGACGTGTTCATGCGGCTCTTGTTCAGCGCGGTCGTGGACGCTGACTTTCTCGACACCGAGCGGCACTTCTCCGGCGCCCGGACGACCTCTCAGCTGGGGCCGGCTGATCTGGTAGAGCGCTTCGACGAAGAGCGGGCCAAACTCGTGGCGCAGCGGTCATCGCCATTGGATGGGTTGCGTAGTGAGGTTTATGACTATGCGCTGGCCGCCTCGGCGTTGCCTCCGGGGATGTTTCGGCTTCCGGCGCCCACCGGTGCGGGCAAGACGCTGGCCATGGCAGGTTTCGGCTTACACCATGCGGCGCGGCACGGGTTGCGGCGGGTGGTGATGGCGGTGCCGTTCCTGTCGATCACCGAGCAAAACGCCGGGGTGCTGCGGGGCCTCCTCGACGGCGAGGACGACGAGACCCCGTCGGTCCTGGAGCATCACAGCGGGATTCGGTTGGAGGCCGAGGACAGCGAGAACGGCGGGCGGTTCGCGTGGTGGCAGCGGCTGGCTGCGGAGAACTGGGATGCGCCGTTCGTGGTGACCACGATGGTGCGGTTGTTCGAGTCGATATTCGCGCGGCGTCCTTCGGCGATGCGTAAGCTGCACCGGCTCGCCGGGGCGGTGCTGGTGTTGGACGAGGTGCAGGCGCTGCCGGATCGGTTGCTGTTACCGATCCTGTCGGTGCTGCGCACGTTGACCGAGCATTTCGGGACCACAGTCGTGCTGTCGTCGGCGACGCAGCCCAGTTACTGGTCGCTGGGGCCGTTCCAGGATCTTGCGGTGCGTGACATCGTGCCCGCTGAGGCTGGGTTGGCGCAGCGGGCACGGCGCGTGCGCTACGTCTGGCGGCTGGATCCGCGTCCCACCTGGGAGGAGATCGCTGCCGAGGTAAGTGCTGAGCCTCAAGCGTTGGTGGTGGTCAACACCACCAAGGATGCGGCTGTGCTCCATCGCCGGCTGAAGCAGGCCGGGGCTCAGGAGTGCGTGCATTTGTCGACGCGGATGACCGCCGAGCATCGCCGCCGCGTCCTCAGCGATGTCAAGGAAAGCCTGGGACGGGGCGAGCCCGTGGTTGTGGTCTCGACCCAGTTGGTCGAGGCGGGGGTGGACCTCGACTTCCCGGTGGTGTGGCGGGCGTGGACGTGCGCTGACTCGGTTCAACAGGCCGCGGGCCGCTGCAACCGCGACGGCCGGCTGGAGCGAGGGCTGGTCGTGGTTTTCGACCCCGAGAAGGGCGGCCATCCTCGCGACGAGTCCTACAAGGCAGGCCTTGCGGCAACCGAAGCCGTCTTCGGCGACGGACAAGGCGATCCCGAACAGCCTCAGCTTCTGCACACCTACTACCGGCAGCGTTTCACCAAACAAAACCTTGAACAGCCGATCGGCTCCACCGAAGGCGGACCGGTGCGCCCCAACGGGGCGATGATCCAGCGCTGGCGCAAAGATCGCGATTTCCCGCGTGTGGCTGCGGGGTTTCGGATGATCGAGGAGAGCTCGCTGTCGGTGGTGGTGCCTGACACCAACTCCGATCGCCGCGAAGAGGCCGAAAGGCTGATTGCGGAGTTGCAGTACGCGACTCCGAGCCGCCAGCGCATGCTGTTGCGTCAGTTGCAACCGTTCATGGCCGGCATCCCCAAGCACGAAGCGACGAAGGCCATCACCGAGGGCGACGCCACGTGGCTCCTGGGGGATCTGGTGCTGTGGCGCGGCCCCTATGACGAGCAGCGCGGACTCGAATCTGACAACGCCTATACGGAAGAGGATCTTGTGGCGTGACTGACCAATCAGGGGGCTTTGCCCATCCGCCGCTGCTGGTGGAGGTCTCGGGACCGTTCGCGTGTTTCACCCGACCGGAGCTGAAGACCGAGCGGGTCAGCTATCCGGTGATGACGCCCACCGCGGCCAAGGGGATCTTGGAGTCCATCTACTGGAAACCCGAGTTCGACTACCGCATCACCCGCATCGAGGTGCTGCGCCCGATCTCCTGGTTCTCCATCCGCCGCAACGAAGGCACCCGCATGGTGACGCCGCAGTGGGTGAAGAAAGCCCAACACGACCCAACCGAGCGCTACGACATCGAGAACGACCGTGACCAGCGCAGCAGCGTCTGCCTGCGTGACGTGGCCTACCGGATCCATGCTCAGGTGCGACTACGTCCCCACGCCCACGGCAACGAGGCGCGCTACCGCGACCAGTTGCGCCGCCGGGTGGATCGCGGCGCGTGCTTCTCACAGCCGTTTCTCGGCACACGCGAGTTCTCCGCCGACTTCGGCCCCGCCACCGACCAAACCAGAATCTCTGACACCGCCGAGTTGGGGCTGATGCTGCACAGCATCGACTACCACGACGACGGCAGCGAAACCTACCGCTGGTTCAAAGCGCACTTGGACAACGGCGCCATGACCATCCCCGAACAAGGACTGGTGGGAGATGTGGAGCTGGTCGCGATGGGGAGCCGCTGATGCTGCTGAACGCTCTGGCTGAGCACGCCCGCCGCAACAGCCAGGACCTTCCTCCCCCCTACCACCGCAGGCGCTCGGTGCGTTGGATGATCAGCCTGACCTCCCAGGGACACGTCGCCACGCCTCGTGTACCGATCCACGACCTCGCCGGCGCCGAGAATCCGCGGGGGCAGCTACGCGCAACCCCCTTCGTGATGCGCACCAGCGGAATCGCCCCCGCATTAGTGGTCGATACCGCCGAATACGTGCTGGGCACGGCAAAAGAGGACACCGACAAAAGCTCCGCGGCAGCGGGCCAGCGCCACGCCGCGTACCGCGCCCTACTACGCGACTGGCGCGATGCCCACCCGGAAGAACCGATGGCCCAAGCCGTCGTGTCGTTCTTCGACCACGAGCGCCACCGAGAGCTGGACAATGACCAGATCCAGGCTTCTGACCTCGTCGCGTTGCAGGTCGATGATCAGTGGGTGCACGAGGCCCCGGCCGCTGCCGCCTACTGGGTCGAGGTGGTCACCCGCCGCAAAAGCCCCGACGCCCGCACCGCCTTGTGCCTGGTGTGCGGGCAGGAGGCACTGCTGGTTCAAACGATGCCCGAGGCCGTGCCCTCTTCCCTCATTCCCGTAGCCGAAGGGCGCGGCAACGAGGTGCAGATCGTCAGCATCAACAAACCAGCCCAGGGCCGCGGCGGCGAGATCCAACTCGACAACACCCCCATCTGTGGCCAGTGCGCCGGGCAGGCCACCAACGCCCTCACCGCCTTGCTCAGCGACGAACGCCACCGCGAACGTGCTGCCGACAGCGTCATGACGTGGTGGAGCCGCGAGCCTGCCGAGGACGCCGACGTGTGGGACGTAGTCGTGCAGGCCAGCCCTCAAGCCGTGAAGAATCTCCGCCGCTCCGTGGAAGAGCCCTCCAAACGGCCGAACCGCCACAGCGATGTCGACGCCGACTTCTACGCACTCACGGTCAGCGCCAACCGCAGCCGCCTCGTGGTGCGCGACTGGCTCGAAACCACACTGCCTCAGCTACGTCACCATCTCGTGAGCTGGTGCGACGACCACGAGGTCTTCGACCCGTGGGCCGGAACCTCAGGCCAGCGCCGCACGATCGCGCTGTGGAGACTGGCCCTCGCCTTGAGCCGCTACGACGGGGAAACCAAGCGCTACATCTCCAAAACCGAGCCCCGACACGCCAAACCTCGGCTGCTCCAGGCCGCCCTGGCCGCAACCAGCCCTCCGCAGCAGTATCTTTCCCGGCTGCTGCAGCGCATCAGCGCCGAACACCACGTCGATCCGGCCCGGATGGCGCTGATCCGGCTTTTGCTTACACGCTCCCTCCGCCCTGGTGAGGAATCCGTCATGCCTGAACTCGACCCCGACTCCATTCACCCCGCCTACCTGTGGGGACGGGCCTTCGCCGTGTGCGCATCGATCCAACGCGAAGCTCTCGGCGACGTCAACGCCGGCATCGAGGACCGTTTCTTCCGCGTGGCTATGACTCGACCTCGCTCGGTCTATCCCGCGTTGATCGACAAATCAAAAAAACACCTGCGCAAACTCCAGCGCGACCGCAAAACCGGTGCGGCCAAGGCGTTGGAAGAGCGCCTCGCCGAGGTCCTCGACCAAGTCGGCCCGACCCCCCTGCCGGCCGCCATGGCCACCCCGGAGCAGGGACGCTTCATCGCCGGCTTCTATCACCAGCGCGCCGAGGACATCCGCAACAGCCGCGCACGCAAAGCCGCCAAGAACGAAGGCGGCACCAACGACGATCCGCCGAACAACGGCAACGACGATGACGACCCCTCGGAGGGACCGACCCGATGACCACCCCAGCCACCGACCTCGCCGCTCACCTCGACCCCACCCGCAAGCACGACTTCGCTTTCCTCTTCGACGTGCGCGACGGCAACCCCAACGGCGACCCCGACGCCGGTGGCATGCCCCGTATCGATCCCGAAACCGGCCAAGGCATCGTCACCGACGTCGCCCTCAAACGCAAGATCCGTAACCTCATCCCCCTGCTGAGCAATAAGGCCCCCGGCTACGACATCTACGTCGAAGCCGGCACCGCCCTCAACGCCCAGCACGAACGCGCCTACACCACCTTGGGCCTCAAACCCGGCCAAGACGGCGCCGAGCTCAAAGCCCAAGACTGGATGTGCCAGACCTTCTTCGACGTGCGCATGTTCGGCGCCGTCATGACCACCGGTGCCGGCAAAGGCAAGGACCGTCACACCTGCGGTCGCGTCCAAGGACCCGTCCAACTCACCTTCTCGCGCACCGTCGATCCCGTACTGCCCGTGGAAAACGGCATCACCCGCATCACCCAGACCCGCCAACAAGACATCGACAAAGGCGAGTCCACCGAAATGGGCACCAAGCACACTCTGCCTTACGGCCTCTACCTGGGGCACGGGCACTTCAGCGCCCCCCTAGCCCAACGCACCGGCGTCTCCCACAGCGACCTGGAGACCTTCTGGCGTGCCCTGACTCTGATGTTCGAACACGACCGTGCCGCAACCCGCGGCGAGATGACCCTGCGCGGCCTCTACGTCTTCACCCACGACGACGCCCTAGGCAAGGCCCCCGCAGGCAGCCTCTTCGACCACATCAAAGCCACCCCGAACACCGAGCAGCCCCCGCGGGCCTTCACCGACTACACCATCAACGTCGACACCGCCCTGCCCCAGGGCGTGACCCTCACCCGCATTCTCGGATGAACGATTCTTTTGACCAGCGGGCCTCCAGAGACGGAGGCCCGCTGCCCGTAACCCTGTCCGCCTTGGAACACTACGCCTACTGCGGCCGTCAAGCCGGCCTCATCCTCCTCGAAGACGGCTACACCGACGACGCCGCCACCACTCGCGGCACCCTCATGCACCAGCGTGTCCACGAACCCGGCTCTGAGACCCGCGGCCAAATCCGTACCCTGCGCGCCCTCCCGCTCTTCTCCGACCGGCTCGGGTTGCACGGCGTCGGTGATGTCGTCGAAGTCCACCCCAACGGTCGCCCCGTCCCCGTGGAACACAAATCCGGCGCCTACATCGCCGGCGGGCCAGCCGACGTCCAGGTCGCCGGCCAGGCCATGTGCCTGGAAGACATGTTCGACCATCAGGTTCCCACCGGTGTCATCTACTCCGGAGCCGACCGGCGCCGCCACAGCGTGACCATCGACGACGAATTGCGCCAGCGCGTCCTCGACCTCGCCGATGCTGTACGCGCTCTCACCAGCGGCCTCCACTTGCCGCCGCCAGCCGCCGACCAACGCTGTCGAGGCTGCTCGATGAACGCCCAGTGCATGCCCAAACTCCTGGCTGGTCAACGCGCCTACACCCAGGCCACCAGCCGGCTGTTCCGCCCAGCCCCAGAAGCGAACCTGCCATGACCGAACTCCTCAACACCCTCTACGTCCAAACCCAAGGCGCCGGGCTCTACCTCGACCACGACAGCGTGCGCATCCGCACCCCCGAGGACGAGCAACGTCGTACCCTGCCCTTGCGCCGCCTCGACAGCATCGTCGTATACGGTCACGTCACTATCAGTTCCGAGCTGCTGGCCCGCTGCGCCGAAGATGGGCGCGGAATCACGTGGATGAGCCGCGGCGGACGCTTCAAATCCCGCACCGAAGGCCCTACGCGCGGCAACATACTCCTACGCCACGCCCAACACCGCATCTACGACATCGACGAACAGCGTCTACCCATCGCCCGCAGCTTCATCGCAGGAAAGATCCAAAACTCCCGTCAGGTCCTGCTACGCGGTGCCCGCGACGCCACCGACCCCAGCCGCCAACAGCGCATCCGCGACACCATCACCACCTGCGAGGAGTACCTCACCAACGCCGAAGCAGCCAGCAGCGTCAACGAACTCATGGGTATCGAAGGCAACACCGCACGCATCTACTACGAAGCCTTCGCGCTCCTGCTCCGCCCCGACAACGACACCGGCACCATGAACGGACGCACCCGCCGTCCCCCAACCGACCCGGTCAACGCCTTGTTGTCTTTCCTCTACGGCCTCACCCGAAGCCTCATCCACGGAGCCGCCGAACAGGTCGGCCTCGATCCCCACCTGGGATTCCTCCACGGCATGCGCCCCGGCAGACCCTCCCTTGCCCTGGATCTGATGGAAGAATTCCGCCCCATCTTGGCCGACCGGCTTGCTCTCACCCTCCTCAACCGGCGCCAAGTCCGCGCCGAACACTTCGAAAAGCATTCCGGAGGAGCAGTCAACCTTACTGAGGAAGGACGCACCATCGTCCTCACCGAATGGCAGCGGTGGAAACAGCGGGACTGGAAACACAAACAACTCAAACGCAGTGTTCCCGCGGCCCTTCTGCCTATGGTCCAAGCCCGTATCCTCGCCCGCCACGTCCGCGATGAGCTTCCCGCCTACCTTCCCTGGACGCCAAGCTAATGCACATACTGCTCACCTACGACGTCAACACCACCACCCCCGAAGGACGGCGTCGCCTACGCTCGGTGGCCAAGCTCTGCGAAGGCTACGGCCAGCGTGTACAAAAATCCGTGTTCGAAATCCTCAGCGACGAACCCGGACTCCTCAAACTCCTCGACCGCATCATGCGCACCATCGACGAAGAGGCCGACAGCATCAGGGTCTACAGGCTCCCACCCGACGGATTCACCACCGTGCGCACCCTCGGCCAAGCCCGCCTCACTCCACACAACGACGCACTCATCCTCTAACGCACCATCAGAGGCATTGCTTAGGAACCCCAAGTGGTCACCACCACCCCAGGAGGTTCCGAAGCAGAAAACGGACAAAGAGCAATGAAATGCTGCTGACTGGCGTTCCTAGCTACTTGACCTATAGGCATAACTCCTGCTCAGCCAGCGTGGCAGCCACCCTCCGCGGTGGCTGAGGATCGCAACGCTGCCGAGCTGGAAGGGGCCGCGCGAGGTCGATGTGGCAGCCACCCTCCGCGGTGGCTGAGGATCGCAACCGGTACTCGCGCCACCTGCGGCCGCCGTCGTGGCGTGGCAGCCACCCTCCGCGGTGGCTGAGGATCGCAACTTGCGCGCGTCGGCTGGACTGCCACCGGACGCCGTAGGTGGCAGCCACCCTCCGCGGTGGCTGAGGATCGCAACAGCTCCAGGACGGCGTCCGGCCACTCGGCGCCGGGGTGGCAGCCACCCTCCGCGGTGGCTGAGGATCGCAACGAGGACGCATGGCAGAGGTGGTACGCGGCCGACTAGTGGCAGCCACCCTCCGCGGTGGCTGAGGATCGCAACGTCCCAGAAGCGGGCTAGCCGCGTGAGGGCAGCATGTGGCAGCCACCCTCCGCGGTGGCTGAGGATCGCAACCTGCCCTGTCCGGTGCGGCGCGTCCGCTCCAGCTCGTGGCAGCCACCCTCCGCGGTGGCTGAGGATCGCAACTGTCGCCGCGGCTGCGCAACGCCCATCAGACGATGGTGGCAGCCACCCTCCGCGGTGGCTGAGGATCGCAACGCGGTCTTGCTCCGGCGTGGCCACCGGGTAGGTGAGTGGCAGCCACTCTTCGGGGTGGCTGAGGATCGCAACGACGTCGGCGAGGGCGCTGCGGCGGCCAGCCAGCGTGGCAGCCACTCTTCGGGGTGGCTGAGGATCGCAACGTGACATCGAGGCCGTCCTCGCCGGGTACACCGCGATGTGGCAGCCACTCTTCGGTGCTGAGGACCGCAACGCCACTGCCCGCCCGGCCAACATGACGGTCACCAGGGGTAGTCGCTGGTTAGGTGGACAGGTGTGGCGGCTTCCAGCTCTGAGTCCAGGCGGTGCTGCAAGCCGGGGCCGCTGCACCGTCATCGTCGGCTGGCGGGAGGCTGGGGCCGTGGCTGCATGGAGGTGTCGAAGCGGGTCTCGAATGTGGTGTAGGGGGTGGCGTGGTGTATGGCGTGGTCGCGCCAGGTGCGGGCTGCTGTGAGGGCGTGCGGGTCGTTGACCAGTTCGGTGCTGTGTAGCGCTCCGGTGTGGGTGTAGTGCATGAGTAGGAGTCGTTGGGAGTCGAAGAGCCAGTAGTCCAGGTGGGGCAGGTCTTTTGGCCAGGTGCCGTGGTCGACGGCGAGGATGCGGATGTTTTCGCCTGCGGTGGTGTTGGGGCGGTAGGCCCAGGCGCATTCGAAGCGCACGTAGTCGGAGAGGGGTTCGGTGACGATGTGGACCCGGGTGTAGCTGCGCCCCCGGGTGATGCCGTTTCGGATCTCGTTTTGCCACTGGTCGAGTACGGGTGAGTGTGCGATGTGGCCGGTGGCCAGGAACTGCTGGAAGGGCTCACGCTCGCTGGCGGTGTCGTAGTGTTGTCGGGTTTCCAGGCGAAACGCGGTGTGGCGGAACTCGGCGAACAGTTGCTCGACGTCGTCCCAGCCGATGGGTTCTCCCTTGATGACGTCGTCCATTGGTCGTCCTGTCTTTGGTGGGTAGGTGGGTGGCGGTGGCCAGCAGGAGGGCGCTGTAGCCGAGGTTGTAGGTCAGGTGGGCGGTGATGAGGGGGGTGAGGCGGGTGGTGCGGCGGTAGAGCCATACCAGGACCGCCGCACCTAGGGCCAGGGGGAGGATGGCCCACCCGTAGTAGAGGTGGTAGCTCACTTTGGCTAGGCAGGCCACGGTATAGATTTCCCAGGTGGGGCGGCGGGCCGCGCCCAGCAGCACCACCGGCACGGCCACCACCAGGATTTCCTCAACAACTGCCGTGGAGATTTGGACGGGGGCGGTCATGGCCACCATCCGCACCACCTCGCCGCGGGTGTCCATGGCGAACCCGCCTGTTTGGGTGGTCAGGGAGGCCAGCAGGCTGTGGGCCAGCATGGCTGCCACATAGGCCAGCAGTGCCCAGGTGAACACCGCGGCGGCCTGGCGGCGCCACCGCCACCGCCGTTCGCGGGGCCGGGGTGGGGTTATCCCGAGGCTGGTCAGTGGGAGGTGTAGCCAGCGGGTGAGGGTCCACAGCACCAGCGGTACCAGTATGAACAGCAGCGCGGCGTGGATGCTCCAGCGGGGTAGGGCGGTGGCGATGACCTCCCCGGGGGCGGGGGGCGGTGATGGTGCGGGCCCCGCTGGCGGCGATGGTCGAGGCCAGTGACCATCCGAACCCGGCCAGGTAGATCAGGGCGTAGGCGCTGTAGGCGGTCCAGCCCGAAATCGTCCGCGTCCGCGCCGCGGGGTCTGGTTGCGGGGCGGGCGCGGGTAGCAGGCGCTGCCACCAGCGGGCCGGCGGGGACACAGACGGGGCAGAAGCAAAGGTCATGGGTGGCTTTCAAACGCTGCGGTCATGGACAAACAAGAGTGGTGTCAGACGGTCGCACCGGGGGTGGGTGTGCTCGGGCGGATGGTGGCCGGAGGCCGCTGTGGCCTCTCCCATCGGGTGGCCTTGTTAGCCCGGATGAGTGCGGGCGGCTCGGCCATCTTGGGGACGAGGGTGGGCAAGTGGGTGGGGTTGAAGCCGTGGTGGGGCCGGCGGTGTTCGAGGGTGGTCAACGCGCCGGGTGGGTGTGTGCTCACTGGGGGGCTTTCGTGGCGGGGAGCGAGACGGGGGTGTCGTGGCGTTGGGCGCGGGTGGTGAGGAGGGTGACGGCTTGGCTGGCGGGGCGTAGTTGCACGCCGGCGGTGGCCAGGCGGGTGTGGAGGTGGGGATAGTCCAGGCCGGTGAGGTTGATGAGGTCGTAGATGAGTAGGCCGGCCTGGTAGTAGGTGGCCAACACGCCGGGGCTGCTGGCTGTTGACAGTGGCGGTGTTCCTGGGGGCAGGTCGAGGTCGTCGAGCACGGTGTGGAGGCGGCGCGCATACGGTGCGGTGGCCGGTGGGGGTGGGGGGGGGGGGGCGTGTGTGGGCATGGGTGGTCCTGATCCGGTCGGGAAAGCATCAGCAGACGATGGGCACGGGGGCTGGGTTGGTTAGCCCCGGCTGGCAAGGACGCCGAGGCCGCCGTGGAGCCAGACGGGGTCGGGGTTGGTGGGTGGGTGGTGGGGGCGCCAGCAGGTGATGGGTTGTAGGCCGGGGGTGAGGAGGTCGAAGCCGGTGAACAGGGCGGCGATCTCGGCGCGGCTGCGCAGCCTCAGCGGGGTGGTGGTGTCGGCGTAGATCGCCTCGACCTGGGCGGCGGTCTCGGGGGTGGTGGCCTCACGGCAGGCGTGGGAGAGGGCCAGGTGGCTGCCCGGGGGCATGTGGGCGGTGAAACCGGCGATGACCTCGGCGGGGTCGGTGGGGATGAAGTGGAACAGCGCCAGCCCCAGCAGCGCCCACGGGCGGGTGAGGTCGAGCAGGGCGCACGTGTGGGGATGGGACAGCACCGCGGCGGGGTCGCTGGCCTGGGCGGCGACGACGGTGGTGCGGGGGTTGTCGGCCAGCAGCGCGCGGGCGTGGGCCAACACGATGGGGTCGTGGTCGACATAGACCACCCGCACGTCCGGGTTGTGGCGGTGGGCGATCTGGTGGACGTTGTCGACGGTGGGAAGGCCCGAGCCGAGGTCGATGATCTGGTCGATGCCGGCCTGGGCCACCAGGTAGGTGACCACGCGTTGCAGGAAGCGGCGGTTCTCTGTGGCGATGAGGCGTGCGTGGGGTTCGCGCTGCTCCAGCGCGGCGGCGGCTTGGCGGTCGACGGCGAAGTTGTCTTTGCCGCCCAGCAGGTAGTCATAGATGCGGGCCGGGGTGGCGGTATCCACATGGAGCAACGGCGGCGCGTAACGAGCGGCGAAAACCTCGTCGCGGGCCATGGGAGAGTCACCAACATCGAAGACGGATACGGACAGGGGACGAGGAGACCGGCTCAGCCCGAGGGCGGGGTGTCGTGGCCAGAAGACGCGGTGGTGGGCTCGCTGGCGGCAGAAGTGGGCAGTAGCTCCAGTAGTGTTTCGGTGAGGTCGGTGAGGGTGGCGGCGTGGTAGATGGTGGCGGCTTCCAGGTGGGCCAGGGCGGGGTGGAGGCTGCGGAGGTGGGTGCGTAGGACGAGTAGGTCGCGGGAGGCCAAATCGAGGCTGGTCAGGTCATGCTCGTGCTCGGCGGGGGTGATGGTCTGGCCGGTGAGGTCGGCGACGATGGTGCGCAGGGTCTCGGCCAGCAGCGCACGGCGCTGCTCGGTGTCGGTGCTGGCGAGCGTGCTGGCCAGCGGTGTCTGCGTGGTTTCGGTGGTGTGGCGCCAGTGGGGGAGGGGGAGCTCGGCGGGGCGGTGGTGGGGGTTGGTGGGCCAGGTGGGTGGGTGGCCGTGGGTGTAGAGCCCGGCTAGGCCGGCCAGCAGCCGGGTGTGCTCATCACCGGTGGCCGAGGTTCCGGGGGTGATGACGGTGCCGGGGAGCTGGTGGTGGGCCAGGGTGTCCTCGATCGCTGGCGCCAGCACCGCCTGCGGGGAGAGTTCAACAAAGACACGGTCGTTCTCGCCGGCGAGGCGGTGGATGGCCGCCTGGAGCTTTACGGGGGCGCGGAGTTGCAGGCTCCAGTAGGCCGCGTCCAGGTGGGTTCCGGTGGTGGGGGTGGTGGTGACGGTGGAGACCATCGCCACGTTGCCTTCTTGGGGCCGCAGGCCGGTCAGGGCAGCGGCAAGCCCGGAGAGGTACTCATCGAGCAGCGGGCTGTGGGCGGGTGGG
>NZ_BAABDD010000013.1:0-38914 GCF_039539445.1 Salinactinospora qingdaonensis
GAGGCACGAGCGGACGACGCACTTTCCCACCCCGCCAAGCACAACCACCCCCTGTGCGGGGAGCACCGCACCTTCAACGGTGAGGGGGCGGAGACATACGGACCATCCCCGCGTGCGCGGGGAGCACGTATTGTCCGCTTGGTGGGATTCTGGAAAGAGGGGACCATCCCCGCGTGCGCGGGGAGCACTACCTGCGCAGGGTCCGCGACCTGTCGAAGACGGGACCATCCCCGCGTGCGCGGGGAGCACAACTGGCTCAGAGAGATCAAACGCACCGCCAAGGGACCATCCCCGCGTGCGCGGGGAGCACGATTGCCGCCACCGCCGCACCGCTGCGGTGCCGGGACCATCCCCGCGTGCGCGGGGAGCACGGTGTAGACCATGACGGTGTCACGGTCTATCGGGGACCATCCCCGCGTGCGCGGGGAGCACACACCGGCGCCAGGTCGGTGACTTTGCGGAAGGGGACCATCCCCGCGTGCGCGGGGAGCACGGCCCGGCCTGGTGGCCGAGGAGTTCGTGGACCGGCGCGACGGGACCATCCCCGCGTGCGCGGGGAGCACCTGGCACGTCAGAGGTGAAGTATTGAACGCCGGGGACCATCCCCGCGTGCGCGGGGAGCACATGAGACTCTTCGCTCTGCTGTCGGTGCCGTGGGGACCATCCCCGCGTGCGCGGGGAGCACTAGCAGACTCGATTACCAAAAAGTCATTTTGGAGGACCATCCCCGCGTGCGCGGGGAGCACGTTCGCTGCGCCGATACATCGCCACCGGCAGGCGGACCATCCCCGCGTGCGCGGGGAGCACATGCCGCGGCCCTCATCGCCGGCCAGTTCGTCGGGACCATCCCCGCGTGCGCGGGGAGCACCGCCGAGGCGGCCGCCATCGCCGCCCAGGAAGCCACCGAGCGGGACCATCCCCGCGTGCGCGGGGAGCACAGTACCGGACGCATGGCCATGGCCGCCGCCAGCGGACCATCCCCGCGTGCGCGGGGAGCACCCTCGTTGACCTGCGGCGCTATCAGCGGTGAATGGCTGTTTTGACCACTTGTTGAGAATCGGGCAAATAACCCATAGGTCGCAAAGCGCGCAGAGGTGTTGGTTGGTGTCCCATGGTCGGCAGTGTAGCCGTGGCTGGGGGCCTGCGGTGGGTGTTGTGGTTAGGTGATCCAGCCGCGGGCGCGGGCTTTGGTCAGGCGGCTTTGGACGGTGCGGGGGTTGAGGCCCAGCGCGGTGGCGATGTCGCGGGGATGAGCCCCGCGACGATACAGCACGAAGGTCTCATCGTCGGGGTGTAGGCGGGTGGGGCTGGGGGTGTGGGGGGTGCGGACCACGCCGGCGGCGTGCAGGCGGCGGCTGATCGTGTCGAGGCTGACCCCCACATGGGCGGCCAGACGGTTCATCGACCAGCCCTCATCGCGGTAGAGGCGGATGACCTCGAGAGTGTTGAGCAGGGCATGCGGGCGCGCCCCCGGCCCCATCGCGGTGCCCGCAGCACGTAGGCGGGCGTAGATGGTGGGCAGGCTCCAGCCGGTGTGGGCGGCCATGGCCGCCACGGCAATCCCGGCCTCATAAGCCACCCGAAACTCCTCCGGAGGGCTGTAGCGATGCAGCCGCGCCAACGCAGGATGCTGCCGGGACTGGGCGTCGGCGGATGCGCAGGGCCGCTCGTCGGGGAATGCGGGGGACTGGGCGTCGGGGGATGGGTGGGGCTGCTCGTTGGGGGTGGTGGTCATGAACAGGGTCTTTCCTCACGGGTGAAACACACAGGTCGGGCAGGGGTGTGTGCAACACACAGATCAGGCACAGAGCAACAAACACAGAACAACGGGGGGTGCCCGGTCGACCCGGGTGGGGGTGTGCGGCCCCCTCCCACGGTCACCGCACGCCCCCACAACAGGAGCCCCACGCGGGGGACCCTCGTGGGCCGACCGGGCGGTCTTGGGCTACTCCCTAGCCGGGCCACGCCCCGGCCACGGGCGCCAATAGCGCCTCGTGCGATCGCGCTTGGGCAGCGGCGGGGGCGGATACTGGCGGCGTAGCCGGGCTTCTAACCCACTGGGGGTGGTGTCGGCCAGCATCGGCGCCAACCCTTTATTCAGGGCGTGTTCGCCGGCCACGGCCACATAGCCCGCACACCAGGGGGCTTCGGTGCGATAGATCCAATAGTCGGGAAACTCGATGCGCATGGCACGCACGGCAGCACTGGGGTAGACCTCCATCACCGCTCACATCCCCGGCGCGCTGACCGGCGCCGCCTGCTCAGGCTCGGGCTGCCACATCAGGTCGAAGAACACCCCGGTTCCGGCCTCGGGCTCTAAGACTCCCCAGGTGTGGGCGAAGGCCTCCACCAACGCCAGTCCATAACCGCTGTCGATGGTCTCGCCGTGGGGGTGGCGGCGCGCGACGGTGGCGCTTCCGGCGTCGTGGACCTGCACGCACAGGCACCCCACAGCGGGCCACAGGAACACCCGCACCGTGAACACCCCACCGGGATCGCCGCTGTGAGTGTGGCGCACCGCGTTGGTCGCGGTCTCCGACAACAGCAACACCGCCGTGGCGGCCTGCTCGTCGGGGATATCAACACCGCTCAACACCGCATCAAGCCAGTCACGCGCGACCTTCACACTCCCCGGGGCTCCGGGAAACCCGCCTACCCACTGCCACGGCTGCGGCTCCATCACCGCACCCCCCTCAACACGTAAGGGCGCACGCGACGACGGCGCGAACGCTCGGGGGGTGTCGCTTGCGGGTTCTGCTGATGCGAGGGTTGCCAGGAAAACCGGGCGCTAACAGCGCTAACCTTGGTCACAAGTCCTCACCTGCTCTATCCAGGTCGAAGGGCTCAGGTCCTGCCAGGTGCTGTCACACCTGGCAGGACCGTTCGCGGTTCAGGCATCAACAATGCCTCAACCAGAACAAGGATTTCCAGAGATTCAACTCAACAAGATCTTTTTGTTCATTCAGGTTGAGTGGAGTTGAAGGCCTGTTCAATAATGCTGATTATGGTTGACAAACCTAAGCCGAAGTGGGCGCGCATGGGACGCGAGATCCGTCGACTAAGGAGACAAGCTGGGCTTTCGCAAGATGATCTTGGAAGGTCAGTAGGCATGACCTACGGCATGATCAGTGCAATCGAGCGAGGTATCCGGGGCGTCAAACCGGACTATCTAAAGCAAATCGATGCCCATCTTTCAACAGATGGAAAGCTCATACGGCTGTGGGAGTCGCTGAACAAAGACCGCTTCCCAAGCTGGCTTCGGGATGTCTTGGAACTAGAGCGCCAAGCCGTGGAGGTCAGAGAGTGGCATCCTGTGCTGATCCCTGGCTTGCTTCAGACTGAGGAATACGCACGGACGATCGTGCGAAACGGTCGGCCGACCGACATGGACGACGAAGTTGACGGGATCGTGGCTGCCCGCATGGCCCGACAAGACATCCTCAAACAGGAACGTCCCCCGTTACTGCTGGTCGTGCTGGACGAAACGGTGATACGCCGTCCGGTGGGCGGAGCCGACGTCATGCGTCCTCAGCTAGACGAGCTTCTCAAGATGTCGCACGCTCCCCGGGTCACCATCCAAATCGTCCCCTTCACCGCAGAGCAGCATCCAGGGTTGTCTGGGCCGTTCCGACTGTTGCAGGACAGTGAAGGCAATGATGTCCTGTACTTAGAGCACGTACTGTCTGGAACTCCAGTGGAAGAACGAGATGAGATCAACCACTGTGCCAGGCTCTACAGCGACCTTCGGGGGGTAGCGCTTCCTCCTGAGGAGTCACGCGACCTAATAGAGAGGGCAAAAGGAGAACTCCAATGAGCAGCGAGCTAGCGGGGCTAACATGGCACAAGTCCAGCTACAGCAACGCTAACGGCGAGTGCGTCGAAGTTGCAGAATTGCCTAGCGCGATGCTGGTCAGGGATACCCAAAACCGCGCGCGTGGGCACCTCGCGTTCTCTGCTGCGGAGTGGGCGGCTCTACTTTCTGAGGTGAAGTGCGACCGACTGTAGCGAGTGGTGTGGGTTCTTGTTGGCCCCTGGGTGTGTTGCCTGGGGGCTTTGTCGTGCACAGGGTGTGGAGGGAGTCCGCCGTAGACCCGAGTCGCCGATTCTTGTCTGTGGGTGGGGAAACTATTCTTCCCGTCGTCTCGAATCTTTTGTGGACGGGAGGAACGGGCCAAGCGGGGCGGGTGAGGTGAGCGGGTCTCCGGAGAGCTAGGGCATCCGCCGGGGTCGGTGCCGCTCACGCGCCCGCTGCGTGGCCTGTTCCTCTGGTTGGTTGTTGGTCGTGCGCTCTCTCCGGAGGTCTTCTGGTGCCCTCGCCCCCGCCCCGCTTCCTCACGGTGCTGCTCACCGCCGTCATGGCCTACTCGATGCTGCAACTGTTCCTGTTGGGGGCGTTCGCTCCCTACCTGAACGCCGAGTTGGGGGTGGGGCCGCCGCTGCTGGGCGCGGCCGTGGCGGTGGGGTTCGCTACCGCCGCGCTGCTGTCGCCGGTGGCGGGCTACCTCACTGACCTGTTGGGGCCACGCACCTGCGTCCTGGGCCTGTTCGCCCTGATCGCGTTCGCGCTGGGCCTGTTCGCCGCCGCCCCCAACGTGTGGGTGCTGCTCGTGGCGGTGGCCATCGGCGGGTTGCCGCAGGCTTTCGCCAACCCGGCCACCAACAAGGTCATCATGGCCACGTTCAGCCCCGAACGCCGCGGCGCTGTGACCGGGTGGAAACAGTCGGGGGTGCAGGTGGGCGCGTTCGCGGCCGGTCTGCCGTTGGCGTCGCTGGCGGCGGCGACGGACTGGCGACGGGCGGTGGCGCTGGCTTCGGTGACCGCGCTGGCGATGGCGCTGTGGGCGGCTCTGGCACTGCCTGTGGACGAGCACCGTTCCCCGCCGCGGGTGGCGGTGGTGCCGCGCGGGGCCGTGGCCTGGCTCACGGGGTTCTCGGTGTTGCTTGGCTGTGGTATCGCCTCGGTCAACGCTCACCTTTCGCTGTTTTCCGCAGTGGAGTTGGGGCTGGGCGAACTGGCGGCGGGCGCCCTGGTGGCGGTGCTGGGTGTGGCCGGCGTCGCGGGCCGGGTGGCGTGGTCGCGGGCTGCCGGCGGGCGGCGCGGCCCTGACGGGTTTCCCGCGCTGCTGGCCTGGCTTTCCGTGGTGGCGGCGCTGTTGCTCGCGGTCGCGCCGCTGGTGCCGTGGGCGGTGTGGCCGGGGGCGGCGCTGATCGGGGTGTTCGCGGTGGCGGCCAACGCGATCTCCATGGTCGTCGTGATGCGGCGGGCGACCGGCGGCCGGGCGGGTCAGGACTCGGCGCTGGTTTCGGCGGGCTTCTTCGCGGGGTTCGCGGTGGGTCCGCCGCTGTTCGGGCTGCTCGTGGAGACGGTGGGCTATCAGGTGGGGTGGCTGTTGGTGGCCGCGGAGTTCGCGCTTGCGGGCGCGGTGGCGCTGGCGTGGCGCCTCGAGGAACGCCGCCGGGCCGTGGCCTGAGCCGCGCCGGCGCGCAGCCCGTACGGGCGGCTCGTCAGCCCCACAGCGGCCGGCTGCCGCCCGCCAACCTCTGTCACCGAGGGCGGGTGGCTTCGTCAGCTTGGGCCGTTGGGGCCGTGTCGCCGGGGCTGGCGCGCCAACCCCGCAGTCTGTTGCGGTATTCGACCGAATGTCCAGTTTGTTAAACGAGAGGTTTCTGAGGCTCGATTCGCATAACAGCTGATTGCCTGTTTTATTGCAAAAGCGCGTCTTCTGGTTATTTCTCACCCGGCTCCTTAGCCGTGCCGTCCTCTCTCGAAAGCACTTTTTGCGAATACTCCGGAACTAACTCCGGCCCGGCTCCGACATGTTTTAAGACCATTAGGTCGGTGCCGCCGTCACCGGAGCGATTCCGCTCGCCGGCGCCGCACCGGCCTCGGCACTCGCATAAGGGAGACCATGGCCTTCTATGAGTTGCCGCGTCCATTGGACGACGTGCACATCAGCGCCACCGGCAACCCCCACCTGCGGCGCCACGTCAGCGCCCACCTGGCCGCGCTGGGCGCCCGCGTCGACGCCCGCCACGGCGACCACCACCCCACCCCGAGCGCGTCCTTCACCATCCAGGACGGCAGCCAGACCCGCTTGGGCTGGTCCTCCGGTGCGGGCCGCCCCACCGGCATCGCCGACGAGGCCACCGCGCAGGCCGCCTGCGGCCTCATGCACGTCCACGGCCGCCGATCGGGACGTCCCGTCGCGCTGGCAATGGACTACGTGACGGCGTGCGCGGCCTCGGCCACCGCGATGGGCGTCCTCGCCGCCGAGATCGCCCGCAGCCGAGGCATGCCACCCACTCTCGTCGACGTCGCCGCCGACGCCTGCGCCCTGCTGTCGGTGTCGCAGTACCTCGCCGCGACCTGCGCCCCCGACGCCGAAGCGGTAGCTATCGCCCCCGGTGGTGCCACCTTCACCACAGCCGACGGGGTGGCCTTCGAGATCGAAGCCCTCACCACCGAACCGTGGGCGGCGTTCTGGCGGGAACTCGGCGCGCCCCGCGAGGCGATCAGCGCCGGATGGGCGCCGTTCCAGTTCCGCTACGCCACCGCCTGCGCCCCACTGCCCGAAGAGTTGCGCACGGTCGCCGCCGCCAGCACCTGGGAGCGGGTACGCACGGCGGCGCGGATGTCAGGCACCAGCCTGGCGCGCGTGCGCACCCCGCAGGAGCACCCCCTCCGAAAGTCCGCCGCTGACGAGGAGCCGGTCTGGTGGACCCTGGGCGCGCTCACCCCCGCCCCGCCTTCGCCCCGCCTACGGCAGCCCATGGAGGCGGGGCTGCCGTTGGCGGGAGTCACGGTGCTGGAAGCCGGCAGGCGCGTCCAGGCGCCGATGGCCGCCCACCTGCTGTGGCTGCTCGGCGCCACCGTCATCCGCATCGAGCCACCCGGCGGCGACCCGCTGCGCGGCATGCCCCCCACCTGCGGGAAACTGTCGGCGCGCTGGCTGGCGCTCAACCGCGGCAAAGACGCCGTGGAGATCGACATCAAAGACCCCGCCGGCCGCTCCCAACTGCTCGACCTAGCGGCCGGAGCCGACGTGTTCCTACACAACTGGGCGCCGGGCAAAGCCGAGGAACTGGGGCTGGACGCGGAAGCGTTCGCCCGCGCCAACCCCGGCATCGTCCACGCCCACACGTCGGGGTGGGGCGGCGGCATCGCCGACGCCCCCATGGGGACCGACTTCATGGTGCAGGCCCACACCGCGACCTCGACGATCGAGCCGTCCACCGGTACGCGCTCAATCGCCTCGTTGATGACCATCCTCGACGTCCTGGGAGGTTTCCTCGGCGCCCAGACCGTGCTGGCCGCTCTCCTCGCCCGGCTGCGCTCCGGCCGCGGCGTCCGCGCCGAAAGCTCGCTGCTGGGCGCTGCCCACACGCTGGCGGCCCGCCCGCAACCCCGCCCCGCCCGGCTTGTGGCCACCCGAGACGGCTGGGTCGCCACCCGCGGCGACGCGCCCGTGCCCCTCACCCTCGCGCCGGGCGCGACCAACGCCGACGTGGTGCGCCGGCTGCGCTCCGAAGGGGTCGCAGCCACGCCCGTCACCACCGACCTCACCACCCTTCCCGACGATCCGCGGATCGCCGGGCTGCTCTCTCGCGACAGTCACGGCGCTGTCGCCGTCGCCACCCCCTGGAGGCTGCGTTGAGACCAGAGCTGCCCGATCTTGTCCCCGCCGCGCTGCGCCGCGAATGGGCGCGCCGCGGCGACTATCCCGACCTGGACATCTACACGCTGTTTCGCGGGTGGGCCGCGGTCTGTCCCGACCGGGTGGCGGTGGTCGATGACCACGGCTCGACCTCTTATGCCCGACTGGATCTGCTCGTGCGGCAGACCGCCTCCGGGCTGCTGGCGTTGGAGATCGAACCGGGCGACGTGGTGGCCGTGCAACTGCCCAACGGGCTGGCGGCGGTGACGTGTGAACTAGCTATCGCCGCTGTTGGCGCGGTCGCGCTGCCCGTGCCGGTCGGGCGGGGCAAAGACGAGGTGGCCGCCCTGCTGCGCCGCAGCGGCACGGCGATGATCATCGCCGCTGCCCACCACCGCGGCCGTTTCCCCGCCACGGTCGCCGAGGAGCTGCGCGAAGGGCTGCCCGATCTGCGGCGGGTCGTGGCTGTCGGTGAAGACGAAAATCTCGCCCTGGCCACCGTGGCTTCCGCGTCGCAGCGGGACCGTCCCGAGTTGCCCCGCGTGGACCCCGACGCGGCGGCCCGCATCCTCGTGTCCTCCGGCTCCGAAGCCGAGCCCAAAATGGTCGCCTACTCCCATAACGCCCTAGCCGGTGGGCGAGGCAACTTCATGGCCGAACTGTGCCACGACGACCAGGTGTTGCGCGCCATGTTCCTGGTGCCGTTGGCCTCGGCGTTCGGCAGCAACGCCACCTCGGTGACGCTGGCCCGCCTCGGCGGCACCCTCGTGCTCAGCCGGCATTTCCAGGCCGAGGAGACCCTGGAACTGATCACCGCCCACCGGCCCACGCACCTGCTCGGGGTGCCCACCATGGTCCGGATGCTGCTGGCAGCCGGGCAGCAGCACCCGGTCGCGCCGCCGGACTCGGCCGAGTCGCCCGGAGAGTCCGAACCGGTTCCGCTGTCTCCTCCCGCCCTGCCCTCGCTGACCGCGCTGGTGCTGGGCGGCTCCCCGCTGGACGCGGCCACCGTACACGCCGCACGGCAGGCGTTCGACTGCCCCGTGGTCAACCTCTACGGATCGGCCGACGGGGTGAATTGCCACACCGGGCTTGCCGGCGACCCACTCGACACCTCCGGCCCAGGGGTTGCCGCCGGCAAACCCAATCCGCGCGTGGCCGACATCCGCATCGTCGACTTCGACCACAACGAGGTGCCCGCCGGCCAGACCGGCGAGATCATCGCCCGCGGCCCCATGACGCCGATGTGTTACGTGGGCGCGCCCGACCTCGACGCCCGTTACCGGACCACGGGCGGGTGGGTGCGCACCGGCGATGTCGGTGTGCTCACCGCAGGTGGGGAGCTGCGGGTCGTCGGGCGGCTCAAAGACGTGGTCATCCGCGGCGGGGCCAACATCAGCCCCACCGAAGTGGAGGAACACATCCGGAGCTATCCAGGGGTGAGCGACGCCGTGTGCTTCGGGGTCGCCGACCCGCTCATGGGGGAGCGGCTGGCTGCGGCCCTGGTCGTCGCGCCCGACCACTGCCCCACGGTCGAACAGCTCGGCTCCCACCTGGCCCGGGCGGGCCTGGACGCCTACAAGCACCCCGAGCACGTGGTGGCGGTGCAACAACTGCCGCTGACCCCCGCCGGGAAGGTCGACAAGGACGCGCTGCGCGCCCAGCTCCCCGAAACCGCCCCCACTGACACCTAGACAACGAAAGGAAGAGCGAGGGTGGGGCAGCCACAGCCCGGCCCCACCCTCGCTGGTCATGCGCTGCCGGTCAGGAGCCCGAGCCCGCCGAGCCCTCACCGTTGAACGCCGCAGCGATCAGGGTGGCGTTTTGCTGGTACAGCCCAATCAGGTCCATCCCCTCGCTGGGGTAGTTGACCACGTCGATCTGCACCGCCTCGGAATCCGGCAGCACCGGCCCGGTCGACATGTGCACGTTGTCGAACACGAACTCCGGCTCGGCGTCGCGCAGCGTCGCAACATCATCGGGAGTGAGCTGCTCAGGACCGTAGGTCTGCACCACCTCAGCGCCGGCAAGCTCAGCCGCCCACGCCGTGTAGACCTGACTGACCGCCGTGGGGGCGGAATCGCCCGGCCACTCTTCACGCAGCTCCGACGCGATCTCCTCGCGCGCCGTCTCGAAAGCTCCGAGCCAGCCCTGCGCGGCCTCACTGGTGTCGAACAACTCACCGAGCCGTTCCACCTCCGCCGCGACCACGTCGGGGGAGTTGTCGGCGTCGACCTCCACCGTCTCGGCCTCGGCACCGGCCGCCTCGGTGATCTCCGAAGCGAACGATTCGAACGGGCTGTACAGCACGAAGTCAGCGCCGGCGACCGCCGTCAGGTCGGAAGGCTTGGGGTCGTAGTCGGGCGCGTGCTGCACCGACACCGGCACGATCACCGTCACGTCCTGGGCGCCGGCGGCCCTAGCGAACGCGGCCTGCCAGGTGGTGGTAGCCACCACCGCCGGCCCGTCGTTTTGCGAAGTGTCGGGCTCGGCGCCGGTGTCCTCAGGCGAGGCGCAGCCGGCCATCAGCAGCGCGACCGCGCTCAATGCGCCGAGGTGGAGGGGGATGCGGTAGGCCATGACCGAGTGTTCCTTTCGGGGACGATATGGACAACCAGTGCGAACAGGCCCGAGATGAGCACCAGCACCGGTCCCGGGGGAAGGTCGAAGAGTAGCGCGACAAGGAAACCCGCCGCTGTCGTGAGGAGCCCCACGCCGACCGCCCACGCGACGATCGAGGCCAGCGAGGTTCCCAACCGGCGGGCCGCCAACGCGGGCAACAGCGTGAGTGCATCCACCAGCAGCGCCCCCGTGAGCCGGATCGCGCCCGCCACAGCCACAGCGACGAGGACCAGCAGCACGAGCGTGAGCACCCGCACCGGCACCCCCGAACACAGCGCCAACTCACGATCGTGCAGCAGCAGCGCAAGCTGGCGCCGCCGGACGACGAACAGGCCGGGAACCACGAGCGCCAGCGCACCCAGGACGACGAGATCGACAGTCTGCACGGCCAGGATCGAGCCCCACAGCAGCTCGAACGCCCCCGCCGCGTTGACCCCCGAGACCGCCAGAACCAGCAGGGCAGCCGCGATCGCCAAACTCATCAGCATCCCCATGCCGCCCGAAAGCCCGCCAGGGTTGCGCGCCAGCGGGCTGATACCCGCCCCCGCCGCCGCGCACGCCACCAGCGCGCACACGGTCGCATCCAGCCCCGTCAGCAGCCCAACCGCGATACCGAGCAGCGCCACGTGCATCATCGCGAACCGCACGGGCATGATGTCCAGCCCCACGATGATCACGCCCACGATCGGCAACCCGACCGACCCCAGCAGCAGCCCCAGCATGGCGCGCTGCACGGCCGGCATCGCCAGTAACGAGGGCAGCGTCGCCGGGTCGATCACGTCACCTCCCGTAGCCGTCCGGCCGCCATCTCCAAGCGCCGGTCACACCGTTGGGCCAAGGTCTGGTCGTGGGTCACCACCAGCACGGTCACCGGCAGGGCCAGCAGCGCCTCCGCCGCCTCGGCGCGCCCCTGGAAGTCCAGCGCCGCGGTCGGCTCGTCGGCCAGCACCGCCCGCGCTCCGGCCGCCACACACCCGACCGCGCGCGCCAAGTGGGTGCGCTGCAACTGTCCACCCGAGAAGGTGCTCACTGGCCGGCGCAGCAGGTGGCCCACCCCCAGTTGGTCCGCGGCCGAACGTGCGGCGGCAGGGGCGCCGCTACTGTCCAACAGCTCCTCACCCAACAGCGGGAACGCTCCGGCCGACTGGCGCTGCGGGAGCCACGCGCATTCCCGGCGTCTGCGCGCCCAGTCGGCCGCCGAGCGTGCCACGTGCCCGTCCACGGCGATTTCGCCGCGCGTGCGGGTGTGCAGGCCGAGAATCGCGCGTAGCAGGGTCGTCTTACCCGAACCGTTCGTGCCGATCAGCGCGACCTTCTCGCCTGCCTCCACCGCCACGTCCACCCCGCGCACGGCCACGATCGGCCCATGCGCGCAGCTCACCCCCGCCACGCGGACCTTCGCTCCCGCCCTCATCGCCCTCCCGCTCGCTCCCGCTGCCACGGCTAGCCTCCCCGCGCCGCCGCCGACTGCGGCATGGGGGAACCGCACCTAACGGTATGAAATTCCCCGATCAAATATGTTTGGCGAAGTAAACCGTTTGCGTTACTTTCGCTGCCTAGCTCGAAACCGGGGTGTATGGGGTATGGCCAGCGGAGGTCGGCTCGTCGGCGGAGAGTTACATTCCCCTGTCGGCTCTCCTACCCCCCGTTTTCCCGCTGGCCGATTCCCTGCCGCTGCTCTGGTCTGCATACCTCCGTCCCGTTCCGTCGCAGTGCTGCGGGACGGGACGGAGGTGCCGGGCCGGTGTCGGGAGCGGGAAGGGCACGAGGAGTCAGGAGGCGAGGGAGATGCGGAAGGGGGAGAAGGGGGAGACGGCATGGAGGTGGAGATAGGGAAGGGCGCGGAAGCGGGTAGGTGGCGCTGGGGCGGGATGGGCGGTGCTGTCAGCACCTAAAGTGATTTTACTTTGAGTGAAAAAATGAAGACATAGAGCTATATCGACAGGTGGCAGGGAGCCGAACGGGGCACTGAGACGGCGCCTCGGGGAGAGCGATTCGGGGAACTTGGGTTTCGGGGAGCCCGAGGGGCGATTGGTGTCCTCCTGGCAAGCACGTGGGCTGGCGCCGGTGAGACAGGCGACGAAGATGAGGTGGGTGCGGGCCGGGTCGGTTGTCGGTTCCGGCCCGCTGGGGTTGGTGCTGGCAGCGAGGAGCGGCGAAGGCCAGTGGGGGTGGGGTGGCGCCGGGTTGGTTCCGGTGGGTGGGGGCTTCGCCAGGGGTGAAGAAGGGGTGACTGGTGGAGCAAGATCGCCGCGAAAGGTGTCCGCTCGGCGATTCTCGCGGCCGAGGATCGCCGAACGGCGACTCTCATCGTGATCACGGCAACGCTGAGCGCAGCCACCAACTATTTAGTGCCCGCTTTGGCCTGTTGTGTCGGTTCCCTGGCCGGTGAGAACGCTTGTTCTCGCATGGGGGTCGCATGTTGGACATTCGCGCCGCTATTGCGAGGAGCTCTGAGAGGGGGTGTCGCTTTTGCGGCGCTGTTTTTGTCGGGTGGCTGTGCCCAGTGTCGCGGGGAACGCGGCACTGGGCACAGTCCGTGCTCAATCCACCCTCGTGTGTCTCATCTGGTGAGATGTGGGTCGTTGTGCTCCCCTGAGCTGCGCCCCATCTCAAAGCAGGCCGCATGTAACAGGCTGCCCCATCCCACCGCCCGTCTTCGCTGCTTCCCGTTACCGTCGGTCCCCCAGCGCACAGCACCGATGTGGTGCCCGTTCACCCACTGCTGGCCGTCGTTGCCTCGTTATTGGCCTCACTTCCGAGACTGGCTCCGTTGCTGGGGCGCTCCACCCCTGCTCGTCTTGGTTGCTTTCGTCGCCGGATTTGCCTCGGCGAGACAACACCGAGGTTGAGGGGGTGTCGAGGCACTATGGCTGGGGGCGCGGTGCGGTTTTGGGCTTGAGGGGGGCGTGTGGTGCTCCCCGCCGCTCGTGCCTCGATCGCTTCGCGATCTCGGCAGCTCAAGGGTGGGTTGTGTCTGGGGGAGGAGTGTTGCTGGCTGGCGTTTCTCAGGGCCTGAAGGGGTGGGCTGTGCCTGGGGTGCAGCCTGCCGCCGTGTCAGGGGAGGTTGTCCCCGTTGTGTCCCGAGCTATAGCGACGTTCTTCCGCTTTGGTGGCTGCCTACGTCGTTTGAGGCCACCTCAACCCCCTGCTCTCGCACATCTTGCGCCGCCTCAGCCACCGTGTCTCCCCAGCCACTGTGCCCCCCAGGCTGCCGAGATCGCGAAGCGATCGAGGCACGAGCGGCGGGGAACACCACACGCCCCCGCCAGCAACAGCCCCATCCCCGCATGCGCGGGGCGTACCGGCGGGGGAGCGGTGGCCGGTGAGGCCCTCCAGGACCATCCCCGCATGCGAGGGGCGTACGCTGTCTCTCCTCAGCCTCTTGGGCACGCTCCTGGACCATCCCCGCATGCGCGGGGCGTACCACCTCGGCGGGGTCGGCGAGCTTGGCGGCTACGGACCATCCCCGCATGCGCGGGGCGTACCCACATCAGCGCGACCGGGAGCGCGAAGCCGGCGGACCATCCCCGCATGCGCGGGGCGTACGGGCCGCCGACGCAGAACACTACGCCCTCACACGGACCATCCCCGCATGCGCGGGGCGTACCCTTTTTGACCTGCGGTTTTATCGGGGCTGGGTGGCCGTTTTGTTCACTTGTCGATAAACGGACAAAACAGGTGTAGCGCTGTGGGGTGTCAAAACTTCGCTCCGTCGAACCTTACCGGCAGGGCTTACACCTCTTCTCTCCTGAGCCTTTCCTCTGAGGGCTCTCGCTTGTAGGCGAGAGGTGGTTCTCCCACCCCCGCACGGGTGGTCGACGAGGTAAACCTACTGCCCTACAGCGAGCGCGCCCACCCATCTACGCAAGAATGCCCGCCCACCGGCGCGAGCGTGCCCCCACCTGCTCGGGCCCGCTCACTTGCGCGGGGGCGCCCGTCCTTTACAGGGGCAAGGATCTCCACCCCACGTCTTTCTCGTTTGCCCCCTGTGAGGCCACCCCGACCTGTTGCTTCCGAATCCTTACCGGGTGGGGCGACAAGAAGGGCAGAACTCTCGTTGGCGTCGCCAGAGTTGCCGATCCGCCGGTCATGGTTGGTTGCGTGGTGCGACCATGGTCTGCATGGTGTCCGCGCAGCCGCAGTTCCGGTTCCTGCGCGCCGGAGTGTTCACCTCAGCGTGCGTCGGGGTGGCTATGGCCGGGCACGCGATGATGTCCGCCCGCGAGTTGCCGCTGCTTGGCCCGGCCGTCGGCTTCGCGCTGGTGTACGTGTTGGCGTGGGCGGGCGCCGACCGGGAGCGGGGCCTCGGCGCGATCCTGTGCTGGATGGTGTGGGCGCAAGCCGCGCTGCACACGGTGTTCGGCTACGCCCAGTCCGCGGCGTTTTCGGCCGCCGATCCTCTCACCGCCCACCCCGCCGTGCGGGCGGCGGTGCCGCCCGCCGGAGCCGACACCGCCCCGGCGACAGCCATGGCACCGGCCACTGACGTGGGCATGTTTGTGGCGCACCTGCTCTGCGCCTCGATCGGCGCGTGGTGGTTGCGCCGTGGCGATGCCGCGCTGTTCGCGCTGTTGCGGCTGGCGGCCACGCTGCTACTGCCGGTCCTGCTCGTCGTGGGCGCCCTACCCAGCCACCGGTACCGCGGACTCGCCCCGCTGCGCCCCAGACGCGGAGACGGTAACCGTGTCGTGCGCTGCCTGCGCCACACCGTGGTCCTGCGCGGCCCACCCGAGCCGCTTCCCACCTGACCCGCCGCCCAATGCCCGTCTCCCACGCCCGTGTCCCGCCGATGCGGCAGGGGTGGAGCCGCCGGTTGGGTGGCGTGGGCGGGCGGTGTGGAGAGCCAGGTACAGGGCCGGCGTCGAGGGGCGCCGGGCCGGTCGTGCGTGCCGAGGCCCCGTTCGCCCGCGTCCCGCGCGCTGCCCCGTGGGGCACCGCGCGGGCTGTGCCATCGCCGCTGCCTCCATGACGGGCCGCACGAGCCACCGGTCTGGCTGGAGGACGGTGGGTGAGGCGCGACCACTGGAAGGAGACCTATGACGTTCGTGCTGGAACAGAGCGTTTTCGGCGTCGTGCCGCGGTGTTCGTGCGGTTGTGTCGCCGGTGTGTCGGATTCGGGGGGCTTCGGGCGGGAGGCGCCCCGGGGCCGCGGTATGAGGGGTCGAGGTGTCCCGGCGGCTTGGCCGCTGTCGCCCGAAGGCGATGCGCCTCCGCGTATGGCCTTCGACGGCCGTGGGCAAGCGCTCGCGAGCGGCGTCGTCGCGTCCGGCCACCGCTGGGCCGTTGCGACGCTCCGCGTTTCCCGCCCGGTTTCTCCCCTCTATGACGTGCCCCTTGCGGGAAACCCCACAGCCGTTGCGGCACGCCGCGTTTCCCGCCCGGTTCACCGCACCATCCGCTGTGCCCCGGTGCTGTGCCGTTGGGGGGCACGGGTGCCGTCTCGGCGGGTGCGTCGTGGATGAGGCGGAGCTGACGCAGTTGGCCATGGCGGCGCGGGACGGCGACGTGTCGGCGCTAGAGCGGCTCATCGAGGAGACACGTCGCGATGTCATGCGGTTCATCGCGGCGATGGCCGACCCGCGGTGGGCTGAGGAACTCACCCAGGAGACCTTTATGCGGGCGCTGCGTGGGCTGCCGCGGTTCGCCGGGCGGTCTTCGGTGCGCTCGTGGCTGTTGGCGATCGCCCGGCACACAGTGGCGGACCGCTACCGGGAGCGGTCCGCCCGCCCCCAGACGTCGGGGGTGGCGGAGTGGGACGCGGTGCAGAGCCACCTGCCCCGGCCGACCGAGCGTTTCGACGAGCGGGTGGCGCTGCTGGACCTGCTTGCCGGCCTTAGCAAGGAGCGGCGTACCGCTTTTGTCCTGACCCAGTTGGAGGGGTTCTCCTACATCGAGGTGGCGCGGATGTTCTCGCTGCCGGTCGGTACGGTGCGTTCGCGTGTCGCTCGGGCGCGCGAGGATCTGGTGCGGGCGCTGCGCGCGGCGGAGTCCACGGCGGCCACCGAGTCACCGACCATCACCGCGACATCCTGAGCGGCGTCGTCTCCCGCGTCACGGCAGCGGCGGGAGGCGACGGTGCCGCTTCTCCCTCGGCTTCTCCTTGGCGCCGGTTGGCCGTGGGGAGGGGCTCTTTGGACACGGCCGTGCCCGCCCGCGGGTCGTGGTTTGCGGCGTTTCGGGCTCGGCAGGAGACGCCTCCGGCGATGGATGCGTGCTATGGGGGCGGGGCGGTCGAGTGTTCCCCCCGCCCACTGCAAGAAATGAGAAAAGCTTCTCGCTGGTTGCTGAATTGCTCTTTCTCTTGCTTGTCCTCTTTTTGGGGGAATATTTTTCGGTATAATTTCTAACTGAATGTCCGCCCTGACCCTTTGGGGCGGGTTTCGATTTTTGGGTGGCCCTGTTTGGCCTATATTCCCAGTTGTGGGAGGTTTTCCGTGGCCCAAGTCGATTCCAACGCCGTGTCTTCCCCCGTACGCTCAGACCTGCCGCGCAACAGGTGGGTCCTCATCGTCGTCAGTATCCTCGTCGGCGCGGCCCTTGCCTCGATCTGGTCCTACCACTTCGTGGACAGCGTGATCGGCGACAATGTCGCCAACACGCTTTTGGGCTATGACGCTAAGGAGGTTCCCCTCGCCGGTCTCGTGTCGGGGACCGTCTTCGCGTTCGTCTCCGGTTTGGCGGGCACGTTCACCGCGTGCAACATCGCCGCGTTCGGCGCGATCGCACCCATGTCGGGCTCTTCCGGTGGCGCGTCCGAAGAGGCGGGCCGCAGCACTGTCCGTATCTCGCAGACCTTGCGGGCCGTCGGCTGGCTCGCCCTTGGCATGGGGATCGTCTCCGCTTCATATGGGGCGATCGGGGTGATGATCGGCGACGGGCTTCCCCAGTTGGCCGAGTCCTCCGGCGAAGGGATCTCCCCGCGCCTGATGCAGGCTTCTGTCGTGTTCGGGATCGTGGGGCTGGCCTTCACCTATCTTGGGCTGGCCGCGCTGCGTGTGGTGCCCGACCCCTTCACGCGACTGTCGGTGCGTTTCCCCAACGCACGTCTGGTGGCCATCGGCGCTCTGATCGGCGGCTTTTTGATCGGGCGACCGTTTCCGCTGTTCCGCGTCATGTTCTCCTACGCCGTCGAGGTCGGTAACCCGCTCTACGGGGCGGGGGTCTTCCTGTTGCAGTCGCTGGGCAACATCACAGTGGTGACACTGCTGTTCCTGCTGCTGGTACACGGGACCCGCGGACGCTTCGTGGGTTGGCTCACCGCTAAACCGTCACGGATCACCGTCATAACGGCGGTCGCCTTCCTCGTGGTCGGTAGCTTCACCTTCCTCTACTGGGATGTGCGCCTCCCGGCGCTGCACGGCTACGGGTGGTACCCCGTCGTGGACTGGTAACGGTGTGTTCCGGCGCGCCGTCGCCGGCTTCCGAGATCGCTCTCGAGCGGTGGTGCCGCCACCGCTCGGGGCGATCTTTTTCATTGTTACCTTTCGCTGGTTCGCCCCCTTCTTCTCACTTGCGGCGCCGGTGCCGACACCACTGGGGATGGTGAGTAATGCGTCAGACGCGAAGGGTCATCGTCGCAGCGTAACCGCTATTTCTTCGGGCTATTTCGGTGGAGGTGTGCCCTAGGTGTTTAGCATAAATTACGCTGTTGTGGAATTCCCTTTCCGTGGTGGGGCATAATCGAAGAAGACGTCAGCTTTCTTTTCGCGCATGCTTAATTCCGAAGGATGAGTATGAGGCCGTGGGCTTCCTGTTCGCGGGAGTGTAGGGCGATTTCCCGGAGTTTGGTGAAAATATGAATGGCGAACGGATTGCTGTCGTTGGCATCGGATTGAGGTATCCCGATGCCGCTTCTCCCGGTGAGCTATGGGAAAATGTGCTGGCCGGCCGCCGGGCGTTCCGGCGCCTGCCGGAGACGCGCATGAATCACGCCGACTACTGGTCGCCGGACCCGGAGGCGCCGGACAGGTTCTATTCCGAAAAAGCCGCTGTGCTACGCGACTACGAATTCGATCGCGTCGCGTACCGGATTGCCGGCAGCACCTACCGGTCGACGGACATGACGCACTGGCTGGCTCTCGACGTCGCGGCGCAAGCACTGGCCGACGCGGGCTTCCCCGACGGTGAGGGCCTTCCCCGGCAGGCCACCGGCGTCGTCTTGGGCAACAGCCTCACCGGCGAGTTCTCCCGGGCGAACACGATGCGGCTGCGCTGGCCCTACGTTCGCCGCACGGTGGCCGCCGCTCTGGCCGAGCGCGGCTGGGACGACGACGAGACAGGGGCGTTCCTGCGCGACCTGGAAACCCGCTACAAGGCCCCCTTCCCGGGGATCAACGAGGACTCCCTCGCCGGGGGACTCTCCAACACCATCGCGGGCCGGATCTGCAACTACTTCGACCTCAGCGGCGGCGGCTACACCGTCGACGGCGCCTGCTCCTCCTCGCTGCTGTCCGTGGCGACGGCGGCCAAGGCACTCGTTGACGGCGACCTCGACGTTGCGCTGGCCGGCGGCGTCGACCTGTCCATCGACCCCTTCGAGGTCATCGGCTTCGCCAAGACCGGAGCGCTGGCCAGCGGCGAGATGAAGGTCTACGACCGTGGCTCCAACGGCTTCTGGCCCGGCGAGGGAGCCGGCGTCGCGGTGCTGATGCGCGAGGAGGACGCGCGCGCCCGCGGCGCGCGGATCTACGCCTCCCTGGCGGGGTGGGCGGTCTCCTCCGACGGCAAGGGCGGCATCACCCGCCCCGAGGCCACCGGCCACCGCCTCGCCGTGCGCCGCGCCTACGACCGGGCCGGCTACGGCGTCGACACAGTCTCCTACTTCGAGGGCCACGGCACAGGGACCGCCCTCGGTGACGCCACCGAGATCGAGGCGCTCTCCGCCGCCCGCCGCGAGGCCGACGCCACGGCGCCGCCCGCCGCCTTGGGCAGCGTCAAAGGCAACTTCGGGCACACGAAGGCGGCGGCGGGCATCGCCGGTCTCATCAAAGCCTGCCTCGCCGTCCACCACCAGGTGATTCCACCCGCCACGGGCCACTATGACCCGCATCCGCTGCTGCTGGAGGACGCGCCGGCCATGTACGTGCCGCGCGAGCCCGTGGCGTGGCCCGCCGACCGTCCCCTACGCGCCGGAGTGTCGGCCATGGGCTTCGGCGGGATCAACACCCACATAGCGGTCGAACAGGCCCCCGACAGCGAGCGCCGCGACGGCCTCGACGAGCGCACCGTGCGGCTGACAGCCGGCCGCCAGGACACCGAGCTGCTGCTATTCGACGCCCACAGCATCGCCGAGCTGGACGAGCAGGTCGGCCGTATCGCGGGTTTCGCGGCCCAACTGGCCATCGCCGAGCTGGCCGACCTCGCCGCCGGCTTGGCCACACACCTGTCCGGCGGGCCGGTGCGCGCCGCCGTCGTGGCCGGCGACCCTGAGACGGCCCAACGCCGGCTGGCGCGGCTGCGCGAGCTGATCGCGGCGGGCGAAGAGGACGTCATCGCCGCCAGAGAGGGCATCTTCCTGGCCCACCGCTCGGCGCCGCCCCGGATCGCCTACCTGTTCCCCGGCCAAGGCTCGGGGCGGGGCGCGGGCGGCGCGATCCGGCGGCGCTTCCCCGCCGCGGAGGAGACCTTCCGCGCCGCGAACCTGCCCATCGGCGGCGACCAGGTGGCCACGGAGGTGGCCCAGCCGCGTATCGTCGCCGGCTCGCTGGCCGGGCTGCGGGTCCTGCGTGGCCTCGGGCTCGACGCCGACACCGCCATGGGGCACAGCCTCGGTGAGCTGACCGCGCTGTACTGGGGTGGCGCGATGGAGCCCACCCAGTTGCTCGCCCTGGCCGCCGAGCGTGGCCGGGCCATGGCCACGGCCAGCCACGGCGGAGGAGCCATGGCCGGCCTCGTGGCCACCCCCACCCGGGTGGCCGAACTCAGCCACGGCGAAGAGGTGGTCGTCGCCGGCTACAACGGCCCCGAGCAGACCGTGATCTCGGGACCGGCCGAGGCCGTGGAACGGGTGTGTGCCAAAGCTGAAGCCGACGGGGTCTCGGCCTCGCGGCTGCGGGTCTCCCACGCCTTCCACTCGCCGCTCGTCGAGCCCGCCGCGGCTGTCATGGAGCAGCGGTTGACCGAGGTCGAGTTCGGCCGGCTCAGCCGCCCCGTGATCTCGACCGTCACCGGCGAGCAGCTTCCACCCACCGCCGACCTGCGCACTTTGCTGCGCGACCAGATCGTGGGGCCGGTGCGTTTCCACGAGGCCGCGGCTACGGCCGCCGACGGCGCCGACCTGGTCGTAGAGGTCGGCCCCGGCCGGGTCCTGACCGGCCTGATGGAGTCGATCGCCGCGAAGACGCCGGTGCTGGCCCTCGACACCGACAGCGAATCGTTCGCCCCACTGCTGGGGGTTCTCGGCGCCGCCCACGCGCTTGGCGTGCGCATCGACACCGCGGCGCTGTTCGCGGGCCGGCTCACCCGGCCCCTGCCGCTCGACGGCACCATGACCTTCCTGGAAAACCCCTGCGAGAGCGCCCCCGAGCTGGGGGCCGGGCTGGACGCCACGCCCGCGGCCGAGCCCGTCGAGCCCGCCGAGACCGCCACCGCGCCGGGCGACACCCACCAGTCCGACCCCGGCGCCGGAACGCTGGAGCTGCTGCGTCGGTTGGCGGCCGAGCGGGTGGAGCTGCCGCTCGAAGCGGTCGGTCCCGACACCCACCCTCTCGACGACCTGCACCTGAGCTCGATCACAGTCGGTCAGATCGTCAACGAGGTCACCCAGGAGCTGGGCCGGCCCGCGCTACAGGCCACCTCGAGCTTTGCCACCGTCAACCTCGACGACCTGGCGCGCATGATCGACGAGTTGGCCGAGACAGCCCAAGACGGCGGCCAGAACGCCGGTGAGGCGGCCGGTGTGGCTCCCTGGGTGCGGGCGTTCTCGGTCGACGACGTCGAGACCCCGCTGCCACCGGCCGTCCCTCGAGACGCCGAAGCGGCGACCGGGGACTGGAGCGTCCACGCCCCGCCTGGCCACCCCTTGGCCGAGCCGCTGCGCGCCGCACTGGCCGCCGCGGGCATCGGCGACGGCGTGCTGCTGTGCCTGCCCACCGAGGGCGGTGAGGACCACGTCGGCCTCGCGCTGGCCGCCGCCCAAACCGCCGCGGCCGGCGGTGGCCGGCTCGTCGCGGTCCAGGGCCGGCTCGGGGCCGCCGGACTGGCCAAGACCCTGCACCTTGAGGCCCCCACCGTGGCGACCACGCTGGTCCACCTGGCCGATGCCGAACCGGCCACCCCCGCCGGTGTCGAGGAGGCCACCCGGCGCGTCGTCGCCGAAGCGGCGGCCACCACCGGCTTCGTCGAAGCCCGCTATGACGCCGAAGGCACGCGCACCGTCCCGGTGCTCGCCCCGCGCCCCGTCGCCGAACCACCAGCGGGGGCCTCGCCCTTGGCCGCCCACGACGTCCTGCTCGTGACCGGCGGCGGCAAAGGCATCACCGCCGAGTGCGCGCTGGCCATGGCCACCGACTCCGGGGCCAAGCTCGCGCTGCTCGGCCGCGCCGACCCCGCCCACGACACCGAATTGGCGGCCAACCTGGAGCGGGTCCGCGCCGCCGGCATCGACTACCACTACGAACGCGCCGACGTGACCTCCGCCGAGCAGGTGGCCGCGGCCGTCGACCGGCTCCAGCAACAGCTCGGCCCGGTGACCGCGGTGCTGCACGGCGCGGGCCGCAACGAGCCCACCGCGCTGTCGGCCCTGACCGAGGAAGCCCTGCGCCAGACGCTGGCCCCCAAGGTCACCGGCCTGCGCGCCGTGCTGTCGGCCGTGGACCCCGAACGCATCAAGCTGCTGGTCACTTTCGGCAGCATCATCGGCCGCGCCGGGCTGCGCGGCGAGGGCCACTACGCCACCGCCAACGACTGGATGAGCGAGCTGACCCTCGACTTCCAGCGCCGGCATCCGCGAGCGCGCGTACTGGCCCTGGAGTGGTCGGTGTGGTCGGGGGCCGGCATGGGCGAGCGCCTGGGTGTTGTGGAGGCGCTCAAGCGCGAAGGCATCACCCCCATCTCGGCGGAGAGCGGGATCGCGCTACTGCGGCGAGTGCTCGCCGACCCCTCGGCCGGCCCACTGCTCGTGGTCAGCGGCAGGGCCAGCGGGCTGCCCACACTGACGATGCGCCAGCGGGAACTGCCGCTGCTGCGCTTCGCCGACCGGGTGCTGGTCCACTACCCCGGCGTGGAGCTGATCACCGAGGCCGACCTGACCGAAGGGGGCGACCCCTACCTCAACGACCATCTCCTCGACGGCGATCTGCTGTTCCCCGCCGTCATCGGCATGGAGGCCATGACGCAAGTCGCCGCCGCGGTGACCGGCCACACCGGCCCGCCGGTGCTGGAAGGGGCCGAGTTCCTGCGGCCCGTGGTCGTGCGGCCAGGAGACGCCACAACCGTCAGGCTGGCCTGCCTCGTCCGCGAGGACGGCGCGGTGGACGTGGTGCTGCGCAGCCAGGACACCGGCTTCAGCGCCGACCACTTCCGCGTCACCGTGCGGTGGCCGCGCCCGGAGCTGCCCACCGGCCCCCAGCCCGAGGCCACCCTGCTGCCGGCGGTGCCCGTCGACCCGGTCACCGAGCTGTACGGCGGAGTGCTGTTCCAGGGCAAACGCTTCCAGCGCCTGCTGTCCTACCGGCATGCCGGCGCCCGCCGCGTGGTCGCCGAAATCTCCACCACTCCTCCGGCGCCGTGGTTCGCTGCGTTCCTGCCGCAGCAGTTGCTCCTGGCCGACCCGGGAACCCGCGACACCGTGATGCACGCCCTACAGGCGTGCGTGCCCGACGCCACCTTGCTGCCGGAAAGCATCGAAAGCCTCCACCTGGCCGACCGCTCCGCCCAAGACACCGACCACGTCGTGCTCGACGCGCGCGAACGCTGCCAAGACGGCGACAGCTACACCTACGACCTGGAGGTGCGCACCCCCTCCGGCACGTTGGTGGAGCGCTGGGACGGGCTGCGGCTGCGCGCGGTACGCCGCGGCGACGGCAGCGGGCCATGGGTCCCCACCCTGCTGGGCTCCCATCTGGAGCGCGCCCTGGAAGGGATTCTCGGCGGCAGCCGCACGGTCGTCGTCGAACCCGACCCGGTCACGGCCGGCGCTGCGGCCACACCCGAGCGGCGGGTCCAGACCGAGCTGGCCGCCAGCCGCGCCTTGGGACGGCCGGCTCGGCTGCACTACCGGCCCGACGGCAAGCCCGAGATCGACGCAGGCACGCTCTCGGCCTCCCACGGTGCCGGACTCACCCTGGTCGTGGTCGGCAGTGGGCGGCTCGGCTGCGACCTGGAGCCTGCGGTGGAACGCGACGAGGCACAGTGGGAGGGCCTGCTCGGCTCAGCGCAGCTAGCCCTACGCGATCTGGTATGTGCCGAAACGGGCGAAACCGCTGCGGTGGCCGGAACGCGGGTCTGGGCGGCGATCGAGTGCCTACGTAAGATAGGCGCCACCGACCAGGCTCTCACGCTCGACACCGTCTCTTCCCCCGGCTGGGTGGTGCTGTCGGCCGGCGATGCCGCTATCGCCACCTGGGTGACCACTGTCAACGACCGGACCGACCCCATCGTCTTCGCCGTCCTCGCCGGAGAGGAGTAACGACATGTCCGGCTATTACGAGATCCGTCACACGGTCGGCTTCGAGGAAACCAACCTTGTCGGCAACGTCTACTACGTCAACTACCTGCGCTGGCAGGGCCGCTGCCGCGAGATGTTCCTCAAGGAGCGGGCACCGGGTGTGCTGGCCGAGCTCCAGGACGACCTCAAGCTGTTCACCCTCAAGGTCGAGTGCGAATTCTTCGCCGAGATCACTGCCTTTGACGAGGTGTCGGTGCGGATGCGGTTGGAGGAGCTGACCCAGACCCAGATCCAGTTCACCTTCGACTACGTCCACCTGCACGGCACAACGGAAACCCTGGTCGCCCGCGGCCGGCAGCGCATCGCCTGTATGCGCGGCCCCAACACCGCGACGGCTCCTGCGCGGGTCCCCGCGGAGCTGTGCGAGGCCCTGGCCCCCTACGCCGCCCCGGTCGCCGCCAAGGGGGCCGGTTCCACTCTCGCGACCGCACCCGCTGTCACCACGGCTGGAGGATGACGTGGCCAACAACGACCCGTCCGCCCATCCCATCGCCGCGCCCCCGCTCGCGGCACGATCCCAGCACTACGGTCCTGCCGCCGAGGAGTCGACGCTGCGCCAGGTCATGGGGAGGTTCCCCACCGGAGTCACCGTGCTCACCGCCGCCGGCCAGCACTGCCACGGCATGACCGCCAATGCCTTCACCTCGGTCTCGCTCGACCCGCCGCTCGTGCTGTGCTGCGTGGCCCGCACCGCGCGGATGCACAAGGCGATCACCGCCGAGCACCGCTTCGCCGTCTCCCTGCTGGAGGCCGGACAGGAGCAGGTGGCGCGCTACTTCGCCGACCGCGACCGTCCGGCCGGTCCCGCCCAGTTCGACACGGTCGAGTGGCTGCCCGGCCCCCACACGGGCGCCCCGTTGCTGTCGGGCTCGCTGGCCTGGCTGGAGTGCGAGGTGGCTCAAGTCCACGAGGGGGGTGACCACTCGATCATCCTCGGCCAGGTGCTGAGTTCGACCAGCGGGTCCGGTCAGGAGGCGCTGCTGTTCTTCAACGGCTGTTTTCAACGAGCCGGCTCCCCCACTCGCTGACCGTTTGTCTGAGGAGATGATCCGATGCTGGTGAGTGTGACCGGCGGTACCGGGTTCGTCGGCGCCCACTCGGTCGCGGCCCTCGCGCGGGCGGGCCACCGGGTCCGGCTGCACGTCCGCGACGCCGCCAACGTAGAGCGGGCACTGGCTCCCCTGGGAGTCGATTCCGCGACCGTCGAGAGAGTAGTCGTCGGCGACGTCACCGACGAGATGAGCGTCGCCAAAGCGGTGCGCGGCACCGACGCCGTGCTGCACGCCGCCGCAGTGTACTCCTTCGACAGCCGGTACCACTCGGCGATGCGCCGCACTAACCAGCGCGGAGCCGAGGTCGTACTCAGCGCCGCTCGCCGCACCGGCGCCGATCCGATCATCCACGTCTCCAGCGTCGCGGCGATGCTGCCCTGCGCGGGGCGGGTGCTGCACGAGCACACGCCCCCCGGGGCAGCGCGGGAACCCTACATGGCGAGCAAGGCCGCGGCCGAGAGGGTCGCGCGCGACCACCAGCGCCAGGGCGCACCGGTCGTGATCACCTACCCCCCTGCGCTGCTCGGGCCGCATGACCCCAACCTCGGTGACCAAAACGCCCGCCTGCGCGACGCGCTGCGCGGGCTGGTGCCGATGTGGCCCTCGGGCGGGTTCCCGATCGGCGATGTGCGTGACACCGCCGCACTGCACGCGGCGGTGCTCACCGCTCCCCGCGACGGCACCGACCGCCACTTCGGCCCGGGGCGCTACCTGTCGACCCGCGCCTACGTGCGACTGCTGCGCGAGGTCACCGGACGGCCGTTACCCGCGGCTGTCCTTCCCGCCGCCGCGATGCTGCCGGTGGGCCTGCTCGCCGACCGGCTCCAGCGCTTCTGGCCCTGGCACCTTCCCGCCGAGTACGGCGCGATCTACACTTGCGCGTGCGCCGCGCGAGTGGCCGACCACGCCAGCACGCTCGGGCTCGTTTCTCGCCCGCCGGCCCAGACCGTTGCCGACACGGTGCACTGGCTGTACCAGCAGGGCCACGTGTCGGCCCGTCGCGCCGGCCGCGCCGCGGTCCCCTCGTCGCCGGTGCAAGTGTGATGCCTACCACCGAGATCGACCTTGTTGTGCCCGCTCCATCCCCGCTCGCCGTCACGAGGACCCAGCCCCCAACGAGAAGTCCCGTCGCCGCCCCGGGGCGGTCGATGGCGGCACTGCGCGGGCATGCCCGGCTGCGCGAGCCGGCCGGGACACGGTGGTGCAGCGCCACCACTCCCGCGGCACGCGCACCGCTCGCCAGCGGCGGGAGTGGCTGCTCGACAAGAGTTCGTGCACCGAGCTCGGCACACACCGCCGTCACCAGGGCCCCAGCCCCCGCAGCGGGGAGCGTTAGCCGGCCGAGCGCCCCCGACACGACGTCGTAGCCGCCCTCCCGAAACCGGCCCCAGCAAGGAGTCCCGTATGACCGTCGACGAGTCCGCCGAGCCTACGCGGCCCGAGCGGCACGTGCCCAACGATGTCGCCTACCGTCACGTCCGGCAGAACGTGGCTCAACTGCTGACGGCCCACCCCGCCGCCACCGAACGCACCGTCGCCGGCTGCCCGCAGTGGCGAGTGCGCGACCTGTTGGCCCATCTTGTCGAGATCTGCACCCGTGTGGCTGGACTGGCGGAAGAGCCGGAGCCCTCCGGCGATACCTCCGTTGCCGACCTGCTCGCCATCTGGAGCCGGGTGGCCGAACCGGCCGAGCGCTTCCTCGCCACCAGTCAGGACCGGCGTACCGGCGTGATGCTCATGGACGCCTTCGTGCACGAGGGCGATCTCCGCGCCACCCTGGGCGAAGATCCACCGCCGGGCGACCATCCGGCGTTTCCCCGCGCCCTCGACGTCGTCGTGGGCGGTTTCTCCGCGCGGGCGCGCGAGCTTGACCTGCCGAGCCTGCGGATCGAGACAGGTGCGCGCCAGTGGGTGACCGGGACTGGACAGGCCGCCGGCGCGCTGCGCGCCGGCCGCCACGACCTGCTGCGTTCATTGGCCGGGCGGCGCACGCCGGCCCAGGTTGCGCGGCTGTCCTGGAGCGCCGACCACCGGGTGTGGCTGCCCGCCTTCACCTGGGGGCCGTTTCAGCCGCCGACACGGCCGGCGGAGGGCACCGCCTCCGCCGTGTGAGCGGCGAGGGCCGTCTCGCGCTGCGGGGTGCCGTTGCCCAGTGAGCGGTGACGCGAGGCCGTCACGGATGCCGTGGCGGCCTCGGCACTGTCGCCGGCGCCCACCATCAGGCCGACGAGTTGGGCCTCGAAACATGTGTCGGCGGTGTAGGGCTCGATCAGGTAGCCCCCGAGTTCGAGGGTGATCAGCCCGTGCAGCGCGCTCCACAGTTGGTGGGCGAGCAATTCCGCGTCACCTGAGTGGAACCGGCCCGCGCCGATGCAGCGGGCCGCGCACTCCACCACGTTGCGCAGGGTGTAGCGCCCGTGCTGGCGGTCCTCCTCCGACAGGGAGAAACCGGCCAGCGAGCAGCCGCCGAACATCACCGTGTACAGGTGGGAGTTGGCCAGGGCGTTGTGGCGGTAGGCCCGGCCCAGCGACGCCATGTCGGCCACGGGGTCACCGGTGGCCGCTACCTGGGTGAGATGGTGCTGTAGCCGGGCGAACCCCTCGTGCACCATCGCCCGTACCAGCCCACTCATGCTGCGGAAATGGGTGTAGACCGCCATGGTTGAGCTGCCGGTCTCGGCGGCGAGCCGGCGGGTGGACAGGGACTGTGGCCCTTCCTCGGCGAGCAGCCGAGCGGCAACGTCGATCAGTGCTGGGCCTAGTTTCGGATTCGCGCGGCGAGGGCTCATCCCGCTAGGCTGCCACGATTCGGAGCTCAGCCTTCTTCTTGACGGCTCAGTTCGTGCCCTCGGGGTGTTCGCAACGTTCCTCGGTTCCTGCCTTCCCCCACGAAGTTCCTGCTCATTCCTTGTAGCGGCCGCCCTTTGTTACGGAGAGCCTTATCTCGGAACGGCACTGTCCGGATCGAGATCCAACCCCTGGCCGCATCCGGTCGCCGAATGGGGGATTGTCGTGCGGGAGAACAGGGTAAACGGTGGCTTCTGGTACGTCCCGACTCAGTGCCGCTAGCTGCGCAAACTTGGCAGGAGAAGCCAAGGGGAACACTGTTTCGAATGGTGTCTGGGGATGTGTAGGTCCGTTTTGGTATGACTTATGGGGGTACGACGCAATCCTAAAGAAGCGTCGAAGGCGATTCGGTGTAACGATGCAGTGGTGTCGATAGACGGAACCATCACTATCCAAAAGCAAAGGGGACAAGAGAACCTCACTTCCCTGAGTGGACGGTTCTAAAGCGCCTTGTTTCACGTGTCACAGGTACGAGGGGGGAGTCGAGCAAGGTCGATACTTGACTCCGTATCCTGAGCCGGCCTTGAGAGGCGCGCCAATGTCGATATCGGGATCGCTGGATCGAAGAGAAGTAGGCCGAAAATGCCGTTTTCCGCTTCTGGTGGAGGATTCCATTAGTCAAACGTCTTTTTTTGTTTGGCTATTCTTCACTTTTCTGATGCCGTCGCGTCCGGTGCTTTGAGGAGGCGTGGTCGTGGCGGGTAAGCCGTTGATCTGCGCAGGTCACGCTGAGACTCCTGTTGAACGCAGGGCGGATTTGTCCGACTCAAGTTTCATTTTTTTTCTAGGGGGAACCACTTCCTTCTGTGGTCGGACATATGTTTTTCTTACGTACTGTTGCTACCACGAAGCGTCATCGCTCCTTGTGAATTAAACACGGGTAGTAGTTCCTTCTCTGATTTTGCTGCCTTCCGGTTGCTTATTTACTGATACTGAATTGTGCGCTAGCATAATTTAAGAAACTAGATATTGAAATTGTCTTCTATTGAGAAATCGGTTCGCTGGGAGAGTGGATCTCTTTTGGGGCGTCCTTTCGTTGGTATATACCCCTGTGGGTCGAACTGCATGAGAAAAGAATCCTGAGTTCGTGTCTCGATTTTTGGGGAGTGATTGTGCGAGAAGCTGTCCAGAAGGCCGTTTCCTTTATTCACGAAAAATACTTTGACCCGATAACGCTCAATGATCTCGCGTCAGAGGTTTTCGTGAGCCCCTATCATTTTTCGCGCATCTTTTCTCGGGCGACTGGAGTGACTCCGGGGCAGTACCTGGCTGCGGTCCGCCTTTTCGAGGCAAAACGGCTCTTGCTCACCACGTCGCTTACCGTCTCCGACATCGTTTGTAGCGTCGGCTACAACAGTGTAGGTACTTTCACCAGTCGGTTCACTCGGGCCGTCGGAATGTCACCCACCCAGTACCGCCACCCCGAAGTCAGTAAATTTCTAGTGGGTATTGCCCCTAACTTTCAGCGTCTCCCCACCTTCGAAACCATTCACCGTCTCAAGGAACTCTGCGGCGCGGATCGCCCCGGCTGCGGAACCATCACCGGAACCCTCGCACTGCCCTCCTCCGTCACGCCGTCCACCGTACTCGTCGGAGTCTTCGACAGCCCCATCCCCCAAAGCGCTCCCGTGGCCTTCCAGGTGCTCACCGGCCCGGAGTTCACCAGGCTGGCTATCACCGGTGTTCCTCCCGGTCGCTGGACAGTCATAGCGGTAGCGGAGAGCACCGCCGCCACCCCGGCCGCAGAGACGCTCCTCGTCGGTACCCTCCGCTCGCCGGTCACGGTCGCTTCCGGGGGGATCTCCCGGGCTAGCCTCCAGCTTCGCGAGCTGCGGCCGACCGATCCGCCGATCGCCGTCACCCTGGCCCCCCAACTCGACTTGCAGCGCAGCCGCAAGAACGTCACCCGACCCCCCTACCACGAAAGGCGCCCTGCCGCCTGACCGTGAGCAAAACGGCTCGATGGGGAGCCCTGTTGTTGCGAAGGTCCTACCCGCTGGTTGTTCTGTGCTGCCCCAGGCTCGAAAGGGGGAGTGCCGACGATGTTCGGCTCATTGCGCAAGAGAGTGTTGACGCCTGCCCTGGCGGAGGTCACCTTCGCCAAGCGCGGATTTCCAGCGGTGCCCTCAGAGGCAACCCGGCGCCTCGAAGCGATTCCGCAGGCGGTGATCTGCGGTTTCGAATGGGGGATCGAGATGGGGGACCTGTGGGGGGTCGAGCGCCGGTTGAGCATGGTGGACCCTGAACTCCGCGGTTTCGCCTACGAAGGTGTCACGATGGCCTACACCATCCGTGACGCGATGGCCGGCGGACGGGGCAACCGGACCCGAAACCTACTGAACGGTTCAGGATACCCACACATATTTCTCGCCTACATCGGCATCGGCTTCGCGATGGCCCGGCTGCCCCGGCCGCTGTGGCGCAAAGTGGTGCCGGTGTTGGGCGAGTCGCCGTACTATCCGACGATGACCTGGCTCGCTGTTGACGGCTACGGCTTTGACCGAGCCTATTTCGACACCCGTCGGTGGGTAGACAGGCAGCAGCTTCCCACTCCCTATCCGTGGGACGGTGCGCCCGACTACTTTCCGCGTGCTGTCGATCAGGGAATCGGCCGTGCCCTGTGGTTCATCCACGGGGCGAGAGCGGTTGACGTCGCCGCCGCCGTCGACCGCTTCCCGCGGTCACGGCGAGCCGATCTATGGAGCGGAGTAGGGCTGGCCTCGGCGTTCGCCGGTGGGGGGACCTACGATGACCTCGCGTGGCTGGCTGCGGCAGCGGGCGACTACCGGCCCCATCTGGCCCAGGGGACGGTGTTCGCCGTCAAGGCACGCGTTCACGCCGGTTTCGTGCCCGCCCACACCGGCAGCGCCGCCACCGCCCTCACCGGCCTGTCCGTCGATGAGGCCGTCGCCGTCGCCGACAGCACCGCCGTGACGCCACAGCAGGGGGGTGACGAGCCGGCCTACGAGAAGTGGCGCCAAAGGATAGCCGCACGTTTTCGTTGACACCCCCTCGCCAGGGGCGAACACGTTTCCCACGGCTGTGCTCGGCGAAGAGAGCACGTCGAAAAGGGGACACGTAACGAACGTCGTCGTGGGAGGCGAGCCGGCCCGGCAACGGGCCCGGCGAGCAGCAGGGCCGGTTCCCCTCCTCTCCCGACATCGCCGCGGTTCGACCAACCGCGCAAAATTTTCGCCGTCTTGCCGTCTGAACGGTTGAAGCGCGCCCCGAAAAAGCGGTTCGCCGCCTCCAATTCCTCCGCTCCGGTAGTCGTGGCCGGTGTGCGCAAAATCGAAGTAGACGCGGTTGCCGCTGGATGGAAAAATCCTTAATACAAATACTAATCCCTGAATTTTCAGTGAGGGCCAAATGGCCAATTTTCTTCGTGTGCTCAGGGGTAAAATACTAACGCCGAGCGTGTCGGCCACCAGGCTGGAAAACCGTGGTTTTCACGAGAAGAGTCCGCAGGCACGTGAACTGCTGGAGTCGATCGGTGCGTACTTTCTGACCGGGTACAGGTACGCCGCCGAAGCCGGAACTCCCGCCGAGGCCGAGGCACGTCTCGAACACGTCCCCACTCGGTTCCGTGGTTTCGCCTACGAAGGCGCGGCCATGGGATTCACCATCGTCGACGCGCTCTCGCCGCGCCGGCGGCGGCTGGCCGGCTTCCTCGCCGGGCGCGGTGACCACCACGTCTACATGGCCTATGTCGGCGCGGGCTGGGCGATGGCCCGGCTGCCCCGGTTCCGCCGACCCGAGATGTCGGTCTACGACCCGCTGCTGCGCTGGCTCGTTCTCGACGGCTACGGCTTCCACCAGGCGTATTTCCACACCGAGCGCTACGTCCGTCGACACTTCCGCGACCCGGCGGCGCAATGGCGATTGGGCCGCCACACCCCCTACGCTCACCGAGCCGTCGACCAAGGAATCGGCCGGGCCTTGTGGTTCGTCGGCGGCACCGACCCCGAACGGGTCGCCACGATGATCGACGCTTTCCCCGATGCACGCCACCGCGACCTCTACAGCGGTGCCGGCCTGGCCGCCACCTACGCGGGAGGAGCCAGCGAGACGGAGTTGGTGACGTTGCGGGAACGCGCCGGCTCCCACCGCCCGCACCTCGCTCAGGGGAGCGCCTTCGCCGCCCAGGCCCGAATCCGGGCCGGTCTCCTGGTGCCCCACACCGAGCTGGCGACCCGAGTGCTGTGCGGTATGGCGCCCGAGGAGGCGGCGCAGGTCAGTGAGGACGCTCGCCCCGCCGACCCCAGCGGCCATGACAGCACTGGCGAAGTTCCGGCCTACGAGGCGTGGCGCGCCCGCATCGCCGACGAGTTCGCAGCGCTTGGGAGGTGCTAGCGCATGACACTCAGCCGTCCCGCCCGCGCTGTCCCACCCGGACCGCCGCGCAGCGCGACACCGGCCATGTTCCGCAAACTGGCCGGCGACCGCCTGGGGCTGATGACCACGGCCGCCCGACACTACGGCGACGCGGTCCGCCTCTCCATCGGTCCCAAAGCGCTCTATTTCTTCAACCACCCCGACCACGCCAAACACGTGCTGGCCGACAACAGCGCCAACTACCGCAAGGGCATCGGTCTGGTCCACGCCCGCCGCGCCCTCGGCGACGGGCTGCTCACCAGCGAGGGTGAGTTGTGGCGCGAGCAGCGCAAGATCATCCAACCGACGTTCCAGCACAAACGCATCGCCCAGCAGGCGGGGATCGTCGCCGCTGAGGGCGCGAAGCTGGTGGGGCGGCTGCGAGAGCGCACCGGCGGCGAACCGGTGGACGTACTGCGGGAGATGACGGGGCTCACCCTGGGCGTGCTCGGCCACGCCCTGCTCGACGCCGACCTCACCGCCTTCGACGCGGTCGGCCACTCCTTCGAGGCCGTCCAGGACCAGGCGATGTTCGAGATGGTGTCGATGAGCATGGTCCCGATGTGGGTCCCCCTGCCCAAACAGCTACGGTTTCGCCAAGCCCGCCGGGAGTTGCAAAGAATCGTCGATCAGCTCGTGGCCGAACGTACGGCCCGCCCTGAGGGCGACGACGTCCTCTCGCGCCTGATCGCCTCCACCCGCCGAGAGGCGGACCCCCGGGTGGGCCGGCAGCGGATGCGCGACGAGCTGGTCACCCTGCTCCTCGCCGGCCACGAGACGACGGCGAGCACGCTGGGCTGGACCTTCCACCTCCTCGACCGGCACCCGCACGTGCTGGAACGGCTGCGCAGCGAGGCCATCGACGTTCTCGGCGACCGGCTGCCCACCTACGAGGACCTGCACCGGCTGACCTACACCACCACCGTCATCCAGGAGGCCATGCGCCTCTACCCGCCAGTGTGGATCTTGCCGCGCCGGGCGCGCGAGGCCGACGAGGTGGGCGGCTACCGGGTGCCGGCCGGTGCCGACGTCCTCATCTGCCCCTACACGCTGCACCGCCACCCCGACCTGTGGGAGGAGCCGGAGCGCTTCGACCCCGACCGCTTCACGGCCGACCGTTCCGCGGGCCGGCAGCGCTACGCCTACATCCCCTTCGGCGCCGGCCCCCGGTTCTGCGTCGGCAGCAACCTCGGGATGCTGGAGGCCACCTTCGTGGTCGCCATGGTCGCCCGAGAGCTGCGGCTGTCCACCGTGCCCGACCACAAGGTGGTCCCCGAGCCGATGCTCTCGCTGCGCGTGCGCGGCGGCCTGCCGATGACCGTACACCCGGCGGTCTGACCGGTGGCGGCCGGTACCGGCGTTCCGGTACTCGCGCCACTCTTCGACCGTGGCCGCCCGGCGAGCTCCCGGCGGTCGGCCACGCCGTCGTCCCGCCCACCACACGGGAGGAGACCCTGTGAAACCGGCCGATACCGAGAACGTGTCAACCACCACCCTTGAAGCCTTCGCCGACACCATCATCCCCGGTGAGAAACGCTCCCCCGAGGACCGTGCGGTCGCCGGCGCGGCCCCCGGCGGCGGCGCGGTCGCCGCCGGAGCCATCGAGCTGCTGCACAACCCCGCGACGGGGATCACCGAGGGGCTGACCGGGCTGGCCGACGCGCTCAACGACCACGCCCGCGCCTACGCCGCCGAGCACGACCTGGCCGGCGACGACACGGTGCCGCCCTTCGTGGCGCTGCCCTTCGCCGACCGTGTCGCCCTGGTGCGCGCGCTCACCGCGCCGGGCCACCCCGAAAAGGAGTTCTGGGTGCTGCTCGCGCTGTTCAGCAACATGGCCTTCGACAGCGCCGCCCACATGCACACCGTCGAGGCCATGGCCCAAGGACACCCCGGCCTCACCGCGATGGGCTTCAGCCAGCCCGACGCCGACGGCCTGTGGCGCTTCCCCGAATACTCCTACGGCCGCAAGCTGGCCGACCTCCACCCCGACACCACCCCCTCAGGGAGCCCTGCATGAACAGCACCGAAAGCACCGACGTCCTCGTGGTCGGCAGCGGTTTCGGCGGCGCGATCGCGGCCTACCACCTGGCCGCCGGCGGCGCGCAGGTCACCGTGCTCGAACGTGGCCCGTGGCTGTCCAGCGAGGACTTCGAGCACGACTTCCTGCTCGGCTCCTCCTACACGCGCGCCTTCGACTTCGTCGTCGGCGACGGCATGAGCATCCTCGGCGGCAACTGCGTGGGCGGCGGCAGCGTCGTCTACTTCGCCGCGCTGCCCCGCGCCCCCCGCTTCACCTTCGAGCGCCACGGCAGCATCGGCCGGCGCATGTGGCCCGCCGCCATCAGCCGCGACACTCTGGACCCCTGGTACGACCGCGTCGCCGAGGCGATCCCGGCCCACACCCAAGACTGGGACGAGGTCACCTACGCCGGCGGGCTGTGGGCAGCCGCCTGCGACCACGCCGGGCGCACCGCCAACCCGGTGCCCAACGGCATCGACAACGACAAGTGCACCAACTGCAACTGGATGATGGCGGGCTGCCGCTTCGACGCCAAGCGCTCCCTGACGTCGAACTACCTGCCCGCCGCCCTCGCCCACGGCGCCCAGATCCGTCCCCTGCACGAGGTGCAGCGCATCGAGCGCACTGACGACGGCGGCTACCGGGTCCACTACACCCTCGTCGACAACGAGGACTACCACGTCCACCGCGACGGCGGCGCGATCGACGCCAAGCTCGTCGTGCTCGCCGCCGGCGCCGGCGCCACCCCCGTCATCTTGCAGCGCTCCGAGCCCGACCTGGGGACCATGCCCCACGCCGTGGGCCGCTACTTCTCCGGCAACGGGGAACGCCTCAACACCGCCGTCGTCAACGAGGACCGGGTGCGTGACGTGCTCGGCCTGGAACGCGGCAACGGCCTGGCCTACGAGGCCAACCAGATCGGCAAGGGTCCGTGCGTGGCCAACTGGGACCGCGTCGACGGCTCGCTGCCCGAGTACTCGCGCTACTCGCTGGAGCAGCTCTACTTCCCGCCCGGGCTGGGCACGATCCTCGCCCAGGTGCCCGGCGCCGACGCCCCCTCCTGGTTCGGTGTCGACAAGAAGGAGATGCTGCGGCGCTGGCGCTCCTGGCTGATCATCTTCTCCATGATCGAGGACGACAACGAGGGCGTCTTCGGGCCGCCGCCCCCCACCGGCAACGCCACCCGCATCTCCCAACAGATGCTGGGACACGGTCCGCTGCGCTACCACCCCACCGCCAACACCCGACGCGCCTGGGCCGAGTCCGACGCCGACGTCAAGAACATCCTGGAGCGCGACGGCCTGGCCACGGTGGCGCCGTGGACCAACGACCTGGTCGGCGCCTACACCGTGCACCCGCTGGCCTCGTGCCGCATCGGCGACGACCCGGCTACCTCGGCACTGGACGACCGTCACGAGCTGCGCGGCCACCCCGGCATCTTCGTCACCGACGGCTCGGCCGTCCCCGGCGCGCTGACGGTCAACCCAGCGATGACCATCGCCGCGCTGGCCGAACGCTCCGTGCCCGCCATCGTGCGCGCCGCCCAAGAGCGCGGTGTCGACGTGAGCTACGGCGCTCCCTCACCCGACGGCGCCACCAGCGCGCGGCGCGCCACCCAGTCGCTGGCCGCCACGGTGGCGCGGTAGTGCCACAGCGCCACCGCCAGAGGTACCCGCCCGCCCGGATGGGAGGTCAGTGATGGCACCGGCTCCGCTGCGAGCGGCACTGCTGCGCACCCTGGACCAGATCCGCTACGTCGACGTGGCCCGGCCCGGGGACGCCCCGGCGCCGGTGGCACGCATCTACGGGCAGGTCGAGCGCGACTTCGGGATGCTCGCGCCGCCCGTGGCGCTACACGCGCCCCATCCCGACGCGCTGGCCGCCAGTTGGGTGTTGCTGCGCGAGACGCTGCTCACCCCTTCCCGCACCGACCGGGCGGCCCGTGAGGCGGTGGCTACCGCCGTCTCGTTGGCCAACACGTGTCCCTACTGTGTCGACGTGCACGGCGCCACCTTGGAGGGGCTGGTCGGGCGCGGGCGCGGTCTCTCGGCGGGGGAGGGGGCGGGTGCCGCGGCCGATCCCCGGCTGCGCGGCGTCGCCGCGTGGGCGGAGGCCGTCGCCACGGCCGAGGGAGCCGCCGGGCACCGCCGGCCCTTTTCCGCCGAGCAGTTGCCCGAACTGGGCGGGGTGGCCCTCACCTTCCACTACCTCAACCGCATGGTCAACGTGTTCCTGGGGGAATCGCCCCTGCCGCGGCGGATGCCGGGAGTGGTGCGGGGGCGGGCGCGTGGGATGCTGGGCCGGTTCCTGCGGCCCGGCGCCCGGCGCGCGCACCGCCCCGGCGCTTCCCTCGACCTGCTGCCGGAGGCGCCGCTGCCGGCCGAGCTGGCGTGGGCCGCCCCCGAGCCCACCGTGGCTCAGGCACTGGCGCGCTCCTGCGCAGCCGTAGCCGCGGCGGGGCGGCAGTGGGTCCCCGAATCCGTCCGCGATCTTGTCGCCGAGCATCTCGCCGGATGGGCAGGCGAGCCGCCGGGGCTCAGCCGCGCCTGGGTCGAGGAGGCGGTGGCGCGCATCCCGGCGCAGGACCGTACGGCCGGACGCCTGGCCCTACTGACCGCGATGGCCTCGTACCAGGTCGACGAGGCGACCGTGGCCGGTTACCGGCGAGACCGCCCCGAGGATGCGGCCTTGGTCGCACTCACGGCCTGGGCGAGCCTGGCGGCGGCACGGCGGCTCGGCGAGTGGCTGCCCACCGTCCCGTCGAGAAACTGAGTGTTACCCGTGTTCCCCCTCTGCTGTCCCCATTCTTGGTCAGGCGGGCCAGGACGGATTCCCCGCCACACCATCGGCACACACGGCACACACGGAGAAGACACGTCACCCCGCCTGTTGCATTCTGGAAAAGAATGCGGTGGGAAAATTCTTTGCTTTTTGAATTTTTCTCCGGAGATATTAATTCCTGTTTTGGGGTGGCGGTGACGGCATGGCGGAACCCCGTGTCCAACAGATGCGAGGTTCGTTGAGCTTCGACCACTCATCACCCCGCCGTCACCACGCCTCCCACCCGCCCCCGTTCCGTCCGTTCGCCAAAAGGGAGAGCGCCGGTCGGGACGTATGCCTCCGACAAGCTGGCGAGAGGACCCAAAAGTAATGACTGACCTACAGGAAGTGATCCGCGATCTCAATGCCGAAGGCGACGACGTCGACCGACTGGTGGCCGACCTCGCCCCCGAGCAATGGTCGCTTCCCACACCGGCCCCCGGCTGGACGATCAAGCACCAGATCGCCCACCTGATCTTCATCTTCCGGCTGGCTGGCACCGCGGCCTCCGACGCCGAGGCGTTCCAGCAGATCATCGCCGGTGTCGGCGACGACTTCGACGGCGCGGTCAACGCCGCGCTCGCCCAATACCTCGACGAGCCGCCCGAGAAGCTGCTCGCCCAATGGCGCTCCGAACGTGCCGCCACGGCCGAGGCGCTGGCCGCCGTGCCGCCCGACCAGACGGTGCCCTGGCTCGTCCGGCCGCTGCCACCGGCGATCCTGGCTTGTGCCGGGATCATGGAGCTGTTCGGCCACGGCCAAGACATCGCCGACGCCCTCGGCGCCGAACGCGAGCGCACCGACCGGCTGCGCCACCTCGCCGGCTTCGCCGTTTTGACCCGGGACTTCGGCTACCACGCGCGGGGGCTCACCCCGCCCGAGGAAGAGTTCCGGTTCGAGCTCACCTCCCCCTCCGGCGAGAGCTGGGAGTTCGGCCCGGCCGAAGCCGAGCAGCGCGTCACCGGTCCCGCCGTCGACTTCTGCCTGTTGGTCACTCGGCGCCGCCATCGCGACGACCTCGCGCTCACCGCCTCGGGCGCCAAGGCCGACCACTGGCTCGACATCGCCCAGGCATACCGCGGTCCAGCCGGCCCGGGGCGTTCCCCCGGCCAGTTCGCCTGAATCGCCGCTGGGAGTTCGGTGAACCTGACGCGGCTATGAGGACGGGCGCCCGATCGTGGGTGAGCAACACCCCGGGCGCCCCGCTGAGACTCCGTTACCTCTCTCGACGCCCGTGCCCTGCCTGGGCCCGCACCGGTGCGGGCCCAGGCAGGGGGCGGTCTCTCTGGCGCCGACACCGACCCCGTAGGTTCAAGGGGACCATGGCGACCTTGACCGGCGACGCCAGCGACGCGCGGCGTAGCGCCGGCACAACCCCAGGGCCGCGCCGCCTTCTACCACCTTGAGTGCGCCCGAAAAACCTCCTCGCAAGCTCCACAACCGGGCGGGAGCACGGTCGTAGAGCCGCGGCGGCGGGGGTGTTTCTATGGGTTTGTCACGTCGGGGTGGGGTGTAGGTGGGGGCTGGTGTGTGTCCGGGGCGGGAGTGTTCTTCGTTCGTTCCTGCCTCGATCGCTGCGCGATCTCGGCAGCCTTAAAAGGGGCACTGCAAAAAGGGGCGCTGTGTCTCTGACACATCGCTGTTGTGCCGGGTGCTGCTGGTGTGGGGGATACGCCGGTGGGGCAGCGTCTCGGTGGGATGGTGGCTGAGGACGCGCCGGAAGACGTCGAGCCGCCCCGCTCTCGTCGGTCCCGTCACGGCGCTCCCCGCCCCCTCTGCCCGGTCACGGCGCTCGCCCCACCCCGTCGGCCCCCAGCCCCGTCGTGGCACCCGTTCCATCCCCGTCCGCCTG
>NZ_BAABDD010000013.1:39012-153183 GCF_039539445.1 Salinactinospora qingdaonensis
TGGTCACGGTGTTGGCCCCACCCCGTCGGCCCCCAGCCCCGTCGTGGCACCCGTTCCATCCCCGTCCGCCTGGTCACGGTGTTGGCCCCACCCCGTCGGCCCCCAGCCCCGTCGTGGCACCCGTTCCATCCCCGTCCGCCTGGTCACGGTGTTGGCCCCACCCCGTCGGCCCCCAGCCCCGTCGTGGCACCCGTTCCACCTCAGGCACAGCCCGCCCCGGGCTGCTGAGATCGCGCAGCGATCGAGGCACGAGCGACGGGAAACCCCGCATGCTCTCCGCAGACCAAAGCCCCACCCCACCGCTCCTCGGGGGCGGTGTGTGGGAGGGGACCGAGCGCAGCAGCGTGCACCGCCCGATACTTCAGTGCCGCCGCGCCCGGTTCCCCCCGCGTTGGGTCGCGTCTGCGCGGGCACGGCCCGAGCCGCGTTCCCCTATCGGGCTGCCGTGGAGAACTCCACCCACCGCTTGAGCAGGTCGCGGGCGGCACCGGAGTCGATGGCCCGGTTGGCCTGCTCCAGCCCTGCCGCGATGTCGTCCTCCAACTGGTCGGAGAGCCCGTTGAAGGCCGCCAGCGCCGCCGCGGCGTTGAGGACCACCGCGTCGCGAACCGGGCCGGGCTTGCCCGCCACGAGCTGGCGGAAGACGTCGGCGTTGGTCTCGGCGTCGCCGCCGCGCAGGCTCCGCGGGTCCGCTCTGGGGATTCCCACCGCGAGGGGGTCGAAGCTCTGCCGGTGGACCCGGCCCTCCGAAATGACCCACACCGTGGTCGTGGTCGTGGTGGTGATCTCGTCGAGGCCGTCGTCGCCGCGCACGAGCAGCACGCTGGCGCCCCGCCGGGCGAACACCTCCGCCAGCGTCCCGGCCCTGTCCCGGAACGCGCAACCGGCCAGGGCGCTGCGGGGCTGGGCGGGGTTGGTCACCGGCCCGAGGAGGTTGAATGTCGTCGGCAACCCCAGCTCCCGCCGGGGCGCTGCGGCGTGGCGCAACGCCGGGTGGAACGCCGGGGCGAAGCAGAACCCGATCCCCACCTCGGTCACGCAGCGCTCCACAGCCTCGGGAGAGAGGTCGATCGCCACGCCGAGCGCCTCCAAGACATCGGCGGCCCCGGACTGTGAGGAGGCGCTGCGGTTGCCGCTCTTGGCCACGGGCGCACCGGCAGCGGCGACCACGACGGCAGCCATCGTGGAGATGTTGACCGAGTTGGAGCGGTCGCCCCCCGTGCCGACGACGTCGACGGCGGGACCGCGCAGGTGTACCCGCCGGGCGTGGGCGAGTGCGGTCTGAGCCATGGCCAGGATCTCGGCAGGGGTCTCGCCCTTGGCGCGCAACGCGACCAGGAAGCCGGCGAGCTGGGCGGGGGTCGCCGTTCCCGACATGATCTGCTCCATGGCCCACGACGTCTCCTCAGTGGAGAGGTCCGTGTCGTTCAGGAGCCGGGTGAGCAACTCCGGCCAGCCGTCGACACGGTGCGAGGGGGTGGTGCTCGGGTGCGATGCGCTTAGCGTGGGGGCGCTGCGGCGCTCGGCGTCCGGTCCCCCGGAGCCTCGGGGAGGTTTTTCGGCCGTCGTTGGGTGCGGGGATCGCTCGCCCATGAGTATGCCTCCGGTTCCTCGTGCTGTGCTGGGGCACCGCGACGGCTCTCGACCTTGCCGCGGTTGTCTCCGTTCCGGCGTCAGGGGAGGCCGGCTGCGCGCGATATCCGGTCGTGACAGTCTCATCCCTGACGCTGCCGCTCCTCTTCTCGATTGCGTCTCCCCGCGTTATCTCCCGACGCTGCGCTCCCGGCCGGTCTCCGGCCCCGACGGGAGGGGCGGCGGAGCGTAAGGGGGGGTGATGGTCGAGTGCAAGGCCAGGGCCGGGCCAACCGGAGTCCGCCCCCGCTCGCCTTGCGGCTTCGCGACAGCCGGCCCGAGGGTTGACGAACGGGCGGGACGCAACTCAGCCCGCCACGGGCCGCGCCTCGATCAGGGAGGAACGCGCTGAGTGGCTGACGTGGAGGGTTTCGAAACCCGCGGCGGTGAGAAGCCGCCGCCAGGCGCTTTCCTCGCGTTCTCGGCCGCCGAGCAGGACGAGCATGTGCAGGTCCAGCAGTCTCGCGGGGTGCGGTTCCCCGTCTTCGGGGATGACCTGTTCCAGGATGAGCAGCCGCCCCTGGGGCGGCATCGCCTGGTTGCACTGTCGCAGGATCGCTATAGCCTGCTCGTCGTTCCAATCGTGCAGGATCTGGGCCAGCACGTAGGCGTCGCCGCCGGAGGGGACGCCGGAGAAGAAGTCCCCGCCTACCACCTCGCAGCGCTGCCTCGTTTCCTCCTTGGTCAGCGCCAGCTTCGTTTCTTCCACTACCTGAGGCTGGTCGAACAGCACGCCTCGCAGGTGCTCGTGGCGCGCCAGCAGTTCGTTGAGGAGTCCACCGTTGCCGCCCCCGACGTCGACGACGGTGCCCACCTCGCTCCAGTCCCGTTCCAGCAGCGGCAGCAGCCGCAGCTCCACCAGCCCGGCTTGGGCGGTGTCGAACGTGGCAGCCGCCGCCGGGTGGTCGTTGAACCACTCGAACATGGGCTTGCCGAAGACGACGTCGAACGCCGGCTGCCCGCTGCGCAGCGAGTGCGTGGCCATCGACCACGCCTGGTACGCCTCACCGGCCATCAGCGTCGTCAGGTGGCGTAGCGAACCCGGCGCGTCCCGACGCAACAGCGCTCCAAGGGAGGTGACCGCGAAGACGCCGGGGGCGGGCTCCTCGAAGAGTCCCTCGGCGACGAGGACGCGCAGGAACCGCTGGAGCGCGTCCCGGTCCGCGCCGGCCCGGTGCGCCAACTCGCCCACCTCGACGGCGTCGTCTCCGAGGTGCTCGATCACGTCCAGTTCGGTCACCGCGAAGATGGCCTGGGCGACGATGTAGCCCATGATCTTGCGTCGCAGCAGGTGGTTGGCGTCGTCGGTTCCGGGCATGGCTCGCTCCCTAAGCACGGTCGTCCCCACGCTCCCGCTGTTCGTGCAGCACGGGAAACAGCGGTATCTCGGCGGCGGTCTTGAGGTAGGCGGCACCGGAAGTGCCACCGGTGCCAGTGACGTTGCCGATGATTTTCAGCGTGATCCCCCAGTGCGTGCGTTTCATGGCGCGCCAGGCGTGGTCGAAACGCCGCATCACCTCGGTTACCGGCCGCAGCGCCGGATTCGCGTCCTGGCCCTTTTCTGCGTAGATCTCTTGCAGGGTGGGTGTCGGCACCGTCACCGCCGGCAACTTGTCATCGACTGGCCCGGCGGGCCGCGGGGCGCTGATCCGCTCCACCTCCCGGTAGGAGCGCGACTGGATGGCGCTGCGGCCGTCGGTGTGCGACCGGATCACGGCGAAGGACTCGCGTGACATGGTGGTGAGGATGCGGTAGAGGGCCGGCGTGTTTTCCACGCGCCCCGCCGCGTCGTCCAGCTCGGCCACCGCTGTCTCGATGTCGTCGGCGAGCAGGGCCAGGCGGGTGCGTTGCAGGCAGCGCGACATCTGCCGGTAGACAAGCTCGAACAGTTGCACGTTGCGGATGAACATCAGCTCATCGTGGAGCGGGGTCGTCGGCAGTAGGGCGATCTCCACGGCGCGGTGGATGTCGGGGGGAGCATCGCCTAGGGTCGCCTCAGCAAACCGCGAAGCGACCTCGGCCAGCGCGGGGTCGTTCTTGCCGACCTGCGGGACCTCGTCGGGTACGGAGACGCCGGCTTTGGGAGACAGTCCCGTGACCCGCGCGAGCGCCTGCACGGTGGCGTGGGTGCGGACCCGCTGCCGGGAGGTGTCGGGAGCGGCGGCCAGAGCCTCGCCCTCGGTCCGCAGCAGGTCGGCCAGGAGCACGACGATTTCGGTGTCCAGCCCGACGTCGACGCTCGACTCCCCGGTGGCGGCGGCCAGCCGCTCCAGCATGGGCGCGGCGATGTAGGAGTCGTAGTCGCCGTCTTGCTGGTCGAACGTGCTCGGCAGCCAATCGACGAGGATGCGCTCCTGGCTCGATCGAGGGGTGGGAAGCTTGACGTAGGTGTCGCGCAGCCCGTTCGCCAGCTTCGGCGACACGTGGGTGCGTCCCCAAAGCTGGTAGTGCCCCAGGATCTCGGCGAAGGGGAAGCTGTCGGTGGGGACGGGCTGCCCCGGATCGCCGCTGAGGGTGTCGACCCACGCGGTGAGCCGGTTGAGAGCCCTGGCGGGTGAGGCGTCCTCCGCGGTTTCCCGGAACTTGTGGACGCTGACTCCTCCGATCCCGACGTGCGCGGGCCACGCTGTCTTGGCATCGTCATGGGGATGTGCTTTTGCTGACAAAGCGCGCTCCCTTATGAATAGATTTCCTCAATCAGCTTCGTTCCGGTGGCCTCGCGCTGCATCTCCCGCATTGCTGCGTTAGTCGACTGTTTTCCCTTGGGAAGAATTCGTGCGGAATTCCGGGTCGATTTCTGCTGGCGGCTCGGGGGAGGCCCTCGGGTGGCTCCGCCGGCGGGTCGATCCCTCCAGGGCGGATAGCTCCGCGGCCAGCGCCGCCATCGCTGCGGCGAGTTGGGCATCGGACAGGTACGGTGCCGGGCCGAGCCGCAGGTACTCGCCACGGCTGTCGGCGGAGACGCCCTGCCGGGCCAAGCCGTCGCGCAACCGGGAGGCGTAGGGTGAGCGCAGGGCGAGGAAGCCGCCGAACCCTTCCCGGGAAACGGTGCGGTCGCGGCTGATCACGCGCTCGGGAGCGTCGATCTCATCGAAGAGACCGGCCAGCACCCCCACTTGGTGCAGCGAGATCTCGCGCAGCAGTTCTGCCGTGAGTTGGTGCTCGGCGAAGAAGTCGAGGACACGCGCGGCGCGGTAGTGGCTCGTCGGGTCGTAGGTGGCCCCGGCGAAGCGCAGTGCGCCCGCCGGATACCCCACGGCGTGCCCGTCGTGCTCGGCTGACAGTTCCGCGAACTCGGCGAACCAGCCGGTGATCACCGGGCGCAGCGCGCCAGCGTGCTCGGGTAGGCGCAGGAAACAGTTCCCTTCGCCCATCTGGAGGTACTTGTAGCCGCCGCCGACGATCCACGCCGAGTCGACCTCGCCGGCCGAGAACGGCACGACCCCCAGCGCGTGGTAGGCGTCGACAAGCAGTTCCACCCCGCGGCGCCGGCAGTGCCGCGCCAGCGTGTCAAGGCCGGGAACGATCCGTGCGGTCTCGAACAGCACCGCCGAGACCAAGACGGCGGCCGTGCCGTCGTCCACGGCGGCGGCCAGGCGCGCCGCGAGCGTGTCGGCGGGTTCGCTTGGGACCCGGACCACCTCGATCCCCTCCTCGGCTAGCCGCGCCAACTGTCGCCGGAGCGTGTGGAACTCCCCGTCTGAAGTGACCAGGCGGGGACGGCCGCGAAGGTCCAGTGACGACAGGAAGCGCACCACGAGTTCGTGGGTGTTCGTGCCGAGCGCCAGTTCGGCGCCGGGGTCGTTGAGGAAGCCGCGTATCCCCTCACGGACCCGCTCGGCCTTCTCGAACGCTCTGCCCCATTTGTCGTCCACCTCCAGTGCGGCGTCCTCGAACGCCTCTATTTGGCCGGAGAGCGCGACATCGGGCCACGCCTGGTGCGAGTGGCCCGACAGCAGCAACCGCTCCGAGACCCGGAAAGCCCGGTAGTAGGGGGCGAGCCGTGCGGACTGGTCGGTCATAGCTCGTTTCGCACCGCCCACAGGTCGGCGAACATCGGCTGGAACAAGGTGGTGCGCAGGTAAGAGGCGCCGGAGGAGCCGCCGGTGCCCGACTTGTCGCCGATGACCCGCTCCACCATCCTCACGTGCCGGTAACGCCATTCCTGGACGACCTGGTCCAGTTCCAGCAGCCGTTCGCACAGTTGCACCGCCAGCCCGCCGTCGCGGTAGGCCTGGGCCAGCACCCGCCGCACCCCCGCTGAGGGTTCCAGCGGCAGGGAGGTGTCGCGGCGCAGCATCTCGGGGGGAACCGGGTGGCCGTGGACGGCCAGGTAGCGCAGGAAGGAGTCGAACACGCAGGGACGGTGCATCGCCCGTTCGAGCCGTTCGCGTTCGCTGCTGCCCTCCGGGTAGCGACGCAATATCCGCGGGTCGCGCCGGCCCAGCACCACCTCGATCTCGCGGAACTGCGCCGACTGGAAGCCGCTGCCGCCCAGGCCGGCCCGGAACCCGAGGAACTGGTCGGGGGTCAGGGTCTCGATCACCCCGATCTGTGACACCACCAGGCGGAGGATGGTCAGCGACCGGTTCAGGGTGTGCAGCGCGCTCGCCGTGTCCCCGTCCTCCAGGCCACGCTGTAACTCGACGAACTCGTGCAGCAACTGTTTGAACCACAGTTCGTGCGCTTGGTGGACGACGATGAACAGCATCTCGTCGTGCTGCTCCGAAATGGGGCGCTGGACCGAGAGGAGTTCATCCAGCGCAAGATAGGCGGAATACGTGGTCACTGCTTTGTTTTCGATGGCCACGGTTTCCTCACTTCACCGAGATAGCGCAGCCCCGCCAGGGCGAGCGGTAGGGATTCGGCGCGCCGGGCCGGTACACCGCCACGCCCTGTTCTGACCTGCTGGAAAGGCGTCGAGGTGCTGGGTCCGACCTGTTCTGTTCTCTGGTGGGGCAGGTCACCGTCCCCGCCGTTGTCTCCCGGGGCCGCCAATAAATACACCGCCATGCCATGCCGACAGGCTAAGGAGAAAAACGTGGTCCAAAGAAGAGAGATGTCGAAGTCGGAGTGGAACGAGCAATCGGGAAGAAGAGGATTGGTTCCAATGAAGTGACACGAAAGTCTCCCGTCCGGTGGCCCTGATTTTTCGTCGGCGTGCCCGCGCGGTGGGAGCTTCGTGAATTTATCGATGAGCGGCGGCATATTCGATCGTGCGGTTTTTCTCGGCCACCGCGATCGCGCGGCCGGGACAGCATTCCAGAAGATGTGGCGCACACCGTTCGGAGGTGAGACTGCCGTCAGCCAGCGGCGGTCGCGGGCGGTCATAACCCGCGGCGGCGGCCGGCGCAGCAACTCGGTGGCCTCACCCGGGGCCCGGTTCGCTAGGGAGGATCGTGAAAGATCGCAGTCTGTGTGACGTGCTCGCCGAGGCTCGCCGCGACGGTCGTGCCGCGCTCATGGTCGACGTCAAATGCCGGTCGCCCCGCGACGGGCAGCTGATCTCCCCCGAGCGGCTCGAACCTTACGTTCACGCGCTTCTCGCGGGCGGGGTGGACGCGCTGTCCACTCCGACCGACCCCGTCTACTTCGGCGGAAGCGTTGCGACCGCCCAACGGATACGCCGCATCGCCGCAGTTCCCCTGATGCGCAAAGAGTTCTTCACGACCGTGGCGCAGATGGACGAGTCCGAGGAGGCGGGGTTCGACGCCGTGCAGCTCTCGTTGAGCACGGTCACCGATCCGGACCTGTTCCAGGAGATGAAGTCCCGCGCCGAGAAACTCGGCATGGAAGTGGTCGTGGGCGTCCACAGCCGGTCGCAGCTAGAGCGGGCGATCGAGCTCGGCGCGGTCGCGGTGGGGATCAACAATCGCGACATCACCGCCCTGGAGCTCGACGACGGCACCGTCGACCTCAGCGCATCCCTGATGTCCATGGTCCCCGACGACGTCTTCGTGATCTCCGAGAGCGCCATGCACACAACCGCCGACGTCGGCAGGGTCGCCGGCACGGGGGCGGACGCGGTGCTGGTGGGAACCGCCGTGGCCAAGAGCGCCGATCCCGCCGCGACGGCGCGCGAGTTCCGGGAGGGAGCGCGAGCATGGCGACGCTAGATCGGATCGCGCAGTGCGTGCGGCGCGCGAGCGCGCGGCGGGAGCGGCTGCTCGCGGTCTACCTCACGGTGGGCGATCCGCTGGCCGCGGACCCGCGCACCGGTGACCCGCTGAGTGCGGCCCTGGCCGCTGTCGCCGCAGGGGCCGACATCCTCGAATTGGGGATACCGACCCCGACGACCAGCCCCCGCGGCGCCGATGTCAGGGACTCGTTCGAACGCGCCCGCCCCACCGGTACGCAACAGGCGTGGGAGCTGCTGCGCCTGTTGCGCGGCACCGTCCCCCAAACCCCCCTGCTTCCCCTGGTGTATCCGGCGACCGTGAACGATCTCGGGTGGGACCGCCTCATCGACGACGCTCGGCAGGCCGGCGCGGACGGGTTGGTGCTGACCAGCCCAGCCGGGGGTGCCGATGTGCGCCGCGTCGCCGCGGCCGGCCTTAGCGCCATCCCCCTCGTCACCCCGTCGACACCGCCGGGACAGGCCCGGGAGTTGGAGGAGCACGCCGAGCATTTGACCTACCGCAACCTCGCCTCGGGCACCGGCGAGCCCTTGGACCTCGAAGCCGCCACGGAGACCGCGGCGCGGATGAGCCAGAGCGCGGCGAAACCGTTCCTCGTGGGGTTCGGCATCCGACACGAGCACGAAATTCGGGCGCTGGCACCCCACGCGGCCGGGGTCGTCCTCGGCAGCCGGCCGCTGCGGATTCTGGGCGAGTCGGAGCCGGAACTGCGCCTCGAGCGGCTCCGAGCCGCCACCCGGCGCTGGAAAGCGGCCACGGTCCTCACCGAGAAGACCAGCGGGGCGGTGTAACGGTATGCGGGTCGACATCATCGGCGGTGGGCCGGCGGGGCTGTTCCTGGCCGGGCTGCTGCGGCGCAACGGGACCGCCGACGACGTGCGCCTCTTCGAGCGCCACGCGGCCGACGCCAGCCGTGGCTGGGGCGTCGTCTTCCCCGAGGGGGCGCTGGACGCGCTGGAACGGGCCGACCCCGCCGCCCACGCGGCCGTGACGGCGGCGGGAACGAGCTGGAGCCTGGTCGACATCAGGTACCGGTCCACTCGTCGGCTCGTCAACGGCAACGGTTTCCACGGGGTACCGCGGGACGCACTGCTGGGCGTGCTGCGTGACACCGCCGCCGACCTGGGGGTGAGCCTCCACTTCGGTCACCGGGTCCACAGCCTGGCCGAGCACGCCGGCGCCGACCTCGTCGTGGGCGCCGACGGGGTGCACTCCGTCGTCAGGCGAGAGCACGAGGAGGTCTTCCGCCCCCGGGTCGACCACTCGCCGTTCAGGTACGCCTGGTTCGGCGTGGACCGCGTCTTCCCCTACTTCACCTATATCTTCCGCGAGACCCGGTGGGGACTTTTCCAGGGGTACTGTTACCCCTCCGGCTCCCGGTGGAGTTCGATGATCGTCCACGTCTCCCAGCAGACGTGGGAACGTTCCGGCTTGGCGAGCATGGACACCCACGCTGCCGCCCGGCTGTGCGAGGAGATCTTCGCCGAAGACCTCGACGGGGGAGCGATCCTCTCCGACGGGCTGCCCTGGGCCCGTTTCCCCAACCTGGAGTGCCGGACGTGGCACCACGGCAACACGGTGCTCATCGGCGACGCCGCCCACACGGCCCATTGGTCGATCGGCTCGGGGACGCGCCTGGCCATTGAGGACGCGATCGCGCTGGCGGGAGAGTTGGGCGACACCACACGCCCCCTAGCTGAAGCGCTGGCCCGGTTCGAGGAGTCCCGACGCGGCACGGTCGCCCGGTTCCAGCGGGCCTCCCGCCTGTCGGCGTGGTACTTCGAAAACATCGACCGTTACCTCGGCTTCGAGCCGATCCAGTTCGCCTACCAGCTCATGGCGCGTTCCTGGCGGATCACGCACGGCGACATCGCCAGGCGCGACCCGCGGTTCGCAGCCGAGTTCGACGGCTGGTTCCACACCCGAGCCACCGGGGAGCCGACGCAGATCGCGCCCGCCCCCGCCTTTGCGCCGGTGCGGATCGGCTCGCTGCGGCTGCCCAACCGAGTCGTCACCACGGAGGGGGCCTCCGGCAGCGGCCTGGTGATCACCGAGCCCACCCCGCCGGTCCCGTCGGCTCCGACGGGACCGGCGTCGACCGACCCTGAGGCGATCCCCCCGGCGGCACCGGAGTCCTCCCCCGCCTGCATCCGACTGCCCCTCACCGATATGCCCGGTGCCTACCACGACCTCGTCAAACGGGCCGTGGCGGAGGGCTACGCCATGGCCATGCTCGACCTCGCCGAGAGCCCCCTCACCGAACTGCTGGAACAGCCGCCGCTGCGGCCACTGGCCGAGTTGGCCGCCCATTGGCCGCACGATGCCCCCATCGCCGCCGCGCTCGCCGTTGGCGCGGCGGCGGACCCGGCGACCGAGTCCCAGCAGGCGGTGACGCTGGTCAGGTCGCTGGCCGAGGGCGGAGTCAAGGTCGTCCTGCTGGAGGCGCCGCGATCCATAGCCGCCCCCACCCCGCGGGAGTGGGACGCGCGTGTCGTCCGCGTCGCTGACGCGGTCCGCAACGAGACCGGTGTCGCCGTCATCGTCGACGGCGGCACCCACAGCCTGGACCAGGTCGACACCGTCGTCGCCGCCGGCTGGGCCGACCTGTGCGTCCTGCGTTGCCCGCCCGAGCCGACCGAACAGGAGATCTAGCGGTGTCACGTGAACGATCCCGCGCCAAGCCCGCGGGCTACTGGAACCCCACGACCGAGACCATGCCGCGTGAGCGGCTGGCCGCCTGGCAGTGGCGCAAGCTGCACCGCGCCCTGGAGCACGCCAGAGCCAACTCCACGTTCTGGAGCCAACGCCTCCCCGAGAGCGTCGACTCGCTCCAGGACTACTTCGCCCGCGTCCCGCTGCTGTACAAGTCCGACCTCATCGCGGCGCAGCAGGTGGCGCCGCCCTACGGCATCCTGCCCTCGACCAGCCCTTCGCTGGGGGTGCGCTACCACCAGACCAGCGGTACGAGCGGCAACCCCCCGCTGCGTACGTTCGACACCACACGCGATTGGACGTGGGCCACCGACGTATGGTGCACCGCGTTGCACGGTGCCGGCGTGCGTCCCGGCCACCGGGGCATGACCGCTTTCGGCTACGGCCTTTTCGCGGGGTTCTGGGGGATGCACTACGCCCTGGAGCGGATGGGGTGCACGGTCGTGCCCAACGGCTCGATGAACTCCCAGTCGCGCGTTCGTCTCCTCGTCGACCAGCAGATCGAGGTCTTGGGGTGCACCCCCACCTATGCTCTGCGGCTCATCGAGACGGCGCGCGAGATGGGGATCGATCTGAGTACCCAGGCCAACGTCGACATTGTGGTGACCGGCGGCGAACCCAGGCCCGAGACCACGACCAAAGCGATCGCCGAGGCGTTCGGCGCGCGCGTCTACGACTTCGCGGGGATGACCGAGCTGGCCACCGTCTTCATGTTCGAGTGCCCCGACACCCCACGCGGCTGCCACATCATCGAGTCCAGTGTCATCGAAGAGGTGCTCCACCCCGAGACCAAGCGGCCGGTGGACTATGGCGAGCAGGGTGTTCGCGTGATGACCGCCCTCGGGCGCGAGGGAATCCAGGTCTTTCGGTACTGGACCGACGACCTGGTGGTGAAGCGGCCGTGGCGGGAGTGCGGCTGTGGCCGCACCTGGGACTGGTACGAGGGCGGCATTCTCGGCCGAAGCGATGACATGCGCAAGATCCGCGGCATCTCCGTCACCCCTGTGATGGTCGAGGACATCATCCGCGGCTTCGACGAGGTCGACGAGTTCCAGACGGCCCTGCGCACCGTCCGCGGCCTCGACACGATGATCGTGCGCGTCGAGCAGCGAGGGGCGGCCGGCGCGGAGCCGACCGATCTCTGCGAGCGCATCGCGGAGCGGATGAAGCTCGACATAGGACTGCGTCCCCAGGTGGAGCTCGCCGAGCCCGGCAGTCTCCCCCGCTTCGAGATCAAGTCTGCGAGGTTTCATGACGAACGAACGAAATGACCTCTCAGCCGAGCAGGAGCTGCGGCTGACCGAGTCCTACACCGCCCTGCACGAGCTGGCCGGCTCATGCGAGGTCCCCTCTGTCCGGGCCGCCGCACGGGCGGCCGTTGCGGAGCTGCACGCCGCGCTCGATGGGCAGGCGCTGGAGTTCGATTTCTACTCCCACCGCTGGGAAGCCTGAGCCCCGGCGGTGGGGACAGCCGTTTCGCGTGCTAGCCGTGAGGTGTTGAATTGAGCGTTCTCGAATCGATCATCGACGGTGTCCGTGTGGACCTGGCCGCCCGTGAGGCGCAGCTTCCGCTCGCAGCCGTCAAGGAGAAGGCGGCGCGCGCCGCTTTGCCCCGGGACGCGATGTCGGTGCTGCGCGCACCGGGGGTCGCGGTCATCGCTGAGGTGAAACGCCGTAGCCCGTCGCGGGGGACGCTCGCCGACATCGGCGACCCCACCGAGCTCGCGCGCGCCTACGAGGCCGGCGGCGCCGGCGTCATCAGCGTCCTGACCGAGCGCCGCCGCTTCGGCGGCTCGCTCGCCGACCTCGACGCCGTGCGGGCCACGGTAGCGGCTCCGCTGCTGCGCAAGGATTTCGTGGTCAGCCCTTACCAGGTTTACGAGGCTCGGCTGCACGGTGCGGACCTCGTCCTGCTCATCGTGGCCGCCCTCGCTCAAGAGACACTCGTGTCACTGGTGGAGCTCGTCGAGTCCCTGGGCATGACGGCCCTGGTCGAGGTGCACACCGCCGCCGAGGCCGACCGCGCCGTTCAGGCCGGCGCCAAGGTCATCGGGGTCAACGCGCGTGACCTGCACACCCTGGACGTCGATCGGGGCGTCTTCGCCGAGGTCGCCCCCAGGCTTCCCGCCGAAACCGTCAAGGTCGCCGAGTCGGGTGTGCAGACAGCCACTGACCTGCTCACCTACGCGGCAGCGGGCGCGGACGCCGTGCTGGTCGGCGAAGGGCTGGTCACCAACGCCCGCCCCCAAGCCGCGGTCGCGGAGTTGGTGGCGGCTGGACGAGACGTCTCCACCACAGCCGCAGCGGCGCACACCCCGCAGGACAGGTCCAAAGCGTAACGGTCCGAGCCTCGAGCGTCCCCGCCCTCACCCCCGGCACCACCAGCGTCCTCGACAGGCAGGAGTAGACCATGACCTCCGCCCCAGCTTCCCGGGCCGGCCCCGACCTCACCGTGGCCTACGGGCCGCACCCCGAGCAGGTGGCCGACGTCAGACTCCCGGCCGATCCGGCACGGCCGGCGCCGCTGCTGCTGCTCTGGCACGGGGGCTTCTGGCGCCAGGCCCACGACCGTGGCTACCTCGAACCGATGGCCGCCGACCTCGCCGGCCATGGGTTCGCAGTGGCCAACATCGAATACCGGCGGGCCGGCGGCGAAGGCGGCTGGCCCACCACCCTCGTCGACGCCGCCGAGGCCGCCGACGCCCTCCCCGACCTCGTCGAGCGGGCGGCGCCCGGCCGGATCGACCGCGACCGCGTCGTTCGCGCCGGCCACTCGGCCGGGGGACACCTCGCAGTGTGGACGGTGCTGCGGCACCGGCTGCCCGAGACGGCCCCCGGAGCCGGCTCCCCGCCCACCCAGGTAGCCGGCGTGCTGGCAGTGGCGCCGGTGCTCGACTTGGCTGAGGCGTGGCGGCGGGGGCTGGGCGAGCACGCCGTCGACGCCTTCATGGGCGGGGGGCCGGATCAGTTCCCCGGCCGTTACGGCCACGCCGCCCCGGTCGAGCTGGGACGGCCTCCCGTCCCGGTGACGCTGGTACACGGGCGGGCGGACCCCCGGGTGCCGGTGGAGATGTCGCGCCACTATGCGGCGCGGACGGCCTGCACGCTCGTGGAGGTGGCCGGTGCCGACCACTTCGCCGTTGTCACTCCCACCTCGTCGGCGTGGCCGCGGGTGCTGGACGCGCTCGCAGCGCTGGTCGGCCCCGAACCGACTCCGTGACCGACCTCGCTTTCCCGGGCGCCGTGTCCTCACGCGAAGGGGCGGCGCGGCGGTCGTGGACGCCGCAATCCACGAGACGCCCGCCTCGTCTTCGGCTGCCAGCATTGAGGCCGCGGCGGGCCGTTGCCGCACCCGCCCGCCATCTCCACCTACGTGAGGGCGTTTCCGCCGGGGGCGAGGCTCTCCCGGCGTCCTGCCTGGCCGTCGGGGCGGGCGGCGGGTCCGGCCAGCCGGTCAAAAGCGGCACGGGCACCCGCGGCCCGGCCGGTGGGATGCGGGGTCGACCGTGCTCGGCCAGTGGGCGGTGCCGAACGACCCCGATGAGAGGAGGAGCCCATGACCAACGACCATGACGCTTCCGACAACGCGGCCGGGGGCCGGTCAGCGCGCCCACTGACGGGAGAGGAGTACGTCGAGAGCCTGCGCGATGACCGTGAGATCTACCTCTACGGCGAGCGCGTCAAGGACGTCACGTCCCACCCGGCGTTTCGCAACCCTGTCCGGATGACGGCGCGTCTCTACGACGCGCTGCACAACCCCGACAAGCGCGACGTTCTCACCACCCCGACCGACACCGGTAGCGGCGGCTATACCCACCGGTTCTTCACCACCTCCCACAGCGCCGAGGACCTCGTCGCCGACCAGCGGGCTATCGCCGAATGGGCACGCATGAGCTATGGCTGGATGGGGCGCAGTCCCGACTACAAGGCGTCGTTCCTGGGGACGCTGGGTGCCAACGCCGACTTCTACGAGCCCTTCGCCGACAACGCGCGGCGCTGGTACCGGGAGTCTCAGGAGAAGGTGCTGTACTGGAACCACGCGCTCGTGCACCCACCGGTCGACCGCGACCGCCCGCCGGACCAGGTCGCCGACGTCTTCGTCCACGTGGAGCGCGAGACCGACGCCGGGCTCGTCGTCAGCGGCGCCAAGGTCGTCGCGACGGGGTCCGCGCTCACCCACTACAACTTCATCGCCCACTGGGGCCTGCCCATCAAGGATCGCAAGTTCGCCCTGGTGGCCACCGTGCCCATGGACGCGGCGGGGATGAAGCTGATCTGCCGCCCCTCCTACAGCGCCGCCTCGGCAGTCATGGGCAGCCCCTTCGACTACCCCCTCTCCTCGCGGCTGGATGAGAACGACACCATCCTCGTGCTCGACAAGGTGCTCATCCCCTGGGAGAACGTGTTCGTCTACGGCAACGTGGCCAAGGCCCAGATGTTCACCGGGCATTCCGGCTTCAACGAGCGCGCCACCTTCCAAGGCTGCACGCGCCTGGCGGTCAAACTGGAGTTCATCGCCGGCCTGCTGGCCAAGGCCCTGGAGATCGCCGGTACCAAGGACTTCCGCGGCGTACAGGTCAGACTGGGTGAGGTGCTGGCCTGGCGCTCCCTCTTTTGGAGCCTCTCCGACGCGGCGGCACGCAACCCCGTCTCCTGGAAGAACGGCGCGGTGCTGCCCAACCCGCAGTACGGGATGGCCTACCGCTGGTTCATGCAGGTGGGTTACCCCCGTATCCGGGAGATCGTGCTACAGGACGTGGCCAGCGGCCTGATCTACGTCAACTCCAGCGCCGACGACTTCAAGAACCCGGATATCCGTCCCTACCTGGACAGATTCCTGCGGGGTTCGGGCGGCGCAGAAGCAGTCGACCGCGTCAAGCTGATGAAGTTGCTGTGGGACGCCATGGGCTCGGAGTTCGGCGGACGACACGAGCTCTACGAGCGCAACTACTCCGGCAACCACGAAAACACCAGGATCGAGCTGCTGTCCGCCCAGATCGCCTCGGGCGGGCTCGACTCCTACCAAGCCTTTGTCGACGAGTGCATGGCCGAGTACGACATCGACGGCTGGACCGCTCCGGACCTGTCTTCCCTACCCGACCTTAGCGGTATCAGGAACGACCTGCTGAACGGGTGACCGCGGGGCACCTACCACCCGCATTCCCCACGGCCCGATCGCTCCGAAGAAAAATCCACATTCGCATTCCAGGAGACGCTCAAGCGAAAAACCGGGTGCGACGATGCCGTCAGGAATTTCCGCGCAGAAAGGCGATCGTTCCTCGGACACGGTCGCGCAGAAAGCGCCCTCGTTCGATCAGACACCTGCGAAGGGAAAACCGGTGGAAAAATTAATTTCCAAGGACGGCACCACAATCGCCTATGACCGGTCGGGTGAGGGGCCGCCGGTCATTCTGGTGGGCGGTGCGCTCAACGACCGCTCGGCCACCGCGTCACTGGCCGAGGCGCTGGCGCCCCACTTCACCGCTTTCTCCTACGACCGTCGCCGGCGCGGTGACAGCGGCGACACGCCGCCCTACGCCGTCGAGCGCGAGATCGAGGATCTTGGAGCCCTGATCGAGCAGGCCGGCGGAACCGCGCACGTGTTCGCCAACTGCTCCGGGGCGATCCTGGCCCTGGAAGCGGCGGCGGCCGGGTTGCCCATCACCAAGCTGGCGCTCTACGAGCCCTCGTTCATCGTCGACGACACCCGTCCTCCCATCTCCGAGGACTACGTGCCCAAGCTCACCGAGATGATCGACTCCGGTCGGCTGGGCGACGCGGTCGAGCTGTTCATGCTCGAGGCGGCTGCCCTGCCCACCGAGTTCGTCGCCAAGGTGCGGCAGGGATCGATGTGGCCGGCCCTTGAGGCGTTGGCCCCCTCGCTCATCTACGACGCCACCGTCCTTGGGGACGGCTCCATCCCCACCGAACGTGTGAGCTCCATCACCGCGCCCACGCTCGTCATCGACGGCGAAGCGAGCCCGGACTGGGGACGCAACACCGTACAGGCGGTGGTGGACGCCCTTCCCAACGCGCAGCGCCGTTCGCTGCCCGACCACAACCACAACCTGGTCGGAGAGGCCGTGGCCCCTTTGGTCAAGGAGTTCCTCGCCGACTGAGGCGCCGGCCGCACCGGCATGGGCCACCGCAGCCCCACCCCTTTTTGCTGCGTTCGCCCGATGATCGGCCCCGCGGGTGTCCCCGTTCAACGACGAGCGGGAACACTCGCGGGTGCCTCCCTGACCGCTGCGCCGGCTACCGCGCCGCCGTCGAGACCGCGCTCACCTGCTCTCCCGACGCGGCCCGCGCGCCTTCGCCTCTGGTCACACCCGGCACCAGCAGGCGGCCCACCGTTGCGGCGCCCCTCCCACGCCCTCGGCCGTGAGGGCGGCTCCTGGCGCGCCGGCGCCGCCGGAAGGGCGCCGGCGCGCCCCGTCCCACAACTCCCGAAATTTTTTTGACGCACGTGTCTGTTCGCGGCCGACTCCGTTCGTCGGTAGGGCGAACAGGTTGTAGACAGCCAACACCCAAGAGGACCTTTCATGGATACGAGTACCGGAAACCAGCCCGCACCGCGGGCTGGACGGCGGGAGTGGCTTGGGCTGGCCGTGCTCGTTTTGCCCACGCTGCTGCTGTCCATCGACCTTTCCGTGCTGTACCTGGCACTGCCGCACCTGGGGGCCGACCTTGGCGCGAGCAGCGTTCAGCAGTTGTGGATTCTGGACATCTACGCTTTCATCCTCGCCGGGTTCCTGATCACCATGGGAACCTTGGGTGATCGGATCGGTCGCCGCCGGCTGCTGCTCATCGGCGCGGCGGCGTTTGGCGCCGCCTCTGTGCTGGCCGCTTACTCGGTCACCCCCGAGATGCTGATCGCCGCTCGGGCTCTGCTCGGGGTGGCCGGAGCCACCTTGATGCCCTCGACGCTGTCGTTGATCAGCACGATCTTCAAGGACCCCAAGCAGCGCTCGGCCGCCATCGGCGTGTGGATGATGTGCTTCATGGGCGGCATGGCTGTCGGCCCCATGATCGGCGGGCTGATGCTGGAGTTCTTCTGGTGGGGCTCGGTGTTCCTGCTGGGGGTTCCGGTCATGGCGCTGCTGCTGGTCGCCGGCCCGATGCTGCTGCCCGAGTACCGCAACTCCGATGCCGGGCGGATCGACCTGCTCAGCGTCGCACTGTCCCTGGCCGCCATCCTGCCGGTCATCTACGGGATCAAGGACCTGGCCGAGAACGGTTGGCGTCCCCTGGTCGCCGCGGCGGTCGTCATCGGGCTCGTCTTCGGCGTGCTGTTCGTCCTCCGACAGCGCCGGCTGGCCGATCCGCTGATGGATCTGCAACTGTTCAGCATCCGCATCTACCGCAGCGCCTTCACGCTCAGCATGCTCGTCGGCGGCATCCAGGGGGGAAGCCTCCTGCTGATCAACCTCTACCTACAGACCGTGGCCGGCCTGTCTCCCCTCCAGGCGGGGCTTTGGCTGATCCCCACGGCCTTCGCCATGATCTTCACCATCATGGTCTCCTCCGGCATCGCCCGGCGGGTCCGGCCGGCCTATGTCATCACCGTGGGCCTGCTGATCTCCTCGGTGGGCTACCTGCTGCTCAGCCAGGTGCCCAGCAGCGGGGGAGTGCCGATGCTGGTCATCGGCACCGGGGTCATCATGGCCGGTATCGGCCCGGCCACCGCCTTGGGCTACGACATGATCCTCGGTGCCGCGCCCCCGGAGAAGGCGGGCTCGGCCTCGGCGATCACCGAGACCGGCGGTCAGTTCGGTGTCGCTTCGGGCATCGCGGTTCTGGGAAGCATCGCCACCGCCGTCTACCGCTTTCAGATCACCGACGCGCTTCCCGGCGACCTTCCCCAGCAGGCCGCCAACGCGGCCCAAGAGAGCATCGCCGGCGCGGTCGCGACCGCCCAACAATTGCCTGAGGCGCTAAGCGCCGAGCTGCTCGTTCTCGCCCGCGAGGCGTTCACCACCGGGCTGAACACCGTGGCGTTCTTCGGTTGCCTGCTGTTCATCGGACTCGCCACCATCGCGATCACCACGCTGCGGCAGGTGCCCCCGACCGGCGAGGCCCAGGCCCACCAGTCCGAGCAGTCCGGACAGGACGGGCAGGACGGCACCCCAGAGGCCACACCTGCCGACGCCGCTGTGGAGGAAACGACCACAACCGCAAAGGACGGCTCCTGAGGGGCCAAGGCTGCGACAATCGTCATCGCCGACACACAAGGAGAAACACCATGCTGATTATCGCCGGAAAGCTGTACGTGGCTCCGGAGGACCGTGACAAGTACGTCGAGAGCCACCACGACCTGATCCAGCGCGCGCGTAGCCAACCCGGCTGCCTGGATCTCGTCATCGCGGCCGACCCCATCGAGGAGGGCCGGATCAACATGTTCGAGCACTGGGAGTCCGAGGAGCAGCTCGCCGCCTGGCGCGAAATCGCCGATCCGCCGGCTCCCGTGAGCGAGATCCTCGGCGGCGACCTACAGAAGCACCAGATCAGCTCCTCTGGCCCGCCCTTCTAGGAGGTCCCGCTCCAGCAGGCACGGGCGCGCCGCCAAGCTCCGGTCTTCGTGGCGCGCCACCGGCCACGCCAGCAGTGGGGGCCGCGTCCACGTTTCAGGACGCGGCCCCCACGTGTGTCGCCGGGCGGCCCCGCCGCCCTCCCCGCCGGTCTAGGTTCTGTTTTTGACAAGGCCGGCGAGGGCCGACGGTGGGCGCACGCGGGTGAGCGCGCCCGCTGTCGCCCACGCCGGCTGCCGAGATCGCGAAGCGATCGAGGCACGAGCGGACGACGAACACCCCCATAGTCCCGCACCCCAGCCGTTCGAAAAACAGAACCTAGGAGCTTCCATGCGCCCCCACCATCAGGGCGGCCAGGTCGTCGGGCCGCAGGAAGGACGGGGGCGGCGGAGGTCCCCAACTGTAGAGCCCCAGGGCCCCCTCGAACACTTCGGGCTCCCACAGTTGGTCGTCGACGATGCAGTCGGTGTCGCTGTAGTACTCGGCGAAGTTGCCGGCCGGGTCCTTCAGGTACCAGAAGAAGTTGGAGCCGACGTGATGGCGGCCCAGTCCCCAAACGTGGCGCTCCGGATGGCCCTCCAGCATCGCCGCGGCGCCGCGGCCGATCTCGTCGATGTCGTTCACCTGCCACGAGGTGTGGTGCAGGAAGTTCACGGGGGCGTAGAGCAGGAGCAGATTGTGGTGCTCCGTGGAACACCTCAAGAACGCCCCCGCCTCCTTGACCAGGTCGCTGACCTTGAACCCGATGCCTTCCACGAAGTACTTCTCCGAGGTCGCGAAGTCGGTCGTGCCGAGCACGACGTGCCCGAGCTTGCGGGGCTGGACCGGGGCTTCGCGCAAGATCCCCGGTGAGCGGGTGCCGATGCGTTCGATACGTCCCGGGGTGTTCTGTGGGGGCAGCGGCGACGGCTCCTGGCGCACCCGCTGCTGTACTTGGAGGGCGACCGAGGTCCCGGTGACGGGGTCAGAGCTGACCAGCCGGTTTCCGCGGCGCTCATGGCCCACGCCGATCCGGTTCAGCCGAGCGGCCGCGCGGGCGAGGTCGTCCTCGTCGTCGACTCCGATGGTGAATCCGATGAGCCGGCGCGTGGGCGCGTCGACCAGTCGAAGCTGTTCCCCACCGTCCACCGTGGCGAACCAGCCGTCGCGGGTGGGAGTGAGCCCGAAGTCGGTGTAGTAGGCCGACGTTTCCTCGATATTGGGTACACCGATGACCACCGAGGCAATTCTGTGCAGTGCCACTACCGCATCTCTCTTCGTGTCTCGTTGGTTGCTTCGCTGTGGAGCGAGACCGCGTTTCCGGCGGGCCTGCGCGATCCAGGCCCCTGGTTTCCGGCCCGCCCGCCGCCTCTTTGAAACCGGCGGTCACGATAGTGCCGCATGCTTGAGGGGCAGCGGCGCGAATTCACTGGAAAAATTAGCGGCCGCGTGTTCGGTTGTCTTCTCGTGAGATCTTACTGCTCGCGCGCTTTACGAAAAAGCGAAGATGAATATATTGGCGGAATTGAGCAAAATAGAAGACGGAAAAGCCCGTTCGGTCGCCGCTTTCCGGAAGGCTTCCCCGCTTGCGGCCGGTGCCGGCACACCACCGGCGGGAAACAGCAACCGAGAAGATGCGGCCACTGCCGCCGCTACTGAGTATGGGAGATGGCGGTTCGACGCCGCGCCGGTGTGGCTAGCCAGGCCAAAGCGCAGATGGCCGTTTCGGCGTCATGGTCGGGCGTGGGCGCTCCTCCAGCCGCCGTACCGGGACGTCCTCCCACGCTAAGGAGCCGATGGTGAGTCTCTCGAAGGTCGTGTCACGAGACGAATGGCTGGTCGCCCGCAGGGAGTTCCTGCAACAGGAGAAGGAGTTCACTCGGGCTCGGGACGCGCTGAACGCCAAGCGTCGCGAACTTCCGAGGGTGCTGCTCGACAAGGACTACGTCTTCGACACCCCGGACGGCAAAGCCAGCCTGCTCGACCTGTTCGACGGCCGCCGCCAGTTGATCGTCTACCACTTCATGGTGCCTCCCGAAACCGGGACGTTCTGCGTGAGCTGTTCCTTTTGGATCGACAACGTCGGCCATCTGGCACACCTGCACGCCCGTGACACCTCGCTGGTGGTGGACTGCCCCGTTCCGCTGCCCCGCATCCAGGAGTTCAAGGAGCGCATGGGCTGGACCGTGCCATGGGTGTCCTCATACGGCAGCGACTTCTACCCCGACCTGCACTTCAAGATCGACGAGCGCGACCCCCAGCCTCCCGGCATCAGCGCGTTCGTGCGGGAGGGCGACAGCGTCTTCCACACCTACTCCACCCACGACCGCGGCAGCGACCTGCTCAACGGCACCTACAACTACCTCGACCTCACCCCCTTGGGGCGCCAGGAGGAAGGACTGGGCTTTCCCCAAGCGTGGGTCCGCTACCACGACGAGTACGAGACGTCATAGCGCCGTTCGGGGAGCTGCACCCGCACCGGCCGGTGGTGGCCCACCCTGGCAGGGTGGCCGGTGCGCTCTTCGAGAACCCGCCGCGGTTGTCGCCTCGCCTCCAGCGCGTGGCTCCGGCCGCGGCGGGTCAATCACCCTCCTGCGTTTGCGCCAGCCGCTTGGCCAGGTAACGGCGTTCGGCATCGGTTGTGGCCAGGTCGAGAGCCTCACGGTAGGCTGCTGCGGCCTCGTCGTTGCGGCCCAGCCGGCGCAGCAGGTCGGCGCGGGTGGCCGGCAGCAGATGGTAGCCCGCCAGTGCTGTCGAGGACTCCAGCTCCCTCACCAACGCCAGCCCGGCGGCGGGGCCTTCGGCCATGCCGACCGCCACCGCCCGGTTGAGTTCCACCACCGGCGAGGAGGCCAGTTGGGCAAGCTGGCTGTACAGTGCGGCGATCTGCGCCCAGTCGGTGTCGGCCGGGTCGGCGGCGACGGCATGGCAGGCGGCGATCGCTGCCTGGAGTTGGTAGGTTCCGGGCCGCCCCTGGCGCAGGGCGGTGTCGAGCAGCCGCGTCCCCTCGGCGATCTTGGCGCTGTCCCATTGGCTGCGGTCCTGCTCTTCCAGGGTCACCAGCTCGCCCGCTCCGTCGACCCGGGTGGCGCGCCGCGCGTCGTGCAGCAGCATCAACGCGAGGAGGCCCTGCGCCTCGGTCTCGTTCGGTAACAGGTGGACGAAGACGCGGGTGAGGCGGATGGCCTCGGCGCACAGCGACTGGCGTACCAGGTCGGCGCCTGAGGAGGCGGTGTAGCCCTCGGTGAACAGCAGGTACAGCACCGCCAGCACGCCGGTGGTGCGCTCCGGTAGTAGGTGAGCCGGCGGTACCTGGTAGGGGATACCGGCATTGCGGATCTTGCGTTTGGCGCGCACAAGGCGCTGCGACATCGCCGCCTCCGAGACCAGGAACGCCCGGGCGATCTCGGCCGTGGTCAGCCCCCCCAGGGTCCGCAGGGTGAGCGCGACCCGGGATTGCAGCCCCAGCGCCGGATGGCAGCAGGTGAAGATCAGCCGCAGTCGGTCGTCGTGGATGCCGCTCTGGGACGCCTCCTCGTCGCCGGCCTCCGCTGAACGCCACAGCGCGGCGGCCTCCTGGAGTTTGGCGCTGCCAACCGCCTCCCGGCGCAGTCGGTCGGTGGCTCGATTGCGGGCCGTCGTGGTGAGCCACGCGCCGGGACGGCGGGGGACGCCATGGGTCGACCAGTGCTCCAGCGCCTGGGCGAAAGCGTCCTGGGCGCTCTCTTCGGCGAGGTCCCAGTCGCCGCTCACCCGGATCAGGGTTGCGACGATCTGTCCCCACTCCTCGTGGAACGCCTTGACGATGGCTTCCCTGGCTTCAGTGCTCACGTCTCCCAGATCGGTCGGACCTCGATGGTGCCGAACCTGGCGGCGGGGTGTTTTGACGCCACCTCCAGCGCCTCCTCCAGGTCGGCGCACTCGATCAGGCTGAACCCGCCGATCTGCTCCTTGGTCTCGGCGAAAGGACCGTCGGAGATCATGACCTCGTCGTCGCGCACGCGCACCGTCGTGGCGTCGCTACTTGGACGCAGTCCTTCGCCTCCCCGCAGGATTCCCCTGCTGGTCATCTCCTCCTGCCACCCCCCGCACCCCGGAGGGTCCGCCGTGGAGTTGGCGTCACCCATGTAGGCCTCGTCGCCGCAGATCATGAGCATGTACTTCATGTCCCACCCCCGTAACACCGACGCTGCCGTAGCCAACGGCCGAACCAACCGCGGCCGTTGCGCAACGCCTGCATGTCGTATGTGCCGTCCGGGCGGTCAGGGGTTCGCCGCGGTCTCCGGCTGTCGTGCCCTGAAGCCCTACGCCAGAGGTCATTCTGCCTTCCGCCCCCGTACCAGTCGAGAGGGTGGGTGCCCGCTGGGCGAGCCAATACCGCGCCGCCGTGCGGCTGGACCGCTCGGGCGGCGCACCCGTGCCCGGCCTTGTCCCGACCGCGAGCGGGCCGGCCGTACCGCCGGTTCGTTCACCGGGACAGGGCAATCCGGGAGATGCCGCTTCCCGCGGAGAACTGTCAGCCTAACTGCATAGCTGAACGAGAACCGCGTTGTGAGCTCGGTCGGGGCGGTTTTTGTGGCTCCAAGGAATGAACGGATTGGAGAAGACCATGCTATCCGCCTCCATCCAAGAAAGATTTGCCGTTCAGGTGAGCCAAACACCGGATGCGGTGGCTATTTCCGCTGGGAATACTCGCCTGACGTATCGAGAGTTGGATCGGCGTGCCAATCAGCTCGCGCACCGGCTGTTGCGGCTGGGCGCGGGAGAAGAGGCGCCGGTCGCGATTTTGATGGAACGCTCGATCGATGTGGTGGTGGCGTTCCTGGCGGTGGTCAAGACCGGCGCGTGCTATCTGCCGCTGCACAGTGCCTACCCGCTGGAGCGCATGCAGTGGATCGTCGACCACGCCGACCGGCCCATCCTGCTGGCCGATTCGGCGATGCGCAAGCGTGGCCTGCCCCAAAGCGGCCCCACCGTGATCGTCGACACCGATGAGGAGACGGCGACGCTGCCAGAGTCCGACCCGGCGATCGCCGCCTCCCCCGAACAGTTGGCCTACGTGATGTACACCTCCGGCTCGACGGGGACCCCCAAAGGCGTCGCGGTCACCCACCGCGACGTGATGGGCCTGGTGGCGGAGCCGTGCTGGCGCAACGGTCACCACGAGCGGGTGCTCATGGTGGCCCCCTACGCCTTCGGCGTGTCCACCTACGAGGTCTGGGTGCAGCTCCTGCACGGTCATCACATCGTCGTAGCCCCGCACGGCGAGCTGGATGTCGCCACCTTGCGGCGGCTCCTGCGCGACGAGGAGATCACCGCGGTCCACCTGACGGCGGGACTCTTCCGCGTGGTGGCCGACGAGGCACCGGAGTGCCTCGCTGGGCTGCGTGAGGTGATGACCGGGGGCGACGTGATCTCCTCGGCGGCGGTGCAGCAGGTGATGGAGGCATGCCCCGGCCTGCTCGTACGCGCGATGTACGGCTCGACCGAGACCACCTTGTTCGCCACACACGCGCCGATGACCGATCCTTCCGACCTCGGCGCCATCGTGCCGATCGGTCGTCCGATGGAGGGGATGCGGGCCTATGTCCTCGACGAGGAACTCGCCCCGGTCGCCGACGGCGAGGTGGGAGAGCTCTACGTCGCCGGAATCGGCGTCGCGCGCGGGTACTTCGGCCGTCCCGACCTCACCGCCGAGCGTTTCGTCGCCGACCCCTTCACCGGTTCGGGCGAGCGGATGTATCGCACCGGCGACCTCGCGCGCTGGACCCCGGCAGGGCTCCTCGACTTCGTCGGACGCGGCGACGACCAAGTCAAGATCCGCGGGTTCCGCGTCGAGCTAGCCGAGGTGGAGGCGGCTCTGACCGCCTACTCCGGACTGTCCCAGGTCGCCGTCGCCGCCCACGAGGTCGAGCCGGGCGAGAAACGGCTCGCCGCCTACGTCGTCACCGACTCCGAACAGCTCGACATCGCCGACCTGCGTTCCTACGCGCAAGCTCGACTGCCGGACTACATGGTGCCGGCGGCGTTCACCGTGTTGACGGCCCTACCGCTGACCCCCAACGGCAAGGTGGACCGCAAGGCGCTGCCCACCCCCGACTTCGATCGGTCGTCGGCCTACCGTCCCCCGCACACCCCCACGCAGCAGACCCTGTGCACCGTCTTCGCCGAGGTGCTGGGGGTGACCCGGCCGGTGGGCATCGACGACAGCTTCTTCGAGCTGGGAGGCCAGTCCTTACTGGCGATGCGTCTGCTCCTGCGCATCGAGCTGGAATGGGGGCTGAAGCTGGGAATCGAGGTGCTTTTCGACGCTCCCACCGTCTCCCTGCTGGCCAAACACGTCGACCAGGAGATCGTCGAGGCAGGTACCAGCGCACCACAGCTCGGCCAGTAGAGGCGCTCCTTTTTGCCGCGGTGTGGGCGCCGCCACCTCCAGTGCCCCGTAGCTGGGCTGAAGAGCCGGCGCCCCCGCCCGGTCCATCCCCTCCACCGCCCTGGCCCCGCCGGGCCGTCTCCCTCGGCGTCGCCCACTGGTGCTTTTCGTGCCCCTATCCCTCGGGTGGCCCGACGAGACCGTTGCCCAGTCCCCAACCGGCCCCGGCGGCGAGCCCGTCCCCAACCGAAAGGCACCGCGATGACCAACCCCTTCGACGAGACTCCCGGCCGCTACACCGTCCTGGTCAACGCCGAAGGCCGGCACTCGCTATGGCCGGACTCCTCCTCCGTACCGGCGGGCTGGACCGCCGTTTACGGCCCGGCTGAGCGCGAAGCCTGCCTGGAGTACGTGACTGCCCACTGGACCGATATCAGACCTGGCGGCACTCCCGCCGGCAGGGGCGCCTCCTGACCACGGGCTGCCCCGCGCCCGAACACTCCCTCACCACCCCCACCTGCCAATTCGCCATCGAATGGAGCGACGCCCCATGGCCAACTCGACCAGATCGGCCTTCGAAGACATCAACGTCGACCACATCCGGTTCTACGTCAACGACATCGCGGCGGCCCAGGAGTGGCTCGTCGACGGCTACGGTTTCGCCGTACAGGCCGGCACCGCTCCGTCGGAGACCGCCGCCGAGGCCCGCTCGGTGGGCCTTGGCCGGGGACGCATCCGGCTGGTCCTCACCGAGCCCCTGCTCAACGACCACCCCGGCAGAGCCTACGTCGAGCGCCACGGCGACGGGGTGGCGGACATCGCGCTGCGCGTGCACGACGCCACCGCGGCGTTCAACGAGGCCATGAGCCGGGGGGCGCGTCCGGTCGCCCCGCCTGTCAACCATGGCGGGATCGTCACGGCGACGATCATGGGCTTCGCCGACGTGGCGCACACCTTCGTCCAGCGTTCCCCGGAGGCGGAGGAACAGCCGCTGCCCGGCCTGCGTCCGGCCGACGACTCGGCCGCACCGGGCTGGGACTCCGGGCTGCGCGACGTCGACCACTTCGCCGTGTGCCTGGAAGCCGGGCAGTTGGACCCCACGGTGGAGTTCTACGAACACCTCCTCGACTTCGAGATGGTCTTCACCGAGCGCATCGTCGTCGGCGCCCAGGCCATGAACTCCAAGGTGGTCCAGAGCCGCTCCGGCGCCGTGACGCTGACGCTGATCGAGCCCGACGTCTCGCGCGAACCGGGACAGATCGACGGGTTCCTCAAGAACCACGGCGGCGCCGGTGTGCAGCACGTCGCCTTCACCGCCGACAGCATCGTGGAGTCGGTGGGGGCGATCAACGCCGCCGGCATCGACTTCCTCAACACCCCTGAGACCTACTACAGCATGCTCGCCGATCGGCTGACGCTGTCTCGGCACTCCGTCGACGACCTGCGCAGGCTCGGCATCCTCGTCGATGAGGACCAGGACGGCCAGCTCTTCCAGATCTTCTCCCAGAGCATCCACCCCCAGAAGACGTTCTTCGTGGAACTCATCGAACGGATGGGCGCCCAGACCTTCGGCAGCGGCAACATCAAGGCGCTCTACGAGGCCGTCGAAGCCCAGCGGGCCCAGGACGGGGACGCGGCATGAGCGAGGGCGACGGCCCCGATCCGACCCCGACGCACCACCGACCGAAGGGCAGCACTCCATGAACGCCACCGACACCCCCCACGCACCGAACGCCCCGGAGCACGAGGTCGAGCTCTCCTTCAGCCAGGAGTTCCTGTGCATGTTCGCCGGAGAGGGCGAGGTGGGGCCCTTCGGCCCCATGTACCACGTGGTCCGCGGTTGGCGGCTGCACGGCGAGGTCGACATCGACACGCTGCGCGCGGCGCTGGGCGACGTGGTGACCCACCACGAGGCGCTTCGCACCTCGATCGTGCGCGAGGGCGGAGGCGGGTATCAGCGCATCCTGCCTCCCAGCCCGCCCGATCTGCTGGTGCGCGATCTCGACGGCGCCCCCGAGAACCGCGAGGAGCAGGTCGAGGAGTTCCTCAACGAGGTCGAGTCCTTCCAGCACAGTGTCCGCGACATCCCCTTGCTGCGCGCGGCTTTGGGACGCTTCGACGACCGTGACGCCGTCCTCGCGCTGCTGGTCCACCACACGGTGGCCGACGGCTGGTCCCTCTTGCTGATCATGCGTGACCTCGCCGCCTGTTACGCCGCCCGCAGGGGCTACGGCGGACCCGACCTGCCCGAGATGCGCCAGTATCGGGAGTACGCCAAGTGGCAGCGCGACACCGTCACTGAAGAGACCACGGCCGGCCCCCGGGAGTACTGGCGCGCCAAACTGCAAGGCGCGCAAATGCTGCCGCTGCCCACCGATCGCGCCGAGCCCGACACCGCGCTGGGCTCCACCGCCACCCACCGGTTCCTGATCGACCCGGAGCTCACGGCCGCCACCCTGCGGTTCGCCGTCGCCGCGCGAAGCTCGCCCTTCATGGTCTTGCTCGCCGCCTACAACCTCCTGTTGTGGAAGCGCACGGGCACTCCCGACGTCGTCGTCCCCACGATCAGCTCCGGCCGGGGAGATGCCCGATTCGAGAACACGGTGGGGCCGTTTTTCAACTTCATCCCGCTGCGAACCGATCTCACCGAGTGCCAGACGCTGCGCGACGTCGTCCTTCGCTCGCGTTCCACCTGCTTGGAAGCCCAAACCAACGACATCCCGTTCGCGAAGATCCTGGCCGAGGCCCCCGACATCATGGCTCCGGCCGCCCAGCCTGGGGTGGCCGTCTCAGCGATCCAGGTCTTTCAGCACCCCTTCACGATGGAGGCGGAAACGGTCGGGGACGTCCAGTACTCCGAGGTGCGCAAGAGGCTGCTTTCCCAGTCGGTCAGCTCCGACATTCCCAACGGGGTGCTGTGGACGCTCGATATCGACTCCTCCCAGGGGATGTTCGGCAACATCAAATTCAACAAAGGCGAATACGACGACAGCACGATCGGGGAAATGGTCGAACAATTCCGCGAGATCCTGCGGACGCTGGTGACCGATCCCGACGCATCCATCAAGGAAGTCTGAGCGCCACGTCGCCCTCACTCTCCCCGGACCACCGTCCCTTCATTCACCATTTTCCCAGTACAGGATCATCGCCGGGAACATGTGAAAACAATTCCGCTGCGGTGAACACCATCCAGAACAAAGGGGGGACCATGCGTCCTTTCACCATTGAGATTCCACAGGCCGACATCGACGACCTCAAGAGCCGGATCGCCAACACTCGCTGGCCCGACGGCCTGCCCGACGTCGGCTGGAGCCGCGGCGTGCCGCCGGAGTACCTCAAGGAGCTGGCAGAGTACTGGCGCACCTCGTACGACTGGCGCGCGGTCGAGGCGCGGTTGAACCAGTACCCCAACTTCATAACCGAGATCGACGGCGAGGACGTGCACTTCATGCACGTTCGCTCGCCCGAGCCGGATGCGCTGCCGCTGCTGCTCACCCACGGTTGGCCCGGATCGGTTGCGGAGTTCCTCGACATCATCGGCCCCCTCACCGACCCTCGAGCCCACGGCGGCGACCCCGCGGACGCCTTCCACCTCGTCATCCCCTCCATCCCCGGCTACGGCTTCTCCAGCCCCCTGCGCCAGACCGGTTGGGACACCCACCGCATCGCCAAGGCGTGGGCCGAGCTGATGCGCCGCCTCGGCTACGAGTCCTACGCCGCCCAGGGCGGCGACGCCGGCTCGGTGATCTCCCTTGAGTTGGCCCGGGTCGCCCCCGAACACGTCGTCGGCGTTCACCTGAACATGCTCATGACGTTTCCCTCCGGCGACCCCGAGGAGCTGGCCGGGCTCAGCGAGTCCGACCAGGCGCGCCTCGCCGCGCTGGGGCGCTTCGACACCGAGCTCTCCGGCTATATGAAGGTCCAGGCCACCCGGCCGCAGACTCTGGCCTACGGCCTCACCGACTCTCCGGTGGGCCAGCTCGCCTGGATCGTGGAGAAGTTCCTGGAGTGGACCGAGGCAGAGAAGGCGCCCGAGGAGGCGGTCGACCGCGACCTGATGCTGACCATCGTCACCATCTACTGGCTCACGGCCACCGCCGGCTCCTCGGCGCAGTTCTACTACGAGGGAGCTGAGGCGATGAGCCACGCGGTGGCCGGAGAGGTGCCGCCGCCGGTCGCCGCACCAGTGGGCGTGGCGGTGTTCCCGAACGACATCTTCTTGCCGGTTCGCCGGATCGCCGAACGCGACATCCCGACGATCACCCACTGGACCGAGTTCGATCACGGCGGGCACTTCGCCGCGATGGAGCGGCCCGCCGCACTCGTCGACGACGTCCGCACGTTCTTCCGCTCACTGAAGTGAGCCGAGCACGGTCCAGCACCCGAGGCGCAAGAGCCTTCGGGACGGCGCCCTCCGACGAGAGCCGCGCGGCGACCTCCTGGGCCGACCCCTTTTCCCGCACCGTTCCCATGTCCCGCAACCGAAATCGGGGAGACACCCTTGGCGAACAAATGTCCCTTCACACTCGACACGACCGGCCAGGACATCCACGGCGAAGCCGCGACCCTGCGCGAGCAGGGACCCGCCGTCCAGGTCGAGCTTCCCGGCGGGGTATTGGCGTGGTCCCTCAACAGCCACGCCGCCATCCGGCAGGTGCTGACCGACCCTCGCGTGACCAAGAGCGCCCGCAACCACTGGCCGGCCTTCATCAACGGCGAGATCCCCCCGGACTGGGAGATGATCAGTTGGGTCGCGATGGACAACATGGTCACCGCCTACGGTAAGGACCACGTCCGGCTGCGCAAGTTGGTCGGCAAGGCGTTCACCCCCCGCCGCACCGAGGCCATCCGGCCGCGCGTCGAGGAACTGACCAACCAACTCGTCGACGCCTTGGCCGCCACGGAGCCCGGCGAGGTGGTGGACTTGCGCGAGAAGTTCGCCTACCCGCTGCCCGCCCGCCTGGTGGCCGACCTGATCGGCATGTCCGAGGAGGCCCGCGCCAAAACCGCCAGCGTCATCGACATGATGGTCGACACCACCGTCACCCCCGATCAGGCCCAAGAGATCCTGCTCGGTTGGCGAGGGGCGATGGAGGAGCTGATCGCCGCCAAGCGCGAGTCGCCGGGCGAGGACATCACCAGCGACCTGATCGCCGCCAGAGACGAGGACGGTTCCCGGCTCTCCGAGGCCGAGTTGACCGACACCATCTTCGCCATCCTCGGCGCCGGCTCGGAGACCACGATCAACTTCTTCGACAACGCCATCACCGCGCTGTTGACCCACCCCGAGCAACGGGAACTGGTCACCAGCGGGAACGCCTCGTGGGACGATGTCATCGACGAAACGCTGCGCGTGGAGTCGCCGCTGGCGCACCTGCCGCTGCGCTACGCCGCCGAGGACATCGAACTGGACGGCCTCACCATCCCGAAGGGTGACCCGATCCTGGTCAACTACAGCGCTGTGGGGCGCGACCCGGCGCTCAACGGCGCCGAAGCCGACCACTTCGACATCACCCGCACCGACAAAGGCCATCTCTCCTTCGGCCTCGGCCCCCACTACTGTCTGGGCGCCGGTATCGCCCGCCTGGTGGCGCGCGTGGGGCTCGCCACCCTGTTCGAGCGTTTCCCCGACATGACGCTGGCCACCCCCGCCGAGGGGTTGCAGCCCCTGCCGACCTTTATCATGAACGGCCACCGCACACTGCCGGTGCGGCTGACCTCTCCGGTTCCCGCCGCGGCCGACGCCGCTTGAGTCCCTGCGACCTGAACCGGCCGGCGCCCCGCCGGCCGGTTTCTTTTCGGCTCACCCGCCCGCTGGCGGGTGCCGCTGGTGAGCCGCGCTGCCGGCCCTGCCGCTCCCGCGGCCGATCGCGGTAGGCGGCGGGCCGCCACTGTCGACACCCATGGCGCGCCCGCCAAGCCACCGCCCCCTCACCCGCTCCCCCTGTGTGGCGGCGCAGCCGAAAAAGGCGGCGGTGCCGGGCTTTTCCCGGCACCGCCGCCCCGCGGGTGGGCGCGGTCCTAAGCGTCCACGGCCCGCTTGCCCCGCTGTGCGGAGGCCGACGGCTCGCGGCGGCCTCTGGCATTGCGCAGCACGCGCAGTATCATCGCCGGCCGCATGAGGGTCTCCGGCGGATCGATCAGACCCGCCACCCGCATGAACGCCCGCGTCAACTGCCCGTCGCGCGTGGCCGCCGACCGCAGCAGCGACATGTAGGCGTTGGCCATCCGCACCTTCAAGGGGCGTTTGCCCGCCACCTCCGGGAAGTCCAGATCACCTCCCGCCGAGATGTCCCACGGAGCGTCGAGGGCATCGGAGACGTCGCTGAGAAAGCGCATGGGCTGGGGCGGCCGGCCCTGCCGCAGATGCTTACGCAGGATGGTCGCCTCGATCGCGGCCACGGTCATACCTTGCCCGTAGACCGGGTTGAAGCTGCACACCGCGTCCCCCACCACCAGCAGTCGGTCCGGGAACTGTTCCAACCGCTCGTAGTGGCGTCGCACGCTCGCCGGATACCGGAAGGAGACCGGGTCGTTGAGGGGCTCGGCGTCCCGGATCACCTCGTAGACGTCGGGGACCTCCAGCGAACGCACGAAGTCGAGGAAACCCTCGGGGTCGGCCGGCGGGCTGTCACCGAGAACACCGGTGAGCGACAGCACGCACCGACCGTTCTCGATGCGGGAGAAGAACGCCCCCCGCCGATGGGAGGGCGTCGACACCGGGTTGATCGACAGATCGCCGTTCAACGCCTCCTCGGAGCGCAGCCGGTAGTGCCGGGTGGTGTAGGTCAGGTCGATTTTGACCCGCTCCTCCTCGGGGCGCCGGTAGCCCATCTCCTCTAGCCACACCGGAGTCCGCGACCCTCGGCCGCTGGCGTCGACGACGAGCGCGCCCTCCAGCACCTCCTCGTCGCCGCCTGACCGTGGCTGCACCCGCACCCCGGTCACCCGGTCGCCCCGCGGTGTCGTCGTCAGTCCGACGATGTCGCGCTGCTCGGCGAACGCCACATTGGGCAGTGCGGCCACCCGGTCGCGGACCTGTTTTTCCAAGACCGGCCTGGCAGCGGAGACGCAGACCAGGCCAGTGCTGGCCGGCTGGAGCCGGCGTCCGTCGAAGAACCAGCGCAACTCGCCGAGGTCCCCAGTGGGCACGCCGGCCGCGACGGCTTCCTCGGTGAAGCCGGGAAACAGTTCGTCCAGGATCTGCTGGCCGCGCGCCAGCAGACCGTGGACGTGGTGACCCTGGGGTACGCCGCGCCGCGCCTCGGTGACGCCGAGCAGTTTGTCGCGGTCCACCACCAGTACCCGCGAGTACCAGTCGGAGAGCACACGCGCCGCGAGTAGCCCCGCCATGCTCCCGCCCAGTACGATCGCGCGATCTTCCGTGGAGTCGTCCATCGTGGTAGCTTCCCCCGTTCTCAGCTCAGGCGGCATCGCGCGGACTGTTCTGGTAGGCGGCGAGCTTCCACTCGCCGTTCTCCTTGACGACCACCCACGAAGCCCGGATGGCGCGCTCGTCGGAAACCTCGCTCTCTCCGGGAGCCAAGACGCCGCCCTGGGTGACCACCACCCCTGCCGTGCCGTTGAAGAGCCGGATGTCCAGGGGGTCTCCAGTGACCTGGGTGCCCTTGAACTGTCCCGCGAACGCAGCCGCCATGAAGGAGCGGATCTCGTCGCGTCCCTTCCGGTACAGGCCGGGCAGGATCATCGTGGCGTCCTCGGTGAAGACCTCGGCGAACGCCTCGGCGTCATGGGCTTTCCAGGCAGCGACGATCCGCTGCGGGAGGTTGGCCACCGCCGCTTTGTCGGCCTCGGAGGGGGCGGTCATGGCTGCGGGGGAGTTGTCGATGCTCATACTTGTCTCCTTCGCTGAACAGGGGGAGATGCACACGCGGGGCGCCACGCGCTTGAGGCGGCCCTAGAGGTAGAGGGTGTTGGGCTCCAAGCCGCACAGGACACGCCCGTACAGCTCGGTGTTGGTGTTGGGGTGCATGAGGGCGTGGAGGTTCACGGCCTGCATGTCGCGCGAGATCCGCTGCATCGCGACGTCGTTGTAGATCGACGAACCGCCGCTCGCCGTGGCCAGGGTGTCAACGGCCTCCTTGCCAAGGCGGCACACCGCGCCGAGGTCGGCCCGCGCGCGCACCCGTTCCTCCACGGTCCAGGTCGCGTTCTCGACACCCTTGGTGTCCACCATCTCCGCCAGGCGGTGGGCGTGGAACTCGGCTTCGTCGATCCGCATCGTGGCCTCGGCGACCTGGAAGTGGGTCAGGGGTGCTTCGGCCTGGCTCGTGTAGTTGGTGTAGGTGATCGTGCGCTTGGGCATCCGCTCGAAGAACACGTCCCGAGCGGCCTTGGCCATCCCCAGGACCGCACCGACCGAGGACGCCGATGCCACCGGCAGCAGCGGAACGCGGTAGATCGGGGAGCCGGTGTTGTGCGCGGAGGCGGACTGGCCTTGCAGTACGGCGCCCAGCGGGAGGATGCGCTCAGAGGGAACGAAGACGTCCTCGGCCACCGTGCTGACACTTCCCGTGCCCCGCATGCCCGAGGTGTGCCAGTCGTCGATGATCCGCAGCTCCGACATCGGCACCAGCGCCATAACGGGCGCCGGTTCGCCGTCGTCACCGGGCATAACCGCGATGATCTCCTGCCAGTGGCTGTGGGGCGCCCCGCTGATGAACCCCCACTTGCCGTTGACGACGGCCCCGCCGTCGACCGGGGTGGCCATCCCGCCCGGGCTCAGCGTCCCGCACACCCGCACATCGGGGGTCGAGAACACCTCGTCTTGGACCTCGTCGGGAAACAGGCAGGCCATCCAGGTCGGAATCCAGTACACCGACGCCGTCCAAGCCAGCGAGCCGTCGATCCTACCCAGTTCGGTGGCCACGTCCACCAGGGAGCGGGTGTCGCACTCATAACCGCCGTAGCGCGCGGGCACCCGCATCTTGAAGATCCCGGCCTCGGCCAGGTCCGCGATCGAGTCGTCGTGGGCGCGCCTGTTCTCCTCCGACCAGGCTGTTCTGGCTTGCAGGGTGGGCGCCAGGTCCGAGACGCGGCGGACCAGCTCCTCCCGCGTGGGCTGTTCGGTGGCCAGCACCATGTCTGTCCTCCTCAGGGAATTCATGCGAAAGAATCGAAAGCGCGCGCCGTGCGCCCCGCCGCCTGTGGCGGAAAAGGACCGCGAGAAGCGTCGCCCGGAGTGCGCTTTTCAACGGCGTGGCATGCCGCGAAAAAGCGACGTGTGGTCGCCGATATCTGGGGACAGCAGTCGTCGATTCGGTAGTGCTGAAGATTCACTTGACCGTGAACCGGAGGAGCTCCTTTCCGCGCTCGGTAGACACGACTGCGATCCTTCGTCGATGCTCCCTAAGACCGTCCCACCGATCCCGGCAGGCGTGCGTCTCCTCGATTGCGACTTTTCTCGGAGATGGCGCGGAAGTGGAATGCACAGCGTCGCTCCGGTGTTTTCTTTCGGATTGCCCTTCAGGGCGGTGTTACTTGTCTGGCCATCTATGTCGTTGCTATTAATCGTTTGGTAGAGCCGAGTGACCCAGTGCCTCCCGGCCGTAGCGACGACAAGAAAGAAAACACCGTTCCGGAGGTGGCGAAACGTCTAAACGTCTCGTTTCCGTTCTGGGGCGACACAAGAATCCGCCGGGCGAGCAGTCGCGGACGGCAGTCTCAGCAGCCAGACCGCGCGACAAGACCGACTCGGAGAAACGCAATGAGTGGCGATCATTTCTATGACCATGCTTAGGGGTAGACAATGCGGTTGTTGTTCCGCGGGGCGACGGTCGTTGTGGCGCTCGCCGTCATCGCCGTGATGGGCGCGTTCACCGTCCGACCCTCGCCGACCGAAGCCGAGGCCGCCAAAATGGCCGAGCCCTACGGCTTCGACGTTCTCGACCTGAATTCGGCACCCCCTGACGCCGCCTACGAACGTCAGGTAGCCCCGGCGCTGGAGCACTTCCGCGGCTGGATCTCCGCGGTCGGCGCCTCCGTCGCCCTGGCCGACCTCCGCGGTTTGGGCCAAGCCGCCGACGTCTGCCTGGTCGATCCGCGCGATGACAGCGTCACGCTGCGGTCGGCCCCCGGCAGCGGTGCCCCCGAATACCCGGTGGTCGAACTGGTGCCCACCGGCCTGCCCTACGACGACACGATGGCCCCCATGGGGTGTGTCCCGGCCGACTACGACGAGGACAGCGACACCGATTTCCTCATCTACTACTGGGGACGCTCCCCGGTGCTGTTCATGAACACCGCCGGCCCCGACCAGACCCCCGACGCGGCTGACTTCACCGCCCACGAGCTGGTCGAACCCATGCAGGTGTGGAACACCACCGCCACCAACATCGCCGACATCGACGGCGACGGCCATCTCGACATCCTCGTCGGCAACTACTTCCCCGACGGCGCCCGAGTGCTCGACCCGGAGGCCGACGACGACCACCGCATGGAGATGCAGCAGAGCATGAGCCTGGCCCGGAACGGGGGCCGCAATCAGCTCCTGCTGACCACCCCCACCGGCGAACCCGACACCCCGCCCACCGTGGTCGACGACAGCAACGCGCTGCCGCGCAAGGCCACGACCGCATGGACCCTGGCGATCGGGTTCCAGCACCTCACCGACGACATGCTGCCCGAGATCTACCTCGCCAACGACTTCGGCAACGACAGCCTGCTCGTCAACCACTCCGAGCCCGGGCAGGTGGAGCTGGACCTGGTACGCGACGACCGCGACATCACCGAACCCAAGTCCAAGGTGCTGGGCAACGGGTCGTTCAAGGGGATGGGCGTCACCTTCACCTACCCCGACGACGCCGAACTCCCGACCATCGTCGTCAGCAACATCACCTCTCCCTACGCCCTGCATGAGAGCAACTTCGCGTTCGTGCCCACCGGCGAGGGCTCCCAGTTGCTGGAGGGCGAAGTCCCCTACCACGACGACAGTGAACCGTTGGGACTGTCCCGCAGCGGCTGGTCCTGGGACGTCAAAGCCGGCGACTTCAACAACGACGGCACCGACGAGCTCTTCCAGGCCACCGGCTTCCTGGCCGGTGAGATCGACCGCTGGGCCGAACTCCAGGAGATCGCCATGGGCAACGACCAGTTGCTGAAGCACCCGTGGATCTGGACGAACTTCCAGCCCGGCGACGACGTCTCCGGCCACGAGCACAACCCCTTCTGGGTGCGCGACCCCGAGGGCCGCTACGCCGACCTGGCGGCACCCCTCGGCCTCGACGAGCCCGACGTGAGCCGCGCCTACGCCTTCGGCGACATCAACGGCGACGGTCTCCTCGACGCCGTGCTCGCCAACCAGTGGCAGGACTCGCGGGTGCTGCTCAACCAGGCCCCCGACGCCCGCCCCGGCATCAGCCTGAACCTGGTCACACCGGCCGCCGTCGGCGACGCCCACCGTCCCGCCAGCGGCGCCACGGTCACCGCCCCGCCCACCGGCGATCTGCCACAGCAGCGGCGCCAACTCTTCCCCGGCAACGGCCACGTCGGCGTCTCCGACGACACCCTGCACCTGGCGGCCCCGCGCACCGGCTCGCTGCCGGTCACCGTCGAATGGCTCGCCGACGGTGACGTCCAATCAGCTCAGGTAGAGCTGCCCCCCGGAGACAGCACGGTCGAGCTCAACGACGACGGAACGGCGGTTCTGCGATGACGACAACCCAACCGGGGGGCGTGCCCAGCGCAGCCGAGCACGCTCCCGAGGACAACGCCCCCTCGATAGCGACCCCACCCCCTGAGCACGGCAGTGCCGCGCCGGCCACGCCGCCAGTGGACAAGCGCCTCAAAGCGCTGCGCATGTTCGCGATCTCGATCACCGTCTTCAACGTGCTCGGTCACCTGTTTCTCGGCTTCGAGCAGTCGCCGCTGACCCCCATCGTCGCGGTGCTGGTGGGCTATGTGCTCGACCTGCTGTTGGAGACCCTTGACGCCCGGGCCGACGGCCGCGCCCCCGGCTACACCGGCGGACCACAGCAGTTCGTGGACTACCTGCTGCCCACCCACATCTCCTCGCTGGCCTGCGCCATGCTGCTGTGGGGCAACGAGTCGCTGTGGCCCTACCTGCTCGCCGTGGCCGTCGCCGTCGGCAGCAAATACCTTTTCCGCGTCACCGTGCGTGGCCGCAGGCGCCACGTCCTGAACCCCTCCAACACCGGGATCGCCGTGACGCTGATCCTGTTCCCGTGGGTGGGCATCGCTCCGCCCTACCACTTCACCAACAACACCTTCGGCGCCCTGGACTGGCTGATCCCGCTGGGCATCCTCATGGCGGGCACCATGCTCAACGCCAACCTGACCGGCAGGTGGCCCCTGATCCTGGGGTGGGTCGGCGGTTTCGCCGCCCAAGCCGTCCTACGGTGGCTGGTGCTGGACCACGCTCTGCTGGCGGCGTTGATGCCGATGACCGGCGTGGCATTCATCCTGTTCACCAACTACATGATCACCGACCCCAGCACCACCCCCACCAACCGGCGCAACCAGGTCATCTTCGGGGTGGGCACGGCAGCCGTCTACGGACTGCTGGTCTCTTTCCACATCGTCTTCGGGCTGTTCTTCGCCCTGGTCATCACCTGCGCGGTGCGCGGCGTGATCCTGCTGGCCACTTCCCGGGGCGCCGAGCAGGACTCCACCGGCCGGGCCACGACCGCGGGCACCGGCGGGCAGAGCGCGCCCACCTCCGACACCACCGGCTAAGTGCTGTTTTTTAGAAGCGCGGCGAGGGCAGGCGGCGGGTACACGCGGGTGAGCGTCCCCGCAGGCTGGTGAGATCGCGCAGCGATCGAGGCACGAGCTGACGAAGGCACGCCCGCCGGAGGATCGGTCTCCGGCGGGCGTGGCCGCCGCTTCCGCGATGGGCGACGATGCCCCGCCAACACGACGAAGGCCCGAACCGCTGCTGCGGTTCGGGCCTTCACGCGCCCATGTATGCCGTCATGGAATGGCGGAGGATGCGGGATTTGAACCCGCGAGGGGTTGCCCCCAACACGATTTCCAATCGTGCGCCCTAGGCCACTAGGCGAATCCTCCGCACGCCACTGTACAGGAATCTGCGACCTTCTGTGACACATCGCGCTATGGGGTCGCCCCTCCCCAAGAGCGGGACGAGCCCACCTCAAGCCTCTCGCCTGCCCGTCCGCGCCGACTCCCCGCGGAAGACCGCCTCGACAGAGACCGCGGTCCCGCCGTGGCCGGGTTTACGGCCGACTGTCGCAGCGTCCACGGCCCAAGGCGCGCACACCCCCGCCGGAGGCCGATGAGTGGTCGGGGCTGTCAGTCCAGTTTTCCGACGATTGCGGCGACCTCGCCGGGCATCGACAGGAACGGCGAATGCGAGGCGTCCAACGTCACGACCGAGGTCGGGTTGTCTGGGAAGGCGGCGTCGGCCTCGGCGATGAACTTCTGCTGCAACGCCGGCCGGATGGCCATGTCGCGCGCGCAGGTGACGTAGGTGCGGGAAACCGAGCCCCAGCCCTCCCGGGTCAAGGTGGTGGCGCCGAGGGCGATGCCGGCCGGAGCGTCGGGGCTCAGCAGCCCGATCGCGGCGTCGGCGACGCCGGGGTCCACGTCGCCGTAGAAGGTTTCTCGAAGCCGGCCGCGGTAGTCGGCGTCAGGTGCGGCGGGGTCGAGTCGCAGCGCGCCGATCGCCGTGGGGTCGGCCCGCAGTGAGGGCCCGACGAGTTCCCCCTCGTTCTCGGGCGTTTGAATGTAGGCGATCGCCGGGACGTCGGAGGCCGGCATGAACGCGGCCAGGTACACCGCGTGCGCCACCAACTCGGGCACCTGCTGCACGGCTCGCGTCAGCACGGTGCCGCCCATACTGTGCGCCACCACGGTGACCGGGCCGCCGCGGCCAAGTCGCTCGATCTGCGACGCCAACAGATCGCCCGCTTGGTCGAGGTCCACATCGGCCACGGGCGATGCCTCGGTCGCCAGCGCCTCGGTGTCGAAGGGGCGGGCATTGACCGACTCGGGGCGCCGGGCCCGCAGGCCGTGCCCCACCATGTCCACCGCCAGGCAACAGCGGCCGGTACTCGCGACCTCGGCGATGACCTCGTTCCAGCACCACGAGCCGTGCCAGTAGCCGTGCACGAACAGCACCGGGGTGGGGTCGGCGGGCATCGTCACTCCTTTGCGAAGACCGGCGTCGGCGCCGGGATTACGGCCGTCCCCGACCGAACAGGACTGATGCGCGCTCTGCGGAGGCGAGCCGGCTGGCGAAAAGGATTGTTACACCAGGACACAAACGTGGTCAAGATCACTTCTTGCGGAGTGGTGATAAAGGGGTCAACGGCGCGGCCCTCGGCGTAAGCCATGGTGAGGAACTCGCTCGCTCTTCGGGGGCCGCATCAGGGCTCGGAAGGGCGATGGTCATCCCCCGTCCCCGGCCCACGGGGGTGCGTAGCCGTAGCGGCCGGTCGGCCGCTTTTGGACTACCCGACGCTGTCCGTTTTCCCTTCCGACGGCAGCAGCAGGTGGTCGGCGGCGGTGATGAGCTCGGAGGCATGTGTGGTGTTGGTGCTTTGGGCGGCCAGTCCGATGGCAGCCCAGGCCGTAGGCATGTTCACCCCGGGCGGTACGACCAGGAGGTCGATACGGGTGCCGCTGGTGCTGATCGCGGTGAGCAGGTCGGTCGGCAGAGAGGTGGACCAGACGAGCCGAACCGCGCGTCCGGCCACGTCCAGCAAGTGGGGTCGGCTCGCCCATCCGGTGGCGCCCAGCAGGATGTGGTGGATGGGGCCCCGGTAATCCTCAAGGGCGAGGATGAGGCCGGGCAGCTCGGCCATGGGGATGTTGGAGCGCGGCCACCAGCCGCCGTCGAGCAGGGCGTCGCGGGTGGCTACGGATTGCAGGAGGAGGCGGGGCGTCGACGGTGGCGACTCAGCGGTCACAGGTTGGCGTGGTGCGGGCGTCCGCATGGGAAAGAGTGCTCCTGTCTGGGAGACCGCTCACCGTGTGAGCGGTCCCGGGAAAGTGGGGATGCGCGGTCACCGGCTACGGCCTGCGCACAAGGCGGAGCGGTCGAGACTCCGGGAGCGGGGCGCTTCGACGTCGGTGCGCACGGTTCGCAACGGCTATGGTCCGGTGGAACGCGCGGGGCCTTGCGGGCACGGTAGGAAATCAGTGCGGCGTCTCCCTGGAACGGCCGGAGCGGCGGGCGAGCCTCGCGTGAGGACGCTTTCGTCTCCGGATACCTTCACCCTACGCGAGGGCGGGTAAAGAGCGGGTGATGAGAGGGATGGGCACGCCCTCTGGCCGGGTCGGTACCGCTCGGAAATCACCTGTGCACGGCCGCGCCGTCGGAGCCGCTCCGCGGCGAGAGGTTCGCGCGCCCGCGAGGCGTTTCAGTACTCCAGTTCGGGACGCAGCCTCGCGCCGACCGTGTGGAGGTGGCCCAGCACTTGGGCATAGGAGTTCAGCAGTCCCGTCTCGTGGTAGGTGATGCCGTGTCGGGCGCAGAACGCGCGCACGAGGGGCTGTACGCGGGGCAGGGCGGGGCGGGGCATGGAGGGGAACAGGTGGTGTTCGACCTGGTAGTTCAGCCCACCCAGGGCAAGGTCGGTGAGGCGGCCACCGCGGATGTTGCGCGAGGTCAGGACCTGCCGGCGCAGGAAGTCGACTTTGTCGCCTTTGGCGAATACCGGCATGCCCTTGTGGTTGGGCGCGAAGGAGCACCCCATGTACAGGCCGAAGATTCCTTGGTGCACGGCGATGAAACACACGGCCTGGAGCGGGGAGAGAACGAGGAAGACGATGGTGAGATAGCCGCCGAAGTGCGCCAGGAGCAGCCCGGCCTCGACCAGCTTGGTGCCGCGGGTGGCCGTGGCGCGACCGAACAGGGCACGGACGCCGGCGACGTGCAGGTTGATCCCTTCCAAGAGCAGCATGGGGAAGAACAGCCACGCCTGGCTGCGCGCCAGCCAGACCCCCAAGCCTTTGCGGGCGCGGGTCTGCTCCTCGGTGAAGGCGATCGCGTTGCCGCCGATGTCGGGATCGCGGCCGACCTGGTTGGGGTGGGCGTGGTGTCTGTTGTGCTTGGAGAGCCACCAGCTATAGCTGAGCCCGACCAAGAGGTTGCCGTGCAATCGCCCGATGAGGTTGTTGACACGTTTGGAATCGGATATCTGCTGATGACCGGCGTCGTGCCCGATAAACGCGGTCTGGGTGGTCAGCACCGCGAGGAGTGCGCCGGTCAGCATCTGCCACCATGACGGGCCGATCAGCGCGAACGCTCCCCACCCCGCGGCCATCAGGAGCAGGTTCACACCGATTCTGACCGCATAGGAGGCCGGCCGTCGGTTCAGCAGCCCAGCCGCCTGAACCTCACGTGAGAGCACCGCGTAGTCGCTGCCCCGGCGGGTGGCCGAGGGGCGGCCCGGGACGCTGCGGCGAGGCTCCTCAGTCCGCGAGCCGATGGGATCTTGGTCGAGGGGGGCGCTCACCCCCTGATCCTCCTTGGGAGAAACGGCGACGAGGCCGCCGTCTGAGTGGTCGACGAAGGTCTCGGCCGCCTCTTCCTGGGAGGCGAGGCGCCTGGTGCTCTCGCTCGGGGTAGACCACTTCGCGGTCCCTTGGGACATATGAATGTCTCCTGTTCAAGGCGAATGGGCGAAGGCCGCACGATCAGCGTGGCCTTGACTTTGCCGAACGTCCGCCCTTCCAGGGACATCCGGAAATCGGAGACAGTGGGGCACCTGGGGGTTGGGGCGCGGTGACGGCCGTGCTCGGAAGAACCGACCGCATTCCGCCTATATTTTTTCAACACGCCCTGTAGAGAAAACATTCCTGACCTTCTCCGCGGCCACCGGCCGAGCCGCGCCCGCTGAGTAGGGCGTCCGCGAGGCGAGAGGAGCGGTGTGGAGGTTGGCAGGCGGGGCTGAGCGAGCCGCCTCTCGCGGGACGACGACGTTTTTCGCGCTCGTCTTTTACGCCCGTCGTTTTGCCGGGTGTGGCGGTGCGTGCCCGGCCAGACGAAAGCGCGTTCGGCGCCCCCGCAGCGTGGGAGTGGCGACACTCCGGTCCCGCGTTACCGGAACACGGCGTATGGCCTATAGACTACGAGGCAGACCCCTCGTGCGGCGTCACCTTACGAACCTCCCCAGGGCCGGAAGGCAGCAAGGATAAGTAGGCTCTGGCGGGTGCGCGGGGGGTCCTTTTCGTCTCTCGGCGCGACTCGCGGCTCCCCCTCGCCCGCGAAAGCCCCCGCGAGAACTCGCTCCCGCCGAGCGCGGGGATCTGGCCCCGAGTGTCACCGTGGCACGGTTGAATGGGGCGTGTGGATGCGAGCACCGGTGCGCGAGTCACGCCGGTGACCGCGACGTGCCGGTTCGCGGAGGGAGCAGTGAACGCGCCGTGACCATCGCGCTGTATCGCAAGTACCGGTCGGCGACGTTCGGTGAGTTGCGGGGGCAAGAGCACGTCACCGAACCACTCCGGCAGGCGTTGCGCAACGGTCGGATCAACCACGCCTACCTGTTCAGTGGTCCGCGCGGCTGCGGTAAGACGTCCAGCGCGCGCATCCTCGCCCGCTCGCTCAACTGCGAGAAGGGACCCACGCCCGATCCGTGCGGCGAGTGCGAGCCCTGCGAGGCGCTCGCCCCCAACGGCCCCGGCAGCATCGACGTCATCGAGATCGACGCCGCCTCGCACGGCGGTGTCGACGACGCCCGCGACCTTCGGGAACGCGCGTTCTTCGCCCCGGTGAACTCGCGGTACAAGGTCTACATCATCGACGAGGCGCACATGGTGACCCGCGAGGGTTTCAACGCGCTACTCAAACTCGTCGAGGAGCCCCCGCCGCACCTGATGTTCGTGTTCGCCACCACCGAACCGGACAAGGTCATCGGCACCATCCGCTCGCGCACCCACCACTACCCCTTCCGGCTCATCCCGCCGGGAACCTTGCGGGAACTCCTGGAGGAGGTCCTCACCGCCGAGGGGGTGCCGTTCGAGAGCGCCGCGCTGCCGCTGGTCGTGCGTGCCGGCGCCGGGTCGGCGCGCGACTCGCTGTCGATCCTCGACCAACTGTTGGCCGGCGCCGACGACAAAGGCATCACCCGCGACGGCGCGGTGGCGCTGCTGGGCTTCACCGATTCCGCGCTGCTGGCCGAGATGGTCGACGCGCTAGGCGCCCGCGACGGCGCGGCGGTCTTCGAGCTGATCGACCGCATCATCGAGGCCGGCCACGATCCGCGACGCTTCACCAGCGATCTGCTGGAGCGCATCCGTGACCTGGTGGTGCTCGCCGCGGTACCCGACGCTCTCGACAAGGGCTTGATCAACGTCTCGCCCGACGCGGTCGACCACATGCGCCACCAGGCGAGTTCGATCGGCAGCGTCGACCTCACCCGCGCCGCCGAGATCCTCAACCAGGGGTTGACCGAGATGCGCGGCGCCACCTCGCCGCAGCTACTGCTGGAGCTGCTGTGCTCCCGGGTGCTGCTGCCGGGGGCCGCTGCACAGCCTGGGCGGGCCGGGCAGGCCAGCCCTTCGGGGGGCGACGCCGGCGAGCTGGCAGCCCGCCTCGACCGGTTGGAGCGCCGCCTCGCTTCCGCCGCCACTGCCGCGCCCGCGGCTGCCCCCCAGCCTCAGCAGGCGCCGCAGCCGCAGCAGCCTCCGGCGCCGCCGGCCCCGGCCCCTGCCGGTGAACAGCCCGGCCGCCAACCGGTGCAGCGGCCCGCCCAGCCGGCTCCCGCCGCGCCCGCGGCTGACGACGGCTGGCCCGAGCCCAAGGGGGCCGGCTCAGGGCGTCCCCCAGCTCCCGCCCAGCCCGCGCCGCCGCGCGCCCACTCGGTCGCCGCATCGCAGGGGGACGGCCCGCGCTCCTTCGACGAGCAGTGGCCCACCGTCGTCGAGACTTTGGCGGCTAGCCGTAAGCCGGCCGCTCACGCCCTGGTACGCGACGGGGTGCGCGCGACCACCATCCACGGCCAAACCCTCACTCTTTACTTCGAGCACGAAGGGATGCGTAACTCCTTCGTCGGCGCAGGGCGCGGACGCGACGTCAGCGCCGCCGTCCAACAGGCCTTCGGTTTGGAGGTTCAGGTCGAGGCCGCGGTCGGCGCCCCTGAACCGCTGCCCGTCGCGCAGGCCGCGCCGCCACCGCCGCCTCCGTCCTCTCCCGAGCCTCCGCGGCAGGCGCCGCAGCCGCCCGCCGGCGAGGCGCAGCCCTCGCCTGAACCCACACCGTCCGCCTCGGAAGAGACCGAGCCGGCCGCACCGAGCGGCCCGGCGCATCCGCAGCCGACAGGGCAGGAGACTCCACAGCCCGAGCCGCCTGAGCCCGCCCGGCCCGCCCCGGCCACACAGCAGCCCTCCGCGCCGGCCGCCGGCGCCACGCCGCAGCGTGGCCCCGACGAGCCCGGCGCCCCCGAGCCCGCGGGCTTCTCGTTGCTGCAACGGGAATTGGGCGGCAAGATCATCGACGAGTCCGATACCGACGCGAGTTGAGACCACCGCCGACAGTGGTCATGGCCGCGAACGCGGCGCGCCGGGCCTCTCCCACGTGGCTGAGAGCGCGACGGGTTCCGTGACGAGCGGCTACGCTCGCAGACGTAGCCGATGCGCGTGAGGAGAGACGTTCCAGTGAATTCTGGCGGTGGAATGGACATGCAGGCGATCCTGCAACAGGCGCAGCAGATGCAGCAGCAGCTCATGGCTGCCCAGCAGGAACTCGACGACGCCCAGGTTGAGGGCACCGCCGGCGGGGGGCTGGTTAAGACCACGCTCAACGGCCGGGGCCAGTTGCAAGATGTCACGATCGACCCCAAGGCCATCGACCCCGACGACGCCGGTGAGACCGCGCAGACGATCGCCGATCTGGTGTTGGCGGCGGTGCGTGACGCCGAGCGCGCGGTCGATGAGCTGCAACAGGAGAAAATGGGCCCCCTGGCCGAAGGCATGGGCGAGGGTGGCATGCCCGGTCTGCCGGGGTTCTAACGGCCGGTGCGCACGACCCCGCCCGAGAGCATGGTGGGCCGGCGGCACGCGAGCCGTGACGTCCGGCCGGCGGCCGGACGTCTCTGAGAGCGGCGCCGGCGGCGCGGCCCTCTTCCCCGCAGCGCAGAAGGAGCGGGTCTGCTGGACGGCGCGGCGGGCTACGGTCGCGGGCGGGACGTGGCTGCATTACCGTGGGAGGCGACGCTGACACGGCGAAGGCGAGCAGGCGGGCGATGTACGAAGGCGCGGTTCAGAATCTGATCGACGAACTCGGGCGACTCCCGGGCGTCGGTCCCAAAAGCGCGCAGCGGATCGCCTTCCACCTCCTCGCCGCCGAGGATGCCGACGTCAAGCGCTTGGTGAACGCGCTCGTTGAGGTCAAGGAGCGCGTTCGCTTCTGCTCCGTGTGCGGCAACGTCTCCGAAGAGGAGGAGTGCCGCGTCTGCCGTGACCCGCGCCGCGACGCCGCTGTCATCTGCGTCGTCGAGGAGTCCAAGGACGTCGTGGCCATCGAGCGCACCCGAGAGTTCCGTGGCCGCTACCACGTGCTGGGCGGAGCCATCAGCCCTATGGAGGGTGTCGGCCCCGATGACCTGCGCGTCAAGGAATTGATGACGCGCCTGTCAGATGGTCAGGTCACCGAGTTGATTCTGGCCACCGATCCCAACCTGGAAGGCGAGGCCACAGCCACCTATCTGGCCCGCCTCGTCAAACCCATGGGGCTGAAAATCTCGCGGCTGGCCAGCGGGCTGCCCGTCGGCGGCGACTTGGAGTACGCCGACGAGGTGACACTCGGACGGGCTTTCGAGGGGCGCCGCAGCCTGGAGCTTTAGCGGCCCCTGCCGGGCGCGCCGCACCGGCGGCACAATGAGGTTCCGCCAGGCGTGTCCCGTATCCTCGCCACCCCGCGCTTACCGCCCCGATGATGGGGTAAATCCTTGCGCTGGTACCCACCGTCGCTGGTGACGGGGTGCCGTAACGAACCAGATCGCTACACTTAACGGTTGTCATTGTGATCCCAACTCTTCAGGAGCGCCGACCGTGGCTCTGATCGTGCAGAAGTACGGCGGGTCTTCCGTGGCCGACGCGGAAGCCATCAAGCGAGTGGCCCAACGGATCGTCGCTCAGAAAAAAGCGGGATACGACGTCGTCGTCGTGGTCTCGGCCATGGGCGACTCCACTGACGAACTTCTCGACCTCGCCGAGCAGGTCACACCCCTGCCGCCGGGGCGGGAACTCGACATGCTGCTGACCTCCGGCGAGCGTATCTCCATGGCGCTGGTCGCGATGGCCATTGGCAGCCTGGGATACGAAGCCCGGTCCTTCACCGGCTCGCAGGCCGGCGTCATCACCACGGCCGCACACGGTAACGCCAAGATCATCGATGTCACCCCGGGACGGATTCAGGAGGCGGTCGACGAGGGCGCCATCGCCATCGTCGCCGGTTTCCAGGGGGTCTCCGAGGACAGCAAGGACATCACCACGCTGGGCCGGGGCGGCTCCGACACCACGGCCGTGGCCCTGGCCGCGGCGCTGAACGCCGATGCGTGCGAGATCTACAGCGACGTCGACGGGGTTTTCACCGCCGACCCGCGGATCGTGCCCTCGGCGCGGCGCATCCCGAAGGTCTCCTACGAGGAGATGCTGGAGATGGCCGCCTCCGGCAGCAAGATCTTGCACCTGCGCTGTGTGGAGTACGCGCGTCGCTACGGCATCCCGCTCCACGTCCGCTCGTCGTTCAGCCAAAAGCCCGGCACATGGGTCGTCTCGGAAGTTGAGGAAAGCGAAGGCATGGAACAACCGATCATCTCCGGTGTCGCCCACGACCGGAGCGAGGCCAAGATCACGGTCGTCGGCGTGCCTGACCAGGTCGGTGTGGCCGCCAAGATCTTCAGTTCGCTCGCTGAGAGCGAGATCAACGTCGACATGATCGTGCAGAACGTCTCGGCCGCCTCCACCGCGCGCACCGATATCTCGTTCACGCTGCCGGCCGCCGACGGGCAGAACGCGCTGACAGCGCTGAAGAAGGTGCAAGACGACATCGGTTTCGAGTCGTTGCGCTACGACGACCAGATCGGCAAGGTCTCCCTGATCGGCGCCGGGATGCGCTCCTATCCCGGTGTCACGTCGCGGCTGTTCGACGCCATTGCCGCCGCCGGCATCAACATCGAGATGATCTCCACGTCGGAGATCCGCATTTCCGTGGTCGTCGAACAGGACGCGATCGACGGCGCCGTCGCCGCAGCGCACACCGCTTTTGAGCTCGACTCCGACCAGGTCGAAGCCGTTGTCTACGGAGGTACCGGCCGATGAGTAACCGCCTTCCCACCCTTGCCGTCGTCGGCGCCACCGGCGCTGTCGGCTCTGTCATGCTCGACATCCTCTCCACCCGCGAGAACGTGTGGGGCGAGATCCGGCTGGTGGCCTCCCCGCGTTCGGCGGGCAAGCGGCTCACCGTGCGTGGCGAGCAGGTCGAGGTTCAGGCGCTCGCGCCCGAGGTCTTCGACGATGTCGACGTCGCCATGTTCGACGTTCCCGACGAGGTGTCGAAGGAGTGGGCGCCCGTGGCCGCCGAGCGCGGCGCTGTGGCTGTCGACAACTCGGGCGCGTTTCGCATGGACCCCGAGGTGCCGCTGGTGGTGCCCGAGGTCAACGCCGAGCAGGCCGCCAACCGTCCGCGCGGCATCATCAGCAACCCCAACTGCACGACCCTGTCGATGATCGTGGCCTTGGGTGCGCTGCACCGCGCCTATGGACTCAACGGTCTGGTCGTCGCCTCCTACCAGGCCGCCTCTGGCGCTGGTCAGGAGGGCATTGACACGCTGCGCAACCAGATCGACAAGGTCGCCGGCGATCGTACCCTCGGCGATCGGGCCGGTGACGTGCGCGCCGCGGTCGGGGAGCTGGGACCGTTCCCGGCGCCGCTGGCGATGAACGTGGTGCCCTGGGCCGGCTCACTCAAGGAGGACGGCTGGTCCTCGGAGGAGCTGAAGGTCCGCAACGAGTCCCGCAAGATTCTCGGGCTTGCCGATCTGAAGGTGTCGGCCACCTGTGTGCGCGTGCCGGTGATCACCACGCACGCGCTGTCGGTGCATGCGAGCTTCGACCGCGACGTTGACGCGGACGCGGCCCGTGAGGCGCTGGCCGCCGCACCCGGCGTGGTCGTTCAAGACGATCCCGCCACGGCCGACTTCCCCACGCCGGCCGATGTGGTGGGCACTGACCCCACATGGGTGGGGCGGATTCGCCGCTCGATCGACGATCCGACGTCGCTCGACCTGTTCCTGTGCGGTGACAATCTGCGTAAGGGCGCCGCACTCAACACGGCGCAGATCGCCGAGGTCGTGGCGGCCGAGTTTACTCGGGGCTGACCTCCTCGTTCAGCGGCGGCGGCACCGGGCCCCGGTGCCGCCGCCGCTTTTTCGTGAAACCCCCGACCTAGCAGGAAATTCGCTGTTTCCAAAATTCCTCAAATTCAACTGTTCATCTTTCTATTGAAGATGGAAGTAAAATAAATAATTTCCTCAGGCTTTGCGTTTCGCGCTGTTTTTGCGCTGTCGCGTCGGGCATCATCGCTCTCGGCGACCGAACGAATGCTTAGCGTGTTCGGTGGTCGCTTCTGTTGTTACCCAACTGGGAAGGTATGCACATGCGATTCCTGGGCAAGGCTGCGGCCGTGACCATGGTGACTGCTGCTCTGATGGGCTTTGGGGCGGGGGCCGCCTCCGCCGGCCACAAGGACATCTACAACCAGGACACCAACTACTCGGCCTGTAACGAGGGCAAGAACACGCAGGGTCTGATTGCGGTCGGCCTCAACATCAGCGCGTTGACCAACTGCAACGCCAACTTCCAGGACAACTCGGTGAACAACAACAACTAGTACCCCACCCCGTGCTGCACGTGCGAGTGGGCGGTAAGCCGCCGGTTCGCCGTGTCGGCCGGTTGACGGTGCGCGGGCGCCGCGAGGTCCTCAAGGGGTTCGCGGCGCTTTTTCCGATACTCTCCGTAGTTAAATAATCACTATTAGCCACGCATGGCGATGGCGGTGTCGGTGTGGGACTTGCGGCTGTGGCGCAATCCGCTCGGGCGCGGCCATGCCGGAGGCGCGTGGAATGGCGGTGGGCACGGCCGTGCTCGCACCTCGTTGGGTGGCGATACGGCCATTGCCTCCACCGCCGCCTGAGGTGTCCGCGGCGGCGTCGAGGCTGGCCAAGGCCGGCTGCGGCGGCTTCCGTCCTGTTTTCCTGTGGCCACCTCTGGGTATTGTTACTCTTAGTTGTGGGTCGAACACAAAGAGTGTTCACTCTTCAACTTCTGTCATCACCCGACTAGGGAAGGTATGCATATGCGATTCCTGGGCAAGACCGCGGCCGTGACCATGGCGACTGCCGCTCTGCTGAGCTTTGGGGCGGGGGCCGCCTCGGCCAGCGGCAAGGACATCTACAACCAGGACACCAACTACTCGGCCTGTAACCAGGGCAAGAACACGCAGGGTCTGGTTGCGGTCGGCCTCAACGTCGACCTGCTGACCAACTGCAACGCCAACTTCGTCGACAACTCGGTGAACAACAACAACTAGCACTCTCGGCCGCACTGCGCGCCCGCGTGAACGGGGGGACCCTTAGCCCAGCGCGTGGAGCGGCCAACGGTGCAGCGGGCGCCGCGGGAGCCGCACGGGTCTCGCGGCGCCTTTCGTGGGCCGCCTGTGACCGCCTCACACCGCGCCACCGGTGGCCACGATGGTCTGCCCGGTGATCCAGCGGGCGTCGTCGCTGGCGAGAAACCCGACCACATCGGCGATGTCGTGCGGTGTCCCGGCCCGACCCAGCGGGGTGGCAGCCACGACGGCGTCGACGTGAGGCTGCATCTGTGGCGTGATCCGCTCGGGCGGCGTCACGCCGGGCAGGACAGAGTTGACGGTGATGCGGCGCGGCCCCACCTCTTTGGATAGCGCTACGGCCATCGCTTCCACCGCCGCCTTGGTGCCCGCGGCGGCGCCGAAACCGGCCGGGGCCGACCGGGTGGCCTCCCCGGAGATGGCGATGACACGCCCGCCGTCGCGCAGCCGCCGCGCCGCTTGGCGCATCACCAAGAAGGTGCCTTTGAGGTTGGTGGCGATCATCCGATCGACGTCGGCCTCGTCGAGTTCACCGAGCGGTGCCAAAACGACCAGGCCGGCATTGGCCACGAGGATGTCGACCCCGCCGTTGATCTTCTCCGCGTCGTCGAACAGCCGCTCAACATCTTCGCTGCTGCTGACGTCGCCTTGGAGGGGGGTGGCCAGCCCGCCGTGCGACTCGATCGTGGACACGGTGGCCTGGGCTGCCTCAGCATTGCTGCGGTAGTTGACGACGACATGGGCGCCGTCGGAGGCGAGGCGCAGGGCGATGGCGCGACCGATGCCCCGGGAGGCGCCGGTGATGATCGCGGTGGCCCCGTCCAACGGCCGGGGACCGAACTCGCCCATACCGTTGAGATTTCCGAGGTTGGTGGTCTCCATGTTCTGCAAGGTTAAACGAGTGGCCGCCCCCTGCTGGTAGGCAGCGAGTATCACCGCTGGTGAGCCGGCCGAGACCGGTTTGAGCGCCCTACTCACCGCCGCTGCGTGCGGACCATACTGAGCCGGTAGACCAGACGGCACTGGTCGGTCGCGCCGAGCAGATCCGAGGTTTCCACCGCACGCTCGCCGTTGTAGTGGGTGCGCTCCATCACAATCGCGGGGTCACCGGGCATCCGGTTGAGCAGTTCCGCCTCCGCCCCGCTCAGCGGGCGCACCGTAACCTCCTCGATGACCCGGTCGATACGTATCCCGGCCGCGCCCAGCCGGTCCACCACGCTGAGGTCGGGGTCGCTCTCGCACGGCGAGCGCGTGGTGTTGTAAGTGAGCACGGTCGGCTCCCACGAGACGTGCGCAACGACCGGGAAACCGTCGCGTTCCCCGATCCGCCGGGTGCGGTACAGCGCCTCCTCTTCGCGGATGCCCAGCCGCTCGGCGATGTCGCCACCGGCCGGTTCGGTGATCGTGTCGACCGGCTGCTGGTGCAGCGTCCCCAAGAACGCCCGCGAGGAGTGGTCGGTGCGTGGAAATCGGATGCGTTCGGGCACCTGGCGCACGTAGTAGCCCGCCCCGGGGCGGCTTTCCACGATCCCTTCGTTGATCAGCAGGCGCAGCGCGCGCCGCGACACCTGTTCGCTGACTCCATGGTCGCGGGCGAGCTGAGCCCGGGACGGCAACCGGCTCCCGGGGGACAGTTCGCCGCTGAGGATGGGCTGGCGAAGCGTGTTGGCCAGCCATACGTAGCGTGGCTGCCCATCCACAGCTAGACCTCCGAGAAGGACGACTCCGCTGCGTTTAGCCCGGTGCTTCTCAACGCGAAGTCGAGTTCGACCGACATATGACGGATGTGCTCCTCGACGACGAGCGAACCGTGACCGGCGTCGAAACGGTACACCTCGTGCGGCTTCCCTAGCTCGGCAAGGCGTTCGATGTAGTTGTCGATCTGGCGGATGGGGCAGCGCGGGTCGTTCTCCCCGGCCAGGATCAGCACCGGCGCGGCCACGTCGTCGGCGTAGGTCAGCGGAGAGGAGCGCCGGTACAGCTCCGGGACCTCGTCGGGGGAGCCGCCGAACAGGGAACGGTCGAACGCCCGCAGCGCCTCCATCTCGTCGGCGTAGGCGGTGATGTAGTCGGCGATGGGGACGGCGGCGATCACGGCTCCCCACGAGTCGGGGTAGACACCGGCTCCCAGGAGCGCCAGGTAGCCGCCCCAGGAGCCGCCCTCGATCACGATGCGTTCGGGGTCGGTGAGCCCCGACTGCACCGCCCAGTCGCGCACCGTCTTCACATCCTCCAGCTCGGTCAACCCGACCCGTCCCTCCAAGGCGTCGCGCCAGGCGCTGCCGTAGCCGGTGGAGCCGCGGTAGTTGACGCGCACGGCAGCGAAACCGTGATCCACCCACGCGGCCACGTCGGGGGCGAAGGTGTCGAAGTCCTGGGCTTGCGGGCCGCCGTGGACGATGAACACGGTGGGGTGGGGAGCGGTGCCGGCCTCGGGTGTGGAGATGAGCGCGTGGATCTCCCCGCCGGGCCCGGGCACCATCGCGTCAGTGACCGGCACCGAGGCGGGCGCGGGAGTCCCGGGCGCCGACAGCACCACGGTTCCGGTGGTGTCGCGTACCACCGGCGGCTCGGCCGAGCTGGACCACACATACTCCACGGTGCCGTCGGGACGGGCACCCGCCGCCGAGACGAGGCCGCGCGCGACCTCCAGAGAGATCAGCTCGCCACTGGCCAAGTCGTAGCGGAACAGTTGGGAACGGGCGTGGTAGTCCTGCTCGATGAGCAGCGACGCACCGTCGGGGTACCAGTCGGCCAGCAGATCGCCGGGCAGATCGAGGTGGATCTCGTGCTCGGCGCCGGTGATGGCGTCGAGGATGAGGGGTTCGAGGCGGCCGTGGCGCTCGTGCAGCAGGAGCAGCCGGGAATCGTCGGGCGCGAAGCCCACGGGCGAGAGGTCCTTGTGCGGACCGTCCCACAGGTCGGCCACGGTCTCGACAGCGCCGGAGTCGGTGTCCATGCGCAGCACCCGCACGGCCATGTGCCGACTGTCACCGTGCTCGCTGTGGGCGATGGCGAACAGCGACTCGTCGGCGGAGAGGTCGGCGAGCCAGCCCTCCTGGCGATGGGAGTAGACGGTGCGGGGTTCGGCACCGGGCACGCTCAGCCGCACGTCGAAACCGTCGTCGGTGGAGCGGCCCACCAGCGCCACCCCTGAGGCGCCCAAGGCGAGCCCCGCGGCGTAGGAGGGCTCCAGCCCCGGCACGGCGAGGTCGTCGAGGCCGCCCATGAAGGGTTGGCGCCGCCACACCCCGAACTCGTCGCCGTCGGTGTCGTCGAACCACCACACCCACTCGCCGGTGGGGTCGAGGACCCCCACCATGGTGCCCTGCCGCCGTTTCGTCGCTTGGCGCTGCTCGCCGCTTTCCCGGTCCCAGGTGTAGATCTCCCACGTGCCGCTGGCGTTGCTGCGGAAGAGGCAGCGCTGTGGTGCGTTTCTGGCCCATGAGGGCAGGCTGATCTTCGCCGCCCGGAACCTGTCCTGCCAGTGTTCTCCCATGGCACCCAGTAAAGCAGCAGTATTCGGATCATCGGACCTGGCGTATCGGATAGGGGCGATCGGGCGTGACCGGCCATCCGGCACGGGGACCGATGTGAATGCCGTGGTCACCGACTCGGTGTCGTGGATGACCGTAACTCGCCGGCCGCTCGCCGCGGCCTCCCACACCCGGCACAATGACCCTTATGGTCGAGCCGTCCCCACTGTCGTTGCCGGAGTTGCGTGACCGCACCGAGCGCGGCGAAAGCTTCGCGTTCCTGTTCTTCTGGGGCCATCGACCGTTACGCGACGGCTCGATCGGGCCGGGCTGTCTGAGCCAGTGGTGGCCGGCGCCGTTCACGGTCGGCGGGGTCACCTACGCCACCGCGCAGCACTGGATGATGGCGCAGAAAGCGCGCTTGTTCGGCGACGACGTGACGGCGCGACATATCACCGCCGCCACCCATCCGGGCGAGGCCAAGGCGCTGGGCCGCAAGGTCCGCGGCTTTGACGAGCAGGTGTGGTGCGAGCACCGTTTTGACATCGTGGCGCGCGGCTCGGTCGAGAAGTTCGGCCAGCACCCCGAGTTGGCGGACTTCCTGCTCGGCACCCGCCGGCGTATCCTCGCCGAGGCCAACCCCCATGACCTGGTGTGGGGCATCGGCGTGACCGCCAAGGACGAACGCGCCACCGACCCCACCCGTTGGCCCGGCCTGAACCTGCTCGGTTTCGCCCTGATGCACGCCAGAGAGCAGCTATCGCCATGACGAAACGTGTCCATATAAGGCCATAGCGTGTCCGGTTCCGGCCATATCGCGGCTGGTACTGCTGTGGCGGGAGTTGCGCCGAGCCGCTTGCCCGGGCGTAAGGACGCCGCCGGTCGATCCTCGTAGGTGGCGATTCCCCCAGGCCCCGGACTTGCCGGCCGCATCCACCCCACCCCCGCCGTCCTGCCGAAGACGGCCACTTCCACAAGAACCCCCTCCGGGGCCCATGTTGCTGAGTGAGCGCGCCCGACAGAAACACCTGAGAAATGACTCCTCGGAGTTGTGTCCAAACAGTTTGTATTTTTTGTTGCTTCCCTCATTCACAGCTTCCGGTAATTGTGCGATCATCGCACATATGGAGATGGAGTTGAGTTGGGCGCTGATCGGCGAGCGCATCCGGGAGAGCAGGGCGGCTGCCGGGCTTTCCCAGCAGGACCTCGCTGACAAGGTCGGCCTGGAGCGCAGCATGATCTCCAAGCTGGAGAAGGGAGACCGCCGGATCGACGCGGTCGAACTCACCCGACTCGCTGGCGCGCTCGACTACCCCTTGACGCATTTCTTGCACCCTGCCCCCGAGGTCATCTCGCGTAGAGCGTCTATCGCTGACAGCACCGATGTCGGGGACAGTCCGGCCGCAAGTAGCGCCTACCGTACCGAGGCACTGCTCGCGGGGTGGTTGCGCGACGTACGTCAACTCATCCAGACCACCTTCCTCGTCCCCGCTCCGATGCTGCGTTACCCCCATGAGGTGGCTCACGTCGAACAGGCCAGAGAAGCCGCCCGATGGCTGCGCGGGCAGCTCGATCTTGGCGCCGAACCGATCGACTCCGTCGCCGATGTCTGCGAGCGGGCGGGTCAGTTCGTCGCGGTCATCCCTCTGCCCTCGGACGGCGCATCCTTGGTGGATGGTGACGTCGCGGTGGCCGTGGTCAACAAGGAGTTGGTACCGGGACGGCGACGCAGCACCGCCGCCCACGAGTTGGGACACCTGGTGTTGGGGGATGAGTTCTCCAGTGACCTCGGAGTGCATGCTTCACGCGAGGAGCGAGAGAGGGTGGTGGAAGTGTTCGCCGCCGAGTTCCTGCTGCCCTGTGAGCAAGCGCGAGAGGTCGCTGAAGAGGGCACCGAGAAGGAACGGCGCCATGCTTTGGTCCGGTTGTCGGCGACTTACCGGGTCTCATGGGGTCTCGCTCTCACTCAGTTCAGGGACAGCGGAGCGACCGGTGATGACGAGTTGCGTCGGCTGAAAGCCCGTATCCCCACCGAGGTCGAACTCAAGGACGCTCTGGGGTGGAAACCTCAGCCGGACCTCGAATCGGTACGGGTCTCACCCCGCTATGCCTCTGCGGTGATGGCGGCGATGCGAGCGCACGCCATTACCCCCACACGTGCCGTGGAGATGATGCGGGACCAGGTCTCGATCGAAGAACTCACCGAGGAAGCACTCTCCCCCTGAACGATTGTTGTTCGACGCATCTCCACTGCTGCACTCCGCCAAGGCGGACCGCCTCGATGTGCTGGGGGACTTGGTCAAGGGCTTCGCACCTGCGACGACCCGGGCCGTCCTCGACGAGATCCACCGTAATGACCCCCAGGCCTCGACAGCGGTTCTCAGAGCGGAATGGATCTCGGTGGTTGAGACTGACTCGTTGGAACTGCTCAACGCTGTGGTGAAGTGGAGCATGCGCATGGGGCTGACTGGTGACGGCCACAACATTGGGGAGACCACGCTGTGCGCCTACGCTGACGTCCACGGCGGAGTTTTGATCGTAGACGACCTGGATGCTCGTAATGTTGCTCAGAAGCACGGGCTGACCGTTCGAGGGACGGTTGGCCTGATCGCCGACGCTTGCCGACGACAGGACTGTACGGTCACGAACGCATCAGTACTCGCTGACGAGCTCAAGGACTCCGGCATGCGACTCCCCTTTGACAAAGGCGGATTCCAGCAGTGGGCCAGAGAAGAGAAGCTGCTCGACTAACGTGCCACTGATAGCTGCGTATCGTCGCCGGCGCCTTCGAGATCCGGGCTAAGGGACCCACCGTGCTCGTCCCGGGACGGCACCTCTATCGCTTCCGGCCTGAGTCGTTCTCTACTGCCGCATCTGTCCGCAGATAGGTGTGCCTCCACCCCTCCTTACCGAGTACGCCACGATGTGGGAGGGGTGATCCAGCCACGCGGAGTGTCCGTGGAGATGCACGGTGGGGCCGAACCGTGTGTGGTCCGCGGCCCCGGCCTCCCTCCACCATCGGTAGGCCGAGGCCGCTTCCTCGAACAGGTTCCGGGGACCGTGCTGCCGCCGCCGTCCTCACCGTCATTGGGGCGCTGGGCGAACCGGCTTGTCTTCATGACTGTCTTAGCGGGACAGGTCGCCGTGTCGACGGGCGGTGCGAGGAGGCTCAGCCCAGCAGCGGGAGCCGTCCCACGAGTTTGTCGACCTTGTTGCGCGGTCCGACGATGCTCACTCCGTGGTAGGTGATGTTTTCGCTGGCAGTGGTACTCAGCGTGTTCAGGTAGCCGCCGTAGACACGGCAGATCTGGGCCGTCTCGGGCATGTCCACCACGAACAGGCCACTCTTGGTTCGGCTCTTCTCGCGGATCTCGCGCACCTTCTCCACCTCGGCACCCAGAACCGTGCACCCCGACCACGGCAATCCGACGTGGTCGGTTCCCGAGGCGTCCGTCCCGCCGGGACCGACGAGAGCCGGGATCGCTTTGCCAACGGCGGCGGCCATACAGCCGGTGGTGTTGGCGATCAACCCGGACGGCAGGTCCCGGTTGACCACCATGACCCACTTGAACCCGAGTTCCCGCGTGGACAGGTCGATCTGGATCTCGTTGTCAGCGAGTTGGAAGGGGACCGGCGCGGTCCGTTGATCGGCCATGAGTAAGGCGTCCTCTCGTTTCGGCAGCCCTCGCCCATGGTTCGGCGCCCAGGTAAAGGCGCCGAACCATCGGCACGGATGCGTCGTTGATCTTCCCTGCGTGCGGAGAATCGCGTATAAGCTAAATGAAAATCCGTTCTTATGTAAGATCTGCCGAATTTTATTCGGGGCAAAGGGGATTTTCTTTATGATCGACGAACTTGACCGCGCGATTCTGCGGGAACTGCAAAAGGATGCTCGGCAGACCAACCGCGACCTCGCCGCTGCCGTGGGGGTGGCACCCTCGACCTCGTTGGAGCGGGTGCGGGCGCTGCGGGAGAGGGGCGTGGTGCGTGGCTACCGTGCCGATGTCGACCTCGACGCGATCGGTCGTCACGTGCAGGCGATGATCGCGGTACGCATCCGCCCGCCGTCTCGCCGCAACATCGAGAGCTTCCGCGAGTGGGTGTCGCGACTGTCGGAGACTGTGGGTGTGTTCGTCACCTCCGGCAGTCGGGATTTCCTCATCCACATCGCTGTGGCTGACACCGATGGTCTTTACGCCTTCGTCATCGACCGACTGACGCAGCGTCCCGAGGTGGCCGATGTGGAGACCAGCGTGGTCTACGAACACCGCCGGGCCGTCCCGGTGGACCCCATCCGTGAGCGCCGCTCCGAGGGGCGGGAGCCCAACCAGGGTCGGACGGGCTAGGGAAACGGAGGGCGCTGGCGCTTCCCTGACTGTCCGTCGACGCGGAGCGGGCGGGCGCGAAAGCACCATGTCGCCATGTCGACATTTCCCCCTCAGCGGTGTTGTCGCCGCCCACGGCTGTCAGGGAAGTGGCCAATCGCCCAACTTTGGGTTTCATGTGGAACCTTCCCTCGCCGTTCACCTGCCATGACTCGTCCCCCAGCCTCAGCCGTCCCACCCCGTCGAGTCGGTTGGCCCACAAGGCCGGTAGAATTATTCGAGGATGAGCAACGAAGGGCCTTCACCCGTAACGGGTGAAGGCCCTTCGCTCGTGTGTACCCCATGACCGAGTAGGTAGGATCTTCCTTGGTACTCAGGTAGAGGGCCTTCCGCGTCAGTAGGGGCGGAAGGCCCTCGTCGTATCCGAGTACTAAACCTGGTCGTGGTGGACTGCCGTGATGAATGCCCACCACTCTTGGGCATTGAAGCTCAGGTGTACAAGTTCCGGGTTCTGTGAGTCACGGACGTCGGTCTCCCCGGCCCTGCTTGCTACTTCGATGCAGTTGTTCGAGTTCGGGGCACTGTAGCTGGACTTACGCCAAACGGCATCGTGTAGGTCCATGGGAAGCCTCTTCAGTCTCCGCTCAAGTGAGGTGGCTCGGTCCCAGAGGCCAGTGCTTGGAGAAACGCCACCGAGCGCTCCGTCGAGCCTGCAGCCGCTTGAACCTTGTCGAATATCAGCGTATATCGACTGGTTTGATCGCTGCTCTCCAGGTAAAAACCGTCTTGTTCCGCTTCGATGTAGACCACCTGATCCAAACCTGAGAAGTCCAGGATGAGGAACTGCCCCGCCACTCCCGCATGGGCGCCTTCCTCGAAGCGCAGGATCTGGATGTCGATGTTCGGACGGCAACTCATCTCGATCAGATGCTGGAGTTGGCCCCGCATGACTTCCGGGCTACCGACCTGGCGGCGAATCGCTCCTTCGTCGATGATCGCCCATAGCCGGGGAGGGCTCTGCTTTCGCGTCAGGATCTTCTGGCGAGCGATCCGGGCATCGATCCGCCGCTGGATCTCCTCATCGGTGGCGCCTGCCGCACGATCGAGGATGGCGCGCATGTACTCCGGTGTTTGCAGCAGTCCAGGGATGAGGGTTATCTCGAAGTCGCGGATCACCGTCGCTTCGGCCTCGAACTCGATGTAAGGACCAGGGAGGATGTCGGAGTAGCGGTGCCACCAGCCGCGCTTTCCTGACTGCCGGGCCAACTCCGCGAGCGCATCAGTCTCCGCGTCGGCCACCTTGTAGAGCCGACATAGCGCGATGATGTCGGCAGCCCGAATCTTCTGATTCCTCCCATACTCAATCCGGTGGATTTTCGACCGGTTCCACCCCATTGCTTTCGCCGCGTCCTCTTGGGATAGGTCTGCCGCTTGGCGGAGCTTCCTCATCTTCAGCATGAGATGCCGGCGACGCACCGGAGGCCCCTCACCTTCTGTGGACACAGTCTTCTCCTCCATCTGGGGCCGGGACGTGATCATAGCTGTTGCGAACTGTTCATATCAGGACATTAAACCCGATTAAAAATCGCACCGTTGCATTTTTGCGCTGCTGCGGTAATCATGGAGGCATCCTGAGTACCCGAGCCGGACTTAGCATCCGGCCTGACCCGAGAGGGGTCCCATGGTTGTGTTGTGTTTTACCTCGTTGCTCTATGCGTTTGCGTGGATACATGGTGCCGCTTCTGGTGGCTCCGGTGATGGGCGGTGTGCGTCGGGGCGTCGGGCGCGGGTGTGCCCTTACGTGATGGGGGCGGGCCGCATCCCCGACTATGCGCGGTTCGCTGAGCTGGCCGAGAACCACACCGATTGCTGGCAGGTCGGCTACGACTACGACTCCACGCTGCCCTACCGGGCGTGTGACCACCGTGGCCTCGCCGCTGTGGAGTCCGAGCCCCACACAGGCGGTCGTACCGACACCGAGGAGGATCGGTCATGATCCAGCAACAGACTGAAGCCCATCGGGCTAACCAGCCCCAGCCCCAGCCCCGGTCTCGGTCGTGCCGGGCGTGTGGGCACCCGCCGTGCCGGGCGGCGCGGGCGCGCCGGGCGCCGCGCAGGTGGGGCCGCTCGCTGGAGTTCGCCACCGAACACGCCCACGCGGCGTCGCTCCAGCGCCGGTTTCCCGGCGCGATCGTGTGGTGGGGCGAGGCGGGCCAGACCTACCGGGCGTTGCTGCCCGACCATGGCCTGATCGAGTCGGCCGAGGCCGACAACCTGTCCACGCTGCTGCGATGCCGCATGGCCCGCCCCCAGCCCCGTGGCCAGACTCGTGGCCGAACCCGGGTGACGCCGCGCTCCCAGTCCCCGAACTGGTGTCTGACCGGAACCCAAACCCCGCGCCCGCACCACACCTATGGCGCCACCTCCGGCACCTGGCAGCCCACCCCCTAATCACCCCGCTATGACTCACCACCAAGGAAACGCCGTGCGCGGAGGCCCGCCCCCCTCGCGCCCGCGCGCGGCGATTTCGTGGCTCCCGTGGGAGGTTGGCACTACTGAGGGAAAGCGTGGGGGCGGTCGACTAGTCCTGGTCGGTCAGAAGGACGCGCTCCAAGCGCGGCCACAGCCGTGCAGACAGTCCAGGCCGACCAAATCGTCCCGCTGCTCGACGGTGAGGGCGGCGTGAAGTGTCACCGGTTTTCCCGTGGAAAAAATGTGCCTCGTCCCAACCCGAAAACCCGTTCCGGGATTTTCAGACCCTGTTTTGCTCACCATCGCATTACCATTGGCCTGGCCGCTATAACAACCTCTGTCGCGGTCTCTGCTACCACTGATTGAGAGAGGAAGGTGCACACTTCAGAGGTCGACATATCACGCATTCTGCTAACGGCATTGCTAACCCACAAGCTCTAAGTCGAAATTTCTGAATACAGAGGTTCGACAGCTGTAGGGGCGCCTTCGGCGGGCCGCTGAATCCTGGCAGGTGACATCGATGAAGAACCGCCCCGCTGAATGCGACTGGGGCCTCGCGACGATCACCAATACCTCCCGAATCGGTCAGTACATCGTTTCCTGTTGGAAGGCTATGTGGTTCGTGGTTTCCGTACATGTCTAGGCCGAACTCTCAGATGAAGCCTTCTCCTGCGACTCGTGGCGTACCACTTGCGCGGCCAGAATGCCCTTGACTCTACCGCCGCGGGGTCCGTGTCGCGCCCCCAACTCATACGCACGTGAACCCCAGCGGAGGGCAAGTTGGACCTTTTCCCGCACCCCCGCGACGTGTGCTCCTGGACCCTGTGTCCCATACGAGCCCGTGTCGCGGACCGGCGTTCGACCAGCCCACGTTGGCTTTATCCACCGCATGCAGAGACGCGGGTGCATTTATCGACTGCTCAACCTCCGACTTCCTAGATGGCCTGTTCGGCGGCCGAGAAGGATTACCGGGTACCTACTGCGCGCCTGAGACCTCCTGTGCGAAAGGGATCGATACACCTTGCTCCAGGACACCGTCACCGTTCACGGTGGTTACGCTCTGACCAGCCCTGCGACCGTCACTCCGACCCCGAGCAAGAACGCCGGACTGCCGCTGCTGGCCGCCGCGCCTTGCGTCGGCGTACCGGTGTTGGTGCATTCCGTGCCCAGCTCCACCGATATCCGCACTCTTGTGGAACTCATGCAAACAGCGGGCCTTTCGGTCGCGATAGAAGGGCGTTCCCTTGTCAGTTCGCCCGAGCATGCCCGTGGCATGGTCGGTGATCTGTCCTCGGCCGTACGCATTCGTGCCTCCTACTACTTGGTGCCGGCTCTCCTGGGCGCCTACGGTCGGGCTGATCTTCCCTGGCCGGGCGGTTGCGATATCGGCCAGCGCGCTATGGATTTGCATTTCTGGGTGTATGCGGCATTCGGCGACTCCAGCACCACCGGTATCGGCGGCTATACGGTAGAGGCGGGCTCCGCGGTTGGAACCGTCCGTATCGAGTTGCCGTTCCGTTCCCGCGGCGCGACGGTCGCCGCAGCCCTGCGCGCGGTGGTCGCTCGCCGCAGGCTGGTACTGGTCTGGCCCAATCGCTCACCAGAAGTGGAAACACTTGTCAACGCTCTGAACCTGGCCGGTTATCCGGCCGTGTTTGACGACGACACCCTGTACCTTGAGGGCGATGCGGCGCCTACCGCAGCGCAGTGGCGGGTACCCGGCGACAAGATCGAAATCGGCACTCTGCTGTGCGCGGCAGCCGCCACTGGTGGTCGCGTCCGTATCGGCGCCGTGGAGCCCGCGCACCTCGGCTCGTTCGTGCCGGCCCTGCACACGCTGGGATTCGACGCAGTCACCGGTATCGGCACTGTCGAACTCGACGCCTCCCGTACGGGCCTCTCCGCTGACCTGGTGGCCGTCGCCGATCTGGAACCCGGCGGATTGGATGCCGACTTCGAGCCGCTATTAATGGTGCTCGCCCTGGGCAGAGCAGGGCACCACCTCTTCGGCGACGCCATCAATCCGGGCCGCCATGGTCATCTGCTTCCCCAACTGGCTCGCTTCGGCGCCCACATCACAACCGAGTCCGCGGTGCGGTGCCGTCTGCGCGGCCCGCAGGCTTTGCGACCGGCCCAAGCCCGCGCCACTGACATCCGTACCGGTGTCGCGGTTCTCCTGGCCGCTCTAGTCGCCCCCGGTGAATCCCGCATCGAGGGTCTGGCCCAGGTTGCACGCGGCCACGAGGACCTACTGGGCGTCCTGTCGAGCTTGGGCGCTTACATACAGCATGAGGTGCCAGCGTGAGCCCGCCCGCACCACCCATGCTGAGCGGGATCGTCGCCACCACCGACGTCCACTCTCACCTGGAACGTGCCGCTGGCCTACTGAGTCTGCTGGAGTCCGAACGCGGCCGCAGCCTGCGCGTGGACTGCGGCGACTTCTTCGAGGGCACCGGCTATTACCGCATGGGCGGCGGTGGGCTGGAGCGGCGTCTCCTCGCCAACTTCTACGACGCCGTGGTCGTGGGCAACCATGGCTACGCCCACCATTACCGCGACCCCGCCGTGGCGGCGGTGACAGTATGCGCCAACGTTGTCGACACTGCCGGGCAGCCGGTCTGGCAACCAGTGCGGACAGCCATGATTTCGGGGCGTAACGTCGCCATTACCGGCATTATCTCGCCCCAGGCTCTAGCCTGCGTCCCTTCCCATGAGCGTTACGGCCACAGCGCCATAGCCCCCGCCTCGGCGCTGCGATCCCTGATGGGCACCTGCGACGCGCAGGCATGGGTTGTCCTGTCTCATAGTGGCTTCGAATTCGACCTCGCCCTCGCCCGCGCTTTGCCCGGCTTGGATGTCGTATTCGCAGGGCACTGCCATAGCCCGCATAGCGGGCCCCGCAGAGCCGGAACCGCGGTGGTGGTCAAAGGCGCCGAACTCGCCGAGGGCTATGCCCACGCCGTCCCCCGCGGTGCAACCTGGCGGGCTACCACCCACGCCATGCCGGCGGCCGACTCGGTGGCGCCCACGCCCTCGGCACGTGCAGTGCTATCCGAGACGGAGGCGATGCGCTCCAGGGCCTCCATTCTGGGGGCGCTGGACGATCCCTATCAGGACACGATCGTCGACCCACCCGCGCTCGCGGCGGCTGTCGCAAGCGCTACCCACCACGCAACCGGCCAGCCGGTGTTGCTCAACGCCACCGCCTTGCGCCCAGTACGGCTGGGCACGGAGCTGACCGACTGGAACCTGCTAGAGATCGACCCCTTCGCCAACATTTTCGTCAAGGCCGAACTCGAATCGCCTCTGACCCGTTACGACTGGCGTGCTTTGACCGCAGCGGTGGGGCCGGTAGCCCACCACCCTGGCAAGCCGAGCGGACAAAACATAGTAACTACCGCCTATCTCGCGCAGACACACCTGGGCGCCCGCAGGCTGGCGCCGACCGGGCTAGAACTGGGCGAACTGCTCACCGATGTGCTCACCACCCGGAGAGGCCGCTGGTGATCTTGACCGGAGCCGAGATCAATGAAGCCCGCGCCGACGGACGTATCCGCATCGACCCCTATAGCCCCCGCCAGGTAAACCCCAACAGCTACAACGTTCGGCTGGGGGCGGCGCTCCACGTCTACACCGAACCAGTCCTCGACGCTCGCAGCCCTAATCCCACACGCGAGATGGCCATTCCCGCTGGTGGGCTTGTGTTACAGCCCGGAGAGCTTTATCTGGGCCACACCATCGAGGCAGTCGGCTCGGACCACTATGTGCCCCTACTGGAAGGGCGCTCTAGTGTGGGCCGCCTGGGGCTGTGGGTGCAGATCACCGCCCCCGTAGGAGACATCGGCTTTTTCGGGCAGTGGACACTGCAACTCACCCCGGTGCAACCGCTGCGTGTCTATGCCGGCATGCAGATTGGCCAAATCATGTTCGAGGTCTCCCGTGGTCACATCGACCTGTACACCGGGAAGTACCAGGGGGCTCAAGGCCCTCGGGCCTCAGAACTATGGCGTGGGGCGGTGGCCCCGTGATTCTCACTCGGGCCGCAATCGGCGCAGCCGTGGCCGCAGGCGAAATACTCATCGACCCCTTCGACCCCGAGCGTCTCTCCCCTTGTTTCTTTACTGTAAAACCGGGGTGTGCGGATGGCGTACATGTACTGGGTCTCCCCGGATTCCGAGCAGGCGGCCCAGGTGGGCCGCACGTTCGGGTGTGTGCGGCTGGTGTGGAATAAGACCCTGGTCGAGCGCTGCGAGGCCTACCACCAGGGCGGCGAACAGACCTCCTATGCCCAGACCGATGCGGCGTTGACCCGGTGGAAGAAGACCACCGAGTGGGGGCGTCCGAGATATCGGCGGTGCCGCTGCAGCAGACCCTTAGGCACCAGCACACGGCTTTCCAGCACTTCTTCGCCGGACATGCCCGCTACCCTCGCTTCAAGAGCAGGAACGGGCGTCAGGCCGCCCACGACACCCGTCGTGCGTTCCGTATCCGCGGCGGTGAACTGTTTCTGGCCAAACAGAAGGCACCCCCGCGCCTGGCGTGGTCGTGGCCCGAGGTCGACCTGGCGAACCTGAACCCGCCCACGGTGGTCGTCGCCTGCGAACCCGACGGCCGCTTCTACGTGACCTTCGCCGTCGACACCGAGGTCCCCGCCTCTGTGCCAGCGACGGGCACCACGGTCGGCATCGACCTGGGCGTGAAGAATCTCGCGACGCTGTCCACGGGGGAGACGATCGCCCACCCGCGCCATGTGGAGCGCAAAGCCCGGCACCTCAAGCGGTACCAGCGGATGGTGGCGCGCAGGCAGCCCGGGTCGAACAACCGCCGCACGGCGAAGAAGAAGGTCGCTGCCGTCCACCGCAAAATCCGCCACGCCCGGACCGACTTCCTGCATAAGACCACGACGCGGCTGGTGCGCGCGCACGACACCATCGCGATCGAGGACCTCAACGTGGGAGCATGACCGCCTCGGCGCGCGGCACCGCCGAAAAGCCGGGGCGCAACGTCGTGCAGAAGCGCGGCCCGACCGGGTGGGTCGGTTCGACGCCGGCTGTCCGCATTCGGCGGGTAGCGCCCGGTCAACGGCTCCTCTCGCGATCCCGCGGGTTGACGGGGAGGAGAGAGGAGCCGTTGGGTTCGTGGGCTTCGACCTCGCCTGGAGGTGCGTTGCGGAAGCTACCGGGTGAAAGCGTTACGCAGCGCGGTGACGAACTCCCGGCGTAGCCGTTCCCCCAGTTCGATGCCCTCGAAGCCGAAGTAGCCGTGGAAAGCGCCGGGGTGGATGTGGAGTTCGGCGGGCACGCCGGCTCGGAGCAGCCGCTGGGCGTAGGTGATGTTCTCGTCAAGGAAGAGATCGAGGGAGCCGACACCGATGAAGGTGGGCGGGAGTCCGGCGAGGTCGTCGGCGCGCGCGGCGGCGGCGTAGGGGCTCACGCCGTCGCGGCCGGGCTCGTGGCCCAGCAGCGAGGCCCACCCGAAGGCGTTGTCCCGGTTGGTCCACACGAACTCCCCGACATAGGGGTTGAGGTCGGGGTTAGTGCAGGTGCGGTCGTCGATCATGGGGTAGATCAGCATCTGGGCGCGCATCGGCACCTTCGCGCGGTCGCGCGCGAGCAGGGCCAGAGCGGCGGCCAGCCCGCCGCCGGCGCTCTCGCCGCCGATGACGATACGGTCGGCGTCGATACCGAGATCGCCGGCCTTCTGGTGGGTCCACTCCAGGGCGGCGTAGCAGTCCTCAACCGGGCCGGGGTGGGGGGTCTCGGGGGCCAGCCGGTAGTCGACCGAGACTGTGACGCAGCCGAGTTCTTCCGCGAGGGCTTCCAGGAGCGGCTGGTTCTGGTCAGCCGAGCCCAGCACGTAGCCGCCGCCGTGAATCCACACCAGCGCGGGCAGCGCCTCCTGTGACGCCTGAGTTGGGCGCGTCACCAGCACTCGTACCTCCGGAGCGCCCGCAGGTCCGGGGAGCTGGTGCTCGGCGGTGGTCACGTTGCCGCTTTCGTGGGGCGGGGCCAACTGTAGCTGTGCCATCTCCTCGCGCACCTGCGGCAGGGTCTGCGCCGACAGGTTCAAGACGGGAAACGCGTCAAGCATGGCCGTGAGTTGCGGGTCCACGAGATGTCTGGTGTTCAAGGGCGTGCCTTCTGAAGGGGGTGCATGCCGCCCGTGGGGAGGGGCGGCTGGTGACACAGGCAGACATGAGGACGAGGGGCCCGCCGCGGTCGCCCGGGGCGTGCGGTGAATCGCGGGCGTTCCCTGGTCGATCCGGGCGTGTCGGGGCCGTGCCTGGGCAGCCTCCTCGTCCCGGTTCGCGCCGCATGCGCCCGTTGACGCGGGGAGACGGCGCCTCTGTTGTCGAGTGGGTCGTTCGCAGTGGTGTCGCGTGGCTCACTCCGGCCACAGCGCCCACCGTACTCTCAACCGAGCCGCCCGCCGCCGCGCGGGGCACGCGCTTGGTGGCGCGTTGGGTGCATCCCGTCCACAGCCGGTGGAAATTCGCCGGTGGCAAGGTCGTCTCTCCTGGCCGTACTCCTGGAGACGTGCGTAATCCCTCGATCACCGCGAGGCGCCGCGTCGGCAGGCGCGGAAGGCGAAGAAGCGCCGGCGTGGTCTTGTCACCAGCTCCTCGGGGGTGGCACGAGCGGATGGGTGGGGGTCATCGTGTGGCCGCCTGCGGTCAGGTCGGGGGAGAAGCGGGACGGTCCCACGAGCGAGGGGTGGCCGGCCGCCGGCTGCGTCCGCCGGCGCTTGTGCCGCCACGACGCCGCCGAACAGTAAGGGCGCTTGGACAGGAACAGCAGCACCAGCTTGTGGCAGCGAAAACGCGGCTCGCTGCCGCTAGCGTCGAGGAACCCCAGGGCCACCAGCTCGTCGAGGAGGTCCTCGGCCTCCTGGAGGCCGAGGCCGGCCGCTGCGGCGGCTTCCCAGGCCCGAAACGTCCGCGCCCCGAGAGCCGCGACCGCGTGCAGCATGTCCTGCTGGCGGTCGGTGAGGACGTCGTAGCCGCTCTCCAGGCAAGCCCGCATCGAAAGCCCGCCGAACTGTAGCTCGTCCAGCCGGCGCCGCTCGTCGGCGAGCCGGTCGAGGAGCCATTGCAGGCTGCGGTGGCGGGCCGCCGCGAGCCGGGCGCCCACGATCCGCAGCGCCAGCGGCAGCCCCTCGCAGATACCGACGATGCCTTCGGCGGCGTCGGGCTCGTCGGCCACCCGCTGGGCTCCGACACTCTCGGCGAGCAGGTCATGCGCCGCGTCGGGCGCCAGCGCCTCCAGCGTCAGCCGCCGCACTCCGGTGAGTTCGGTCAGCGGCACGCAACTCGTGATGATCACGGCGTTGGCCGAACCGGTGGGCAGCAGCGTCTCCACCTCCTTGGCGCAGGCCACACCGTCGAGGACGACGAGCACCCGCCGCTCCATCGTGGCTTCGCGGAAGGTTTCCGAGAGCCGCCCCGTCCCCTCGGGGATCTCGGCCTCCGGCAGGTGCAGCGCCCGCAGGAACCCGGCCAGCACGCGGTCGGCGCTGCGCACCCGCCCCAGGTCGGCGAACAGCGTCCCGTCGGGGTAGCGCTCGGTGACCTCGTGGGCGGCGGTCACCGCGAGTGCCGTCTTGCCTGCCCCGCCGCGGCCCGTGATGCCCACGACCGGCAGCGCGTCGCAGTCCCGCCGGGTGAGGGCGATCCTGACCGCCTCCAGCTCCGAACGCCGGCCCACCATCGGCCCCATCTTGGCCGGCAGCCCGCAGGGAACGGCGGTGGGGCGCGCGGTGTGCTCGCGGTACGACAGTCGCGGATCGCGGCGGGCGATGCGCTGCCACATCTGCCGTAGCTGCGGGCCGGGAGGCTCGCCCAGCGCGCTCTGCAGGACCTGCTCGCCGTGGCGGTAGACGTCGGCCGCCTCGCGTTGGCGACCCGACCGGTACAGCGCCAGCATCAGTTGCGCGCGCAGCCGCTCGTTGAGCGGGTCCGCCCGGACGCGGCACCCCAGCTCGACGGCGACCGTGTCGTGGCGGCCCAGGTCCAGTTCGACGTCGATGCGTTCCATGATCGCGGTCTGTCGCAGTTCGTCGAGCCTGCGGCGCTCGCCTTCCAGGGTGGTGCTGGGCACGTCGGCGAACGCGGTCGAACCGCGCCACATCTCTTCGGCTCGGTAGAAAAGATAGGCGGCCTGCTGTGGCTCCTCGCGCCCTACGGCCGCCCGCCCCTCCGCGACCCGGCGCTCGAACAGTTGGACGTCGACTTCTTCGGGAGCCACCTGGAGCGCGTAGCCGGTTCCCACGGTCGCGATGACCTCGCCCAGCGGCGCCAGGCACCTACGCAGTCCGCTGATCAGCATCTGGACCTGCTTGTGCGCTGTCTCCACCGGTCGTTCGCCCCAGATCGCGTCAACCAGGGTGTCGACCGCCACCACTCTTCCGGCGTTGACCAGCAGCATCGCCAGCACCACCGCGGAGTTTCCTTTGGGAAGCCCGATTCGCTCGCCCGCATGCTCGCAGCCCAGCGGCCCCAGAACCGTGAACGGCAATTCCTGCTCCCCGGCTCACATGGAAATGTCACATGATCACATACGGTGCTCCAGCGCACACGGCGGGAAGATTACTAGCGATGTGGTTGCAATGTCCATACTCTTGGTGATACGTGACTATTTGCCTTTTATGTCACGATTGACGGTTTTGTGGTTGTATTTATTGTCGGTGACTGCCGTTGCCCACGTTCACCTCTGGAAGGGTGGTGTGGGTGAGGTGGCCGGTGTCGACGGCGAAGGCGGTGTCGCAACTGTCGCGGACGTGGTCTTGGTGGGTGGCGATGACGACGGCACAGCCGGTGTGGCTCAGGTCGCGCAGCACGTCGACGACGAGGGCGGTGTTGTCTTTATCCAGCGCGCCGGTGGGTTCGTCGGCCAGCACCAGCGAAGGTTTTTTGACGATGAGGCGGGCCAGGGCTACGCGCTGTTGTTCGCCGCCGCTGAGGTAGTGGACTTTCTCTTTCTCCCGGCCGGCCAGGCCGACGCGTTCCAGGGCCTCGTGGTGGCCGGCGCGGCGCCCTGCCGGGCGGAGGCGTCCGGCGTCGGTGGCGACGTCGAGGTTGGCGGCGATCGTGGCGTTGTCGATGAGGGCGTAGTTCTGGAACAGGTAGCCCAGGTTGTCGCGGCGGAACCGACGCCGTGCCGAGATGCTCAGTCGGGTGATGTCGTGGCCGTCGACGAGGATGCGGCCGCTGTCGGTGGTCTCCAGTAGACCGAGGCAGTTGAGCAGGGTGGATTTGCCCGTGCCGCTAGGGCCGACCAGCGCCAGCATCTCTTCGGGTCGGATCGTGAGGTTGACCTCCGACCACAGGGTGCGCGGGCCGAAGGATTTGGACAGGTTCTCGATCGAGATCATCGGCGCTTTCCCAGGGGTGTCGTGGCCGGACGGGGATATGGGAGCGGCGGTCATGCTTCGGCGGCGCCCTCGCGGATGATGCGGCGGTGGAAGACGACCAGCACCGCTACCATCAGCGCCAGGCTCACCGCGGCCAGCCCCGGCGCCAGGAAGGGTTCCGCGCCTGTGACCGGCGGCCCCGGCTGCCGGCCGCTGAGGGTGGCCGGCTGGTTGAGCCGGGACACGGTGTCCCACGTCGCCCATCCGACGAAGGCGAAGGCGAGCAGCGCCTCCACGGTCAGCAGCCGGCGGTGGGTGGCGGCGAAGGTCCAGCCGCTGATGTGGCGGGCGAAGATCCCTTGGGCGTTCTTGCGGGTGTGGATGATGCACACGCTGATCCCGGTGATGAACACGACCAGGACGCCCGCCGCCAGGTTGAACACCTCCAGCCGGAAGTCGCCCACCAGATCCCGGTACTCCTCGGCGGCCTGCTGGGCGACCGGCTGCATGCCGTTGACATAAGTCGACAGCGGAGGTTCGGAGATGGCTGCCGAGACGTCGCGCGGATCGTCGAAAACGATCGCCTCCTGCGTGGCGTAGTCGAAGTAGGACATGTCGTGGAGGACGTCGGAGCCGTTCGGGACGGCCACGATTACCGGGTCGTCGACGAAGTCCGCGGCGGTTGCCCCGGGCAACTCCGAGCCGTAGGTGAACATCGACTGCCCCGCTTCGGTGGGAAGCCGCTCGATGTCGACCTGGAGGTCCCGGTTGTCTCGCGTCTGGAAGTCCACCCAGCCGGTGACCCCGGCCATGATGTCCGCCGACCGGCGATGCAGCGTCTCGGGCACAAGGACACGCACCCGATTCTGCCCGCCCCGGGACGCTCCGTAGCGTTCCCCGGAAGGGGACAGGACAGGTTGCTGCTCCAGATAGGTGTCGTTGACGACGAGCACCTCGAACGCGGGCGGCGGCGACCCCTGCGGGACGAACTGCTCTGGCCGCTCCTGGCCGACGAGCACGGTCTGTCCCGCGGCGCCGGCCCGGCGCAGCCACGAACCGATGACCGTGTCCATCCGCTCCTGGTCGCTGACGCTGCCGGTGATGAAGATCTGCGTCGCGTCGCCGGCCTCTTCGTAGGCCGCGCGGCTGTCCTGGTACTCCCGCATCTCCCCCAGGGACACCAGGGTGGCGCCGAGGATGCCCGACACCAGCAGCATCGCGGGGATGCGGGCCGCGTAGGCGCCGGCCGTGGCCAGCCGGGCCGGCACCTTGCCCTTGAGTGCCCCCAGGACGTCGGTGCCGTGGAGCAGGGTCAGCGCAGCCACGTGCGTGGCCAGGCCCACGAGGGTGAATATCGCGAGGAAGAACAGCGCCACCCGCACGAACATCCCGAACTGCGCCAGCCCGTTGTAGAAACCGAGAACACCCACGGTCGCGGCGGCCGTGGCAGTGAGCGCGGCGAGCCAGAACCGCCCTAACCGTCCCAGGTCGCCCAGCAGGATGCGACTGAACGATCTCCCCTGCAACCGCAGCACACCGTAAGCCTTGGCGTTGAGCAGCACACCCGAGCCGACGGCGACGATCCCGCACAGGATGGCGACGTTGAACGCGGCGGGCAGGGGGCCGTCGCCGAAGACCCCGAGCCAGTCGTGCAGGGTGATCGCCGGCTGCACCTCGCCCCGCAGGCCGAGCGCGGACAGTTCGTCGGCCAGATCGTAGACATAGTGCCGTGGCCCGAAGATGTAGTAGAACCCGCGTGGGTCGCGCTGGTCGAGTTCTGTGAAGGGGTGCACCTCGGTGTCGACGGCGCGCCCGAAGGCGGGATAGCCCTCCGCCGGCCAGGACGCGGCAGCGGAGTCGGCGGCGGCGGTGGTCAGGTAGAGGTGCCGGCGCCCGCCGGGGTCGCGCAGGTCGGCGACCTTGCGCCCGACGGTGATCCGGTGGTCGCGTCCGAACGACTCGACCGTGTTCACGACCTGGGAACTATTCGCCGAGCCGTCGGAGTCCCTGACCCACAGGACCGCCGACTGGCCCACGATGCTGTTCTCGTCGAGTCCCCGCATGACCAGGAAAGCCAGCGCCGCCGAGAACACCAGGAAGGCGGCGTGGGTGAATGCGATGCTTCGATGCGGCACGAGTCTTTCCAATACCGAAAAGCGCGGGCGTGCTTCTCGTGTGCTGTGGTCCTTTGACGACGGCGGCCCGGACGGCGCACCCGGTTCGCCGGCGGTAGAGCACCGCCGGCGAACCGGGTCCTCTCACGCTCTCGCTAGGAAACCAAGCGAGCGGGACCGTCTCAGCAGGAGGTGCTGTAGGCGGTCGCCTCGATGAAGGAGGTCTTGGGGGCGGAGGCGTACGACCATTCGCCGGCGCCGGCGGTGTCCCGGTCGGTGTAGTCGCCCACGGCGGTCGAGCTGTGGCAGGTCGACGAGTGGTAGTAGTTCGAGTACACCGTGCCGTACTCCACGCCGTGCTCCCAGACCCCGCCCTCGGGGTACTCGGTGACGGCGAAGGCCGCGCCCCCCGCGACGGCGGCGATGGCGCCACCCATGAGAACCGGGGTGACGACGCGCCGCATCGTGTCCTTCAGCAATGGATTCACCCTCTCTGCGGTATCCGTGCTAGTGCCGCTGTACATCGTCAGCTGGTGCGCTGACCCGCGCATTGTTCGACGCGACGTCACGACAACGGTATGAATCGGCATGAACCACGGCATACCGGATAGGTGGTGCCTGCCATTCCCGCCGCTATGACGAGCGGAAAAAACAGAAAAGCGAATATCAGACGAGAATTTTCATATCTGCGGCATGGTTCGTCACAGCTCCACGCTCTCGGTGGGCAGGAGTCGGCGGATCTCGGTGTCGAGCCCCGTGGCCTCGCTGGCGAGGACGCTGTCGAGCACCATGAGTCCCCACTCGTTGAGCAGCCCGTCGTGGACGGCGAACGCCCGGCGCGGTCTCACCGCGCGCAGGTAGCCGATCAGGTCGGGCACCGTCAACCACGGCGCCTGCCCCGGCACCAGCAGCGTCGGCACATCGAGCACGGTCAGCGCGTCGCCCGGGTGGAAGACCTCCCCGTCGACGAGGAACCCGACGTTGTCGACCGGCTCCATATCCGGGTGGCTGGGGTGGTGCTTCTCTCCCACCGCCCGCACCTCGAAGCCGGCTACGGAGAACGTGTCGCCGGCGCCGACCACCCGCACCCGATCCTCCAGCCCGCTCAGGTGCCGGGCCGTTCCGGGGCAGGTGTAGACGGTCAGCTCGGGGGCGTCGGCCACGGCCGCGTGGAGGCGTTCCGTGTCGACGTGGTCGAAGTGCTCGTGCGTGATCAGCACTGCCTCGGCGCCGGCCATGGCTTCGGGCTCCGGTGTCATCTTCCCCGGGTCGATCACGATGGCCCGGCCGTCCTTGTCCAACCGTACGCAGGCGTGCCCAAACTTGGTGAGTCGCATGAGCCGATCATGGTCGGCGCCGCAGAGCCGCAGAAGCTCTTTTCATTGTGGGCGGAAACCGAAGAAGCCTTTTTCATTGTGGGCGGAAAACCGCACTGGCCACCCACGGGCGCGTTGGCACCTCGCAGAGCCCCTTCCGCACCTCAGCGAGCCTGTCAGCGGCCGATGGGTGGGGGCAGCCGCGGGGATGAGCGCTCACTCTCGAGGAGCGGCCGGGGGCGGCGGGAACGGCCACGGCTGGGTGGGGTGGTGCTCGCCGGCGGCGGCGAAGGCGGCGGCGATGGTGTCGCGGTCGCTGCCGACCGCTAACAGCGCCTGGAGCAGCACCCGTGCCTTGAGGGGGTCGAGGAACCCGGCGCGGGTCAGGCCGCGCCGTAGCAGATCCTGCTCGGAGCCGGCGAAACCGTAGGTGGTCGACAGCACGCTCCCGGCGCCGGTGCGCGAGGCCAGTACCACCGGGACCCGCCGCGCCAACTCCTCCAGCGTGCTCACGATCCGCTTGGGCGCGTGGCCGGCTCCCATCGCGGCGATAACCACCCCCCGCACCCGCTCGGCCAACTCGTCGAGCAGGTGGCCGTCCTCGCCCATGGTCAGCGTCACTAGCGCCACCGGTGGCCACGGCCCTCGCCCGGGGTGCGGCACCACGGTGCGCGGCTGCGGCTCCGCCAGCAGCCGCGGCTCGCCCTCGACCACGTAACCCACCGGGCCGGCGTCGGGGGAGCGGAACGCGGTGGTGCTCGTGGTGTGGGTCTTGCGGACGTAGCGGGCGGCGTGGATCTGCTCTGCCAGCACCACCAGTACACCCCGCTCGCGCGCCTGCGGGGCGGCGGCCACCTGCACGGCGGCCAGCAGGTTGGCCGGGCCGTCGGCACCGGCCTGGCCGGGCAGACGCATGGCGCCGGTGACCACCACCGGTTGGGCAGCGGTGTGCAGCAGGTCGAGCAGGTAGGCGCTCTCCTCGATGGTGTCGGTGCCCTGGCTGACCACGACACCGTCGACTCCATCCGCCAACCGCCGTTCGATCGTCGTGGCCAGGGCGGCCACATCCTCGGCGGCCAGCGCCGCTCCCGGAAGCTGACGGACGTCCTCGACCTCCACCTCGATCCCGGTCTCGGCCAGCCCGGGGACGGCCGCCATGAGTTGGGCCGCGCGCAACGCGGGTACGGCCCCGCCTTCCTCTCCCGCGGCCATCGCGATCGTGCCGCCCATGCCCAGCACCACGACCCGAGGCGTCTTCCGCGTCACCTCAGCCACAGTTCGTTGTCTCCCCTCACCCGGTTACGCGCGGCAGCCTAACGCTACGCGGCACCGGGTTGCCCAGCGCCCGGCTGTGGCCCGCCGGAACCGTCGATGCCCGTCATAGCCGGCCGGCGGCGGCCTCGACACCCGTGGGCGCGCCGCGGGCTCACGTCGCTTCCGTTTCCGCCCGGCCGGGGCTCAGCCGCGGGCGCGAGCACGGATCTCCTGTACCGCCCAGCCGTTGCCGTCGGGGTCGTCGAAGAACACGAACGTTCCCCCGTCGGCGGTGCTGAACTGCTGGATCTCGCTGACCGCCACGCCGTGCTCCACCAGGTGGGCACGCGCCGCCTCGATGTCGGGCACGACCAGTTGCAGTCCCTTCAGCGAGCCCGGCGCCGACTCGATGAGCCCTATGCCCACCACGATCGAGCAGGCCGACCCGGGTGGGGTCAGTTGGACCACGCGCATCGTCTCAGTGGCCCACGTGTCGTGGTCGAGGCGGAAGCCGACCTGGTCCCGGTAGAAGCTCTTCGCCCGCTCCACGTCGGTCACGGGAACCGCCACCACTTCGAGTGTCCAGTTCATGGTGCTTCGTCCTTTCCTCGCACCGGTCGGCGGCGTCGAGCGCGAGGCGGCGCGGCCATCCCTGGGGCCGGCGCGTCACCCCCAGAGCTGAGTGTGACAAATCAGGACAATTGCGACAGGCGCGTGAATTTGTTGGGACAGCGATGTCGAATTGTCGCAAGCGGTTCGCTTTCTCCTCACATCAACGCGCCCACGACCGGGCAGATCGACTCAGACGGAAAAAGATCGGCCGGGCGCGACGGCATCACTATTCAGTCGCACGGGCGGTCTTACGGCTACTCGTTTCGTTGCACAGGACCTGCCTACGTGGGAGTGACCTTGCCGGTGACGCACTCGGCCGCCCCAGACCACATGCCCCCTGTCCTCGGCGATCTACTACCCGAAGTCCTCGACGAACTCCGGGACCGCAGCGGCACCCCGGACGAGCATCCCGACCAGACCGACCCAGCCGACGACACCCCACACCTTGTGCGTTCGGCCCCATGGGGCGACCAGGAGCCCCACTCCCGCCCTAGCGGGGTGTAGGGGCCACCTGCCGGCCTTGGCCAACGTCGCCGCAACGGCCTCAGCTCACCCCCTCGCGCCGGTTGCCCCATAGGGGTGGCGAGAACCACCGCCACGGGCTATACCTGGGGGCGTCATTCCCCCCAATCACCCTGAGGAGGGCGTTATGGACCCTGAGGGCGAGGACCTGGCCGAGTTCGTCGAGGCCGTGGCCGAAGGCGACACCGAAGAGATCGTCGAGGAAGCTCTGGAGATAACCTTCGGGATCGACCTTTGACCACGCCACCACGACGGCCCCGGTCACCATCCACTGGGGCCGTCGCCCCGCTCGCCGCCCGCGACGGTTGAGCGGGACCAGCCCGTCTCACCCCTTCAGCGCCGCCAGGCTGCCGCTAGGGCCGGCTGTGCCGAGACACGCGGTTTACCCCGCGCGGTCTCGCCCGCTGGGGCGGCCCTACCGCGCCCTGCGCCGCCACCGCTGTGGCCCCAGCGCCACGGCCAGGCCCGCGGCCAGAGCTCCCAGCGTGCCGGCAACCAGATCCGTACGCACGTCATGGTGCCTCGCAGGGAACTCCTGGGTCACTAGGTCCATCCACCACTCGTAGAGTTCCCACACCATCGCACCGGTGATCCCCACCATCACCACCCACAGCACCACCGCCCAGCGGCGCACCCGCCCCGAGGAATCTTCCAGCGCCGGCAGACCACCGAGCTCCACCAGCGCAAACAGCCCCACCACGCCTCCGCTGCCCGTCAGCAGCAGATGGATGAGCATGTCAACTCCGGGCACCTGCTGGTACCAACTCTCGACATTGGCCCACGCCGCGACCACCGTGACCGAGGCGAACACCGCGTCGACGGCCACCGGCACCCGACGCTGCCAGATCAGCAGCAGCGCCAGCAGGATCAGTGCGAAACCCAACGCGGCCAGCCACTGCCCCGTCAGCAGTAGCCCGAGGACACTGACCAACGCGGCCCCGCGCGCCGCCAGCCCCAGCCGGGCCCACACTTTGGCCGCCGCCCGCCGCCCCCGCCCGGCGTGCCGCCGCCCCCTCCCACCCCCGACAGGGGAGACGGCCGTGCGCGTGCGCGCTCCCTTCGCCGACGCGCCTGCGCGCAGCCCGTGGCAGGCGGTCGCACCGCCGGGCACAGCGAAACCACCACTGTCTTCCATGCGCCGCCGTCTACCCGCACCGTCGCCGGTTATGTCGTGCTCGCCGCGAACCACCGCGGTATGACCGGCAGCCACCGCTCCCGTACCCGGCGACTCAAGCACCGCTACACATGACACTCAAATTTTTGCTGTGACGCTGGACGTGTCCATTCTAAGGCGCTGGGTTTCAGGTGGCAGAGGAGACCGGTGGAGGATTCGATATTTCCGGCGACAGTCGATGAGAATCTGGCGCTGGCAATAAGAATATTGCTGGCGTTGGTGATTATTCTTACGATGTCCGCGCTCTGTGGTCGGCTGGCATTAGTGGTGAGGCAGCCTCGAGTGCTCGGTGAGATGATTTCCGGAATTCTTCTCGGTCCTACGCTGCTAGGGCTGATGTGGCCGGGCAGCCAGAATATCCTCTTCCCGCAGGAGGTCAAATCCGTCCTGTATGTACTGAGTACTGTCGGTCTCACATTTTATATGTTTCTCGTTGGCGTCGGAGTCGATCATGGAAATGGTGATCCTCGGGGAAAACGTGCCACGCTGCTGGCTGTTTCGGGGATGCTTCCCTCGTTGCTTTTGGGGGCGATCGTCGGGTTTGTTAGTTATCGGGAGCTCTCAGGGTCCGACGTGACCAGAGTGGAATTCGCTTTATTTCTTGGAGGTGCGCTTTCCCTCACTGCTTTTCCTATGCTGGCTCGTATTCTCTACGAGAGAAGGCTGCAGAATTCCTCGTTGGGTCGGCTCGCTTTGGTGGCGGCCTCCATCGACGATGCCGCTGCCTGGTGCTTGCTGGCCGTCCTTCTTTCGCTGCACAGCGGGGCAGGGGTATGGCAGTCTCTATGGACGATCGCGTCCGCGGGCGGCTTCGTCGTGTTCATGCTGTTCGGAGTTTCGCGGCTGCTCCACCCCCTGGGGGCGCGCGTGGCAAGGCGGGGAGCCCTGGGCTACGACGGGATGTACACCGTGGTCATCGTCGTTCTGGCGTCAGGGTTATTCACCGACTACATAGGCATCTACTCGGTTTTCGGTGGGTTCATCGCCGGGCTGGCGATGCCACGTGACAGGGTGTTCCGTGAAGCCCTGCACAGCAAGATGATGGACGTGGTTTCCGTCCTGCTGCTTCCGATCTTTTTCGCTTTCTCCGGCCTCAACACGAACCTCCTCGGTGTCGTCACCCCCACCTTGGTTCTGCCTTTCGTAGCCGTTCTGCTAGCCGGCTTCATCGGCAAGTTCTTCGGGTGCGCGCTGCCGATGCGAGGGTTCGGGTTCTCGTGGCGGGAGTCCTACGCCGTAGGCGGCCTCATGAACGCCCGTGGGTTGATGATCCTGATATTCGTCAACATCGGCCTATCTCAGGGGCTGATCACACAAGGCCTCTTCTCAGTTCTCGTTCTCGTTGCAGTCGTGACCACGGCTGTCGCCATGCCGATCTATCGGTACGCGCTTCCCGAGTGGCTGGAAAGCGGCATCAGCCACCGTCCTGAATCTCCAGTTCTTGATCAGGTGGCATAGGCAATGATCCGCAGGATACGGCTTGTACACGGTTCTCCGGCTCCCCTTTTGGTTCGCCGCATGCTACTTTCGTTCCATCGTCTTGTGGTGGCGTTGTGGGCGGCCTTAGAGTGATGATATGCCGATCATTCTAGGTGATCGACGTTTCTCCTTTTGTCTCATGCATGAGCCAATGGGTTTCGAATTGTTTTTCGATTCTATGCTCAATCTGTAGGGGGAGCATATATGGAGATAAGTGTATTGGGGTCGCTGGCCTGTAATATCCATGGCGAATCGGTGGTTCCCGTGGCCCAGAAGCCACGGAAGGTGCTCGCTCTTCTGGCGGTTCGAGCGAATTGCGTTGTTCGGATTTCTGAGCTCGTCCAAGAGCTTTGGGATGAGCAGCCGCCGCGTAGTGTAAAAGTCACCCTGCAGAGCTACATCGCCAAAATCAGGCGAGGACTGGCTGGTCCCGGTGCCAGCAGAGGTAAGAACCCCTTGGTCACCCGGCACGGCGGCTATCTACTGGAGATCCCTGACGACTGGATCGACCTGCGCAGGTTTGAAACACTGCTGCCGCAGGGGCGCCAGGCTCGTAGGGAGGGCGACGACGAGCGCGCCTCCCGGCTGCTGCGTTCTGCCCTGTCCCTTTGGCGGGGCCCCGTCCTGCTGGACATCGACGCCGGTCACCTTCTCCAGTCTCACATCACCCGTATCTCCGACGCCAGGCTCGAAGCTGTGGAGCAGCTCATGGAGACCGAGCTGCGCTTGGGGCGCCACCTCGACATCGTCGGTGAACTCAGTGAGATCGTTGCCGCCAATCCCTATCACGAGAACCTGCACGCCCTGCTGATGGTCGCCCTGTATCGCTCTTCCCGGTGCTGGCAGGCACTCCAGATCTTCGACCGGCTGCGCACCACCCTCGCCCAGGAACTTGGGATCGATCCCTCGCCCAAGCTGCAACGCTTGCACTCTGCCCTGCTCAACGGCGATCCGACGCTGGAAGATCCGGCGCCTCGGCAGGGACTGCTGCTCGACAGTTTCGCCGCCTGAGCAGCCCTCTCCACCACGCTCCGTACCGCTGAAAACCGCCTCGATATGGGAGGAACACTGCACATGGCACTCTCGCTTGAAGCTCCCCCCGAAACCGTCGACGTCGTCGTGATCGGCGCTGGCCCCGGCGGCGCAACGACCGCCGCTCGGCTCGCTCAATCCGGCCACTCGGTGCTGCTCCTGGAACGCCGCACTCATCCCCGTTTCCACATCGGCGAGTCCCTTCTCCCCCCATGCAACGCGATCTTCGAGAAACTGGGTGTGCTGGAACGCATCAAGGAGCAGGGATACGTCGTCAAGTACGGCGCCGAGTTCAGCGGCGGCAAGCGTGGTGACAAGCACGGGCGAATCCCTTTCAGCGAACAGGGAGAGGGACGTCACCCGACCACGTTCCAGACCGAACGTGCCCACTTCGACCGCATTCTCTCCGAGTTCGCCCAAGAGTGCGGTGCCCACTTCATCCAGGAGGCAGTGGTCCAAGAGCTACTGCACGAGAACGGCCGCGTGGTAGGGGTGCGCTACGACCATGGTGGAGGCTCCCATACGGTCCGCTCCCGGTTCGTTATCGACGCCGGAGGCCGGGCTAGCAAGGTCGCGCAGACGTTCGGCCTGCGCAGATACCCCGAGAGCCTGCGTATGGTGGCACTCTACCGCCATTTCACGGACATGGATGAGCGTTACAACCCCGGTGTTGAGGGCGACATCCAGATTGGTGGACACAAGGACGGTTGGGTCTGGGCCATCCCCATCTGGTCGGACACGATCAGCGTCGGCGCTGTCATGCCCCGCGACGTGTTGCGGAACAGCGGGCGCGACCGCGAAGCGGTGTTCAACGACCACGTCTCACGTATCGGGCGAATCGAGCAGCGCATCACCGGTACCCGCCCTCACACCCCGCTCCATGTCGAGGCCGACTATTGCTACTACTCCGACACCATGGCCGGCCCCGGCTGGTTCATGGTCGGTGACGCGGCCTGCTTCTTCGACCCGATTTTCTCCGGCGGGGTGTTCCTCGCCATGACCACCGCCATACGAGCTGCCGATACCACCCACGCCATCCTGGCCGAGCCCGAACGTGAGGAACAGCTCCAGCTCGACTACACCAACTTCTATAAGACGGGCTATGACATCTACGCCCGGCTGATTCACGCCTACTACGAGTACGACTACAACCTCAGACCCTTCCTGCAGTCCGTCGGCATGGACCTCGCCGGAGACGGGCTCGCCACCAACAAATGGCTTGTACGGCTGGTCAGCGGTGACTTCTGGAGTGACAAGAACGCACTCAACCTTGAGCTACGCAAGGAAAGCCGCTGGGACACCTTCGCCCCCTTCGAGCCTGTCTGGGGATGTCCGTTCTACGAACATCTGAACCAGGCCGAGGAACCGATGGTTCTCTCCTGACGCCGACTGTGCGCACTGCTCCTGGAGATCGAAAAGAGGTGCCATGCGAGCGCTGAAGATAGCGATCATCGGTGGTGGGCCCGCCGGTCTGTTCCTGGCTCGCCTGATCAGACTGCACGATCCAACCACAGAAGTTGTCCTTTACGAGCGCAACCCCGCCGACTCCACCTTCGGTTTCGGCGTCGTCTTCTCCGACCGTACTATGGACGCCTTCCGCGAGGCCGATCCGCAGAGTCACGCGCGTATCGTCGGCGCCAGTATCCAGTGGAGCGACATGGAGTTGCGCCACAACGGAACCCGACTGCGCTACCCTGGGTACGGCTTCACTGCCGTCGCCCGCAAGACACTGCTGCAGATACTCCAGGAGCAGGCGATACAGGTCGGCGCCGACCTGCGCTTTAATACTGAAGCTCCCGCCGATGTCGGCCCTGCCGACATCGTGGCCATCGCCGACGGTGCCAACTCGCGCAACCGTGACCGGTTAGGGCCTGACGAGCAGGAGCGTGACGACACCGCCGCCGCAAGGTTCATCTGGTTCGGTACCCCCGCCCACTTCGACGCAGTCACATTCCCCTTCGTCGACACCGAGTTCGGCCCGTTCGCAGCCCACGCTTACCCCCACGAACAGGGAATGAGCACGTTTATCGTGGAGACCGATGTCACCACCTGGCATGCCGCAGGTATGGCCGAGTCCACCGCCCGTGCCCTGCGCCCCGGCGACAGTGACACCTATTCGCAGAGTCTCCTCGCCGAGATATTCCGCGAGCCTCTGGGGTACGCACCCCTGCTCGCCAACAACAGCAAGTGGTCTGCCTTCCGTGTCGTGCGGCGCGGCGTGTGGTCGCGCCACAACATGGTGCTTCTCGGCGACGCCGCTCACACCGCCCACTTTTCCGTGGGGTCGGGCACAAAGATGGCGATGGAGGACGCCATCACCCTGGCCCGGGCTCTGCGTCAGCATCAGAGCCCCTCCCAGGCTTTCGCTAGCTATGAGCGGCAGCGACGTCCTGAGACAGCGCGCACCCAACGCATCGCAGAACCCAGCATGCGCTGGTGGGAGACCTTCCGGTATCGCATGCACATGCCCGCTGCCCAGTTCGGCATGCACTTCCTCACCCGCGCTGGAGCCATCAACTACGCTGGTCTGCGCCGTCGTCACCCCGAGCAGGTTGAAGCGGCCGAGTCACAGTTCATCGAGGACGCGGCTTCTGACCGCCAAACAACCGGTGGCGACGCCCAAGCCTCCAGTGCCTCCACCGCCTGTAACGCCATGGCCCAGCCCGGCGACATTGGCGAGATCGCGCTAGTCAACCGTATAGCCACCTACGTTGCCAGCCGTGGTGCAGCGCAGCGGCGCGCCGCGCTTGCCTACGCCGAAGCGGGAAGCGCGCTCCTGGCTCTCGACTGGACCGGCTCAGCCGCCCCAAGCGGTATTCCGGAGACCGATGCCGGGAGCGAGGCCGAACTATGGTGCGAGACCGTACGCAGGCTCACCGACTTGGGAGCGGCCGTGATGGCCGTCGTGGCTTTGGACGACGACAAGGTGCGGGATCTGGCCGCCCGAACCGGTATCCGCCTCCTCGAATGCGCCCTGCCTCTCGCGGACGAGATCGACAAGTCCGCCGTGCGCGCCTGGGTGGCCGAGTCGGCACGTGATTTCACCGTCGTCGTCGGTATGCATGCCTACGCCGCAGCCCCCTGGTCGGCAGCCAACGGCCAGGACAACACTTTCGTCCAGGAACTCTCCCGCCTAGGCGCGTCGGCCTTTCACCTACGTGCCCGGGTGCCGCTCACTGACATCGACGGCTGGCACCAACTCCTCGACCGCGCCGACAGGCTACGCTCCCAGATCCGGCTGCCCGTAGTGCTGGACGGCCCCGACGGATGGGCGTTGGCTCGCCCTGCCGGCCCGGGCGAGGACGACTGGCCCACCCGGATGCACATCGCCATTCTCACCGGCAGGGTCGACGCCGTCGCTGCTTGGCCGCTGCCGCGCCGCGATCGTCCCCATCTCGACCATGACCCGTCTAGAAGGCGGGAGGAGTTTCGGATCGCCTCCCTTCTCCACTGACGATTCGCCGCGCCCAAGGACGGGAGCACCGATCATGGAGAAACTCCGAAGACGCGCCGCTCCCCGAGCACAGCTACCTACATATGTCCGCGGTCATCGAGGTCGCGCTGCCCCCGATCAGAACTTCTTTTTCATGGAAGTCAATAGCCGGGTCAAAGTCGATCATCCTGTGGCGGATCATTGAGTGGGATATCTGCTCCATGAGTGGCCGCGGCCCGCAACCGGTAATCCGTCGCCGTTGCTTCGGCATGATTCTCTGCTGGCCGAATTTATGGGACGAGCATCCGGTTGCAAACGGAGTTCAGGGTGAATGGAGTGGGAGATTCGTGGGCTACGAGTCCCGAGGAACGGTTAAGTTCGGCCGTTTCTCTCCTAGGAAAAGTTGTGGAATGCCTAGTGTTTGACCAGTTGAAATACAGCGCATCTTTTGTAGTGAAAATCATTGCCGCTCGATGTTCAAACTCCGTACAAGCGCCAAGCAAGCACTAGATCTGAGTATTGAGGGAAAGGGCTTTTCAGGAAAAGGAAGGGTGGTCATCAGTGGTCGATTACACTGGCGGTGAGGCCGGTCGTCCGGGGAGGCCGGAGCCGATTGCCATAATCGGAATGTCTTGTCGTTTTCCGGGGAACGTCAACTCCGCGGACGATTTCTGGAGTTTTCTGCGTGCCGGTGAGGACGCTATCAGCGAGGTCCCCACGGGTCGGTGGGACCCCTATGCCGAGGCCGCACCCGAGAACGAAGCGGCGCTGCGCAGTACCACGCGCTTCGGAGGGTTCCTCTCCGACATCCAGGGATTTGACGCCGACTTCTTCGGCATCTCCCCGCGCGAGGCCGGGCTGATGGATCCGCAGCAGCGCATGGTGCTTGAGGTCTCCTGGCAAGCCCTCGAACACGCCGGTGTCCCACCGCATCAGCTCAGCGGCTCCGACACGGGCGTCTTCATCGGTGTCGGCTCCGACGACTACGGTCGGCGACTCCTCGAAGACCTCCCCCGCATCGAGGCATGGACCGGCATCGGTGGTGCGATGTGCGCCGTCGCCAACCGCGTCTCCTACACCCTCGACCTTAGGGGCGCCTCCATGGCCGTGGACACGGCCTGCTCCTCCTCTTTGGTCGCACTCCATCTGGCTTGTCAGAGCCTGCGCGCCGGAGAGAGCCCGCTGGCACTCGCGGGTGGGGTGATGGTCATGGCCGGTCCCGGGCTGACCATGGTTCTTGACGCTGCCGGGGCCACCTCCGCCGACGGACGGTCGAAATCCTTCGACGCCGCCGCTGACGGCTACGGGCGCGGCGAAGGCGCCGGAGTCGTCGCTCTCAAGCGACTCAGTGACGCCCAAGCCGATGGCGATCGGGTACTTGCCGTTCTGCGCGGCAGCGCCGTCCATCAGGATGGCAAGACCAACGGCATCATGGCTCCCAGCAGCCAGGCCCAAGAGCACCTGCTGCGCCAGACCTACCGTAATGCCGGCGTGGCACCCGAATCGGTCGACTACATCGAGGCCCACGGCACCGGTACCCGAGCTGGCGATCCGATCGAGGCCACCGCGATGGCGGCCGTCTTCGGCGCCAGCCGTCCCGCTGAGCAGCCATGCCTCATCGGCTCTGTCAAGCCCAGCATCGGCCATCTCGAAGCCGGAGCCGGCATTGCCGGCGTGATCAAGACAGTACTCGCCCTCCAGCACGGTGAGATCCCGCCCACCGCCAACTTCGAGACCCCCAACCCCAGCATCCCCTGGGAGAGCGCCGGGCTGAAGGTGGTCGCACAGCCAACGCCGTGGCAGCCTGCCGGTCAGCCGCGACTGGCTGGCGTCTCCGGCTACGGCTATGGCGGCACGATCGCTCACGTCATTCTGGAGGAAGCGCCGCCGGATCCCTTGGAGACCACCACCGCGGTGGAGGTCGACCGTGGGGCTTCGGCCGCCGCCTACCCGCTCTCCGGTGCCACGCAGTCGGCGTTACGTGAGTACGCGGCACGACTGGCCGACTACGTGGAAGAGGAGAATCCCGCCCTGCCCTCTGTCGGACACACCCTGGCCGTGCGGCGCAGTCCTCTCACCCACCGCGCCACAGCAGTGGCTGCCGATCATACCGAGTTGGCCGAGCGGTTGCGTGCCCTGGCAGCCGGCGCCCCCACGGCAGGTGTGGCCACCGGAACCGTGCTGGCCCCGCCGACCAGTGGCACTGTATGGGTCTTCTCGGGTCACGGATCGCAGTGGATCGGTATGGGGCGTGAACTGCTGGCCGAGGAGCCGGTGTTCGCCGCTGTCCTCGATGACATCGGCCCGATTTTCGAAGCGGAGCTTGGCTTCACCCCGCGGCATGCTCTCAGTGAAGGCGACTTCCACACCGTCGACCAGATCCAGCCGATGATCTTCGCGACACAAGTGGCTCTCGCCGCCGTCTGGCGTGACCGCGGGCTCTACCCCGCGGCTGTGATCGGGCACTCGGTCGGTGAGATCGCCGCTGCCGTCACTGCGGGCGTGCTCTCCGTTCATGACGGGGCGCACCTGGTGTGCCGACGCTCGCGCCTGCTGCGTCATGCTTCGGGCAAGGGCGCCATGGCCATGGTTAGCCTGCCGTTCGACCAAGTGCGCTCCCGGCTGTGCCATGAGCGTGGGGCCCAAGACGTGGTCGCCGCGATCGCCGCCTCACCGTCCTCCACGGTGATCGCCGGAGACCATTCGGCGGTCGAGGACGTGGCCAAGGAGTGGGAGGACGGCGGCATGGCTGTACGTCGGGTGGATTCCGACGTAGCCTTTCACAGCCGCCACATGGATCCGCTGCTCGACGAACTCGTCAACGCCGTAGCCGGTATGGTTGTGGGGGCACCCGAGGTGCCCCTCTACACCACCGCTCTCGACGACCCCCGCGCCACTGTTGCCCGCGACGGCAGCTACTGGGCGCAAAACCTGCGCAACCCTGTCCGCTTTGCCGAGGCGGTCACCGCAGCGGTCGAGGACGGCTACCGGCTGTTCCTCGAAATCTCAGCCCACCCAGTCGTCGCCCACTCGATCAACGAGACACTGGCCGAACTTGAGGTGGACGACGCCTGTGTCGCTCACACCCTGCGCCGTAACCGGCCCGAGTGGGAAAGCCTACTCACCAACCTGGGACTGCTGTACGCCCACGGCGCCTCGGTCGACTGGACACGCCTGTGGCCCGCGGCGCCCCTCGCCGAGTTGCCCCACAACGCCTGGCAGCATTCCCCCTACTGGGCGGAGTCCGGCCCGCGTCACAACATCGGTGGCCAGCGCCACGACGTTGACAGCCACACCCTGCTGGGCGGGCGTACCAAGGTCAACGCCAGCCCTCCGATAACCTTGTGGCACACTTATCTCGACGAATCGTGCCGTCCCTACCCGGGAGACCACCCGGTGCGGGGAGTGGAGATCATCCCGGCGGCGGTTCTGCTCAACACCTTTTTCGCCGCTGCCTCCGCCGACACCCAGCGTCCCGACCTAACCGATGTGTCGCTGAAGGTCCCGGTATCGGTGAGTGCCCCTCGCCAGCTACAGGTGGTGACCCAGGAGCGCACGATCCGGCTTTCCTCTCGGCTGTTGGACGGCGACGTCGAGGAGCCCCTGGAGCGCGAGCAGGCGTGGCTCACCCACACCACCGCCTCGGTGGACGCACCTGCGCCCGCTCCCCCACATGCCCTCGCCATAGCCGAGCTGAGACAGTACTGCAGCGAGCGCTTAGCCGAGGATTTCGTCACCGACCGGCTCGCCGGCATCGGCGTCGCCGCCATGGGATTCCCCTGGCAGATCGAGGAACTCGCGCAAGGTGACGAGCAGTTGCTGGCCACCGTCAAGGCCGGCGATGCCAGCGACGAAAAACCCATGAGCTGGGCCGCCATCATGGACGCGGCGCTGTCTATCGCCTCTGTAGTTTTTCCCGGCCCGCCCACGCTGCGGATGCCTGCCCACATTGACCGTGTCTCACTGCGCAGCGACTCTTCTCCCATCCGCGCCTTCATCCACGTCCGAGTCGCCGAGGGGGGTGCGGCTGCCGACACCGTCAATGTCGACATCGCGGCCGAGGACGGGCGCGTGGTGGCACGCATGATGGGATTGCGCTACGGCGTCCTGGACGGCGACCCTGGCGCCGCGACGAGCCCGCGCCGCATCGTGCACGAGATGGCCTGGCGCCCGTTGGCCACCGCGCCCGATGCCGATTCCGTGGAGTTGCGCGACGTGGTCATCGTGGGCGATGACCACGAAGCGGTGCGTATGCTCAGCGACCGCTATCGCGCTATGGGGGTGCCCTGCGCAGCCGTGACCGACCCGGAGGAGCTTACGGCTCTACGCGACCGTATCGGTGCGGCGAGTGCGGTGCTCGTCGCACCGGCCTCACTCCGGGCAGGCGAGTCGGGGCCCGAAGCCTCGATTCGTTCCGCCTGGCTCCTGGCACGGACCGCCCAATGGCTCCTCGGCGTCACTGGCGCGGCTGCCGATGAACAGCCCAAGCTGTGGTGTCTTACCCAAGGGGTGCGCCAGTGCCATGACGAAGCGGCGCTAGGACACGCGTCCCTCTGGGGGATCGGCCGGGTGATCGGCGGGGAGCATCCCGAACTGTGGGGAGGCGTCCTCGACCTCGCCGAGTCCCCCGACAAACTCGCAGTCCAACTCCTCGACGTGCTGCGTGCCGCTCCCGGAGAGGACGTCGTCGCGCTGGACGAGGAAGGCGCCCACGTGGGGCGCCTCGCCCAGGTGGCGAGCGAGCCCACCCGCCCACCCCAGCGGTTCCGGCCGGAGGGGACCTACCTCATCACCGGCGGTCTGGGCATGCTGGGGCTTGAGGTCGCCCACTGGCTCGCTGGGCGCGGAGCGCACCGGCTGGTGCTGGCCGGACGTGCCGCATTGCCGCCGCGCGCGCAGTGGGACTCGGTATGCGATTCCGAGACACGCCGCCGCATCGAGGGGGTCAGGTCACTCGAAGCGCTCGGCGTGACCGTGCGTACTGTGGCGCTTGACATTACCGACCGCGAGCAAGCACAGCGGCTGCTCAGCCCCGCCGAGCTGGGGCTGCCCCCCATTCGGGGGATCGTGCACGCGGCTGGCGTCTTAGACAACCGCATGCTGCGCGACTTGGACAAGGAGTCGATGCGTACTGTCGTCGCCCCCAAGGCGGCGGGTGCTTGGGTCCTCCACGAACTCTTCCCTCCGAACAGTGTCGACTTCTTCATCCTGTTCTCTTCCTGCGGCCTGTTGCTGGGACTGCCCGGACAATCCAGCTACGCCTCAGGCAACGCCTTTCTCGACGCCCTAGCGGCTCATCGTAGGGCCAACGGCGGCGACGACACCGTCAGCTTTGGCTGGACGTCGTGGCGCGGCTTGGGCATGTCCACATCCTCGGCCGTGATCGACACCGAGTTGGCCGCGCGCGGTACGGCCGACATATCGGCTACGGAGGCGTTCCAAAGCTGGGAGTACGCCGAGCGTCACAGTTCGGGCTACTTTGCCTTCCTACGGACCATCCCGCTGGAACCCGCCATGACCCGGCCGTCGCTACTGAGTGAACTCGCAGCTGAAGAGGACACGGACATCCCCGCCGCGGCCGGCGATGCGCAGTGGGAGGGCATGTCCCGCGAGGAGCTGTACGAGGCTGTTGGAGCAGAGGTCGACGCCGTGGTGGCCGGCGAGATCAAACTTCCCGCCGCCGACCTCGACTCGCGTCGACCGCTGACCGAACTGGGACTGGACTCGGTGATGTCGGTAGTGATCCGTCGCAATCTCGAACGCCGATTCGGGGTGCGCTTGGCGGCGACGCTGCTGTGGGATCGGCCCAACACCGCTGCGATCTCCTTGCTCCTCACCGATCTGGTGTGGGACCGCCTGCACCCCGGAGGCGCCGAATCCGCATCTGACAGCGATGAGGAGTACGCCCCCGCCGCCGACGGGGTGCTCGTCGGCTGAATTCGGTCCGTGGTTCGGCGCCGATCCCCTGGCCCAGGCCGCGTCGGACCGCGCTCCCGCCCCTACTGCGACAAGCATGTGGAGACGCTGATGAACCGACCCGGAACCGTACCTTGGCCCGATGAAGTGGCAAGGGACTACTGTGCGAAAGGCTACTGGCGTAACCGGCCCCTAGGCGCCTATCTGTGGGAGTGGGCGGACCGTTTCAGGTCCCGTACCGCCGTCGTCGACGGCGATCACCGGCTGAGCTACCGTGAGCTCGCCGAACGCTCCGACGCTCTCGCTGAGGGGCTGGCGCGCAGCGGTGTGCGCAAAGGCGACACCATCCTGGTACAGCTGCCCAACTGCTGGGAATTCGTGGTGGTCCTGCTGGCCTGCGCACGACTGGGAGCGGCGCCTGTGCTCGCTCTCATGCCCCACCGCGAGCACGAATTGAGCTATCTCGCCGAGCTGGCTGAGGTCGCCGCGATCGTCGTCCGCGACGAATGGCGTGGCTACGAGCATCAGCAGCTGGCCGCCACCGTGGCGGCCGACACCCCTTCGGCCGCCACGGTGATGGTTGTCGGGGACCACGTCTACCCGGAACACGTCGATCTACGTTCGCTCATGCGCCAGGCGGACGAGGTGGCTGCACGCAAGCACCGTCTCGACGCGGCGCCCCCCGACCCCAGGGACGTGTTGCTGTTCCTGCTCTCTGGCGGAACTACGGGGCTACCCAAAGTGATCGCCAGGACTCACAACGACTACGAGTACAACGCTCGGCGCAGTGGCGAGGTCTGTGAGTTCCACGCCGACACCGTATACCTCGCCGCGCTGCCCATCGCCCACAACTTCGCCCTCGGCAGCCCAGGGGCACTCGCCACCCTCATGAACGGCGGCATGGTGGTGCTGCTACCGTCCCCCGAGCCCCGGGCGGCCTTCGCCGAGATCGAGCGCGAGCAGGTCAATGTCACCTCGGTCGTGCCCGCCGTGGCACAGCGCTGGCTGGATGCTCTGCCCTCCGCGAGTGACGATCTCGCCAGCCTCCAGGTCATTCAGATCGGCGGTTCCGTGCTGCCCGACGGGATGGTGCGCTCCCTGATTACGGGCTTTGACTGCCAGGTCCAGCAGGTCTTCGGCATGGCCGAGGGGCTTCTCAACTACACTCGGCTACACGACCCCTACGATGTGGTCACCGAAACGCAGGGGCGACCCATCTGTGCTGACGACGAACTGCTCGTCGTCGACGAGCAGGACAGTCCCCTACTACCCGGAACGCCGGGCGAATTGCTCACCCGAGGCCCCTACACCCCGAGGGGCTACTTCGCCGCCCCCCAGCACAACGCTCGCGCGTTCACCGCCGACGGCTGGTATCGCACCGGTGACATCGTCCGAATCACTCCGGAAGGCAATCTCTCAGTCACCGGCCGCGTTAAGGATCAGATCAACCGGGGTGGGGAGAAGATCGCCGCCGTCGAGCTGGAGGACTTGGCGCGTGACCTCCTGCCTCAAGTGCTCGATGCGGCAGCCGTGGCCCAGACCCACGCGGAGTTGGGGGAGGCGGTGTGTATGTGTGTGGTGTTGCGCCCGGGAAGTGAGTTGAGCCTTGCGGAGCTTCAGGAGGCGTTTGAACGCAAAGGGGTAGCTCGATTTAAATTTCCCGAACGATTAGCGATATTTTCAGCTTTCCCGCAGACGGCTATCGGCAAAATCGACAAAAAGCAACTTCGACTGAGTGTCGATCATCTACTTGATGAGTCCTTTGCTGCAGATTCACCGCAGACATCGCGCCAAGCACACTAGGGAAGAGATCGATGAGCGAGAAAACGATGGTTAACACCGATTCCCCAGCGCCGGAATTGGAGATACAAGGGTTCGACCACGTCGTGCACGTCACATGGAATCCCGAGGAGACCGTGCGCTTCTACCGTGACGCGCTAGAGCTTCCCTTGGTGCATGCCGTCACTGGAAAGGGGTGGGTCACCGACTCTTTCCCTGATTTCGTCCATTTTTTCTTCGCGCTGGGTAAAGGGAATCATCTGGCGTTCTTCTATTTTTTCGGGCTGACTGAGGATGAGCCCGCCAGTGACCTCATGCACCGCTCCCGCCATATCGCACTCCATGTTGAGACCCGGGAGGAGCTCATGGAGTGGCGGGCACGACTCAAAAAGCACGGTGTGCGCGTCACGCCTCCGCTGACTCACGAGCTTTTGGAGTCTATCTACTTTGACGATCCCAATGGGATTCAACTGGAGATCGCTCGTCCACTGCGCTCCTTCGGCGCCCCCGACAGCCGCGACGCCGCCCTCACCCTCGCGGCGCTGTCCGACATCCACAAAAAGGGCGAGGCGACGCTGGAACAGATGTGGAGGCGCAAGGCAGAACTGATCGAACAGCATTACGAGGAGGTGCAGTCCTGATGGCGACCCTCTACGTTCTTGATGTACCCGAGTTCTCCGTGTTGCTGGAAGCCGCCCAGCAGACCGGTCTACAGCTGAGCAGGAAGGGTGACTACGTCGCTGTCACCTCAGAGGAGGCCAGTCTGGTGCTGCGACGCAGCCGGATCGAGGCGCGCGACGCTGTGTGGTTCGCTGCTCTCACCGGAGGGTTCAACGGCACCGTCGCCAGGTTCGACGCGGAGGAGCTTCGACTGGAGAACTGAGTGCTTCCGGGGTCGCGCTCTGCGCGCGGCCCCGGTCCGTTGCCCCGGTTAGGGGCGCGACTGTCCGGACACGTGTCGTCAGAGTGTCATGTGTGGTTGGCCGTGCCCATGCAGTACCGGTGGTTTGATAATCATCTCGGCGACCGCCTTGTTAACCGCATCGATTCGAGACGTCGCTCCCAGTTTGGTGAAGATACTGCGCAGGTGTCGCTTTACCGTCGCCTCCTTTATCGAGAGACGATTGGCTATCTGGACGTTGCTCATCGCCTTGGCGACCAGTTCGAGCACCTCGTGCTCCCGGTCGGAGAGGTGGGAAGATCCGGAGGTGTCGGGTTCCGTCAAGCTTTCCAACGCGACGGATACGACCACCCGAGCGTTTTTCCTCTGTACGCTGTGGATGGTCGAGATGAGTTCCTCGGAGGACGCACTCTTATGCAGAAATCCTCCGATCCGCAGGGGGAGCAACCGGTGGACCAGATGCGGGTCGTCATACATCGATAGCACGATAAACTGGGAATTGGGAGATAGTTCTCGGAGTTTGGGGATAGTTGACGTAATAGCCTCACCAGGGATCTGGACATCCAGCAGCACGATGTCTGGTTGGCTTTGTGCCACCTGGACACAGGCTTGGTCTGCGCTGCCTGCGGTGCCCACGACGCTGAAGTCGTGTTGGCTTTCCAGGAGTTCCTCCAGCGCCTCACAGAACATGGTGTGGTCGTCGACTACGATGATCTTGATGTGGTTATTCGGAGCCGACATCGGTCACGCTCCCAGTCAGTGGCGCGCGCATCTCTATCCGAGTGCCGTGACCAGGACGGCTGTGCAGCCGGCATTCACCTCCGAGCAGGGCAGAGCGTTCCCGTAGCGAAGCAAGTCCGCTCTCTCGCCGGTGAACAGCCGCGCCATCGGGCCCGAAGCCAATCCCATCGTCCTCGACTACCGCGAACACCTGTTCGGCGGTAATGGTGACTGTGGCGATGATCGTCTTCGCCCGTGCGTTGGTGATGGCGTTGCTCAGTGCTTCGCGTATGAGCACGAACATTTCGCTGCGGATGTGTTCCGGTAGATGGTCCTCGTTACCGTGGACCGTAGTGCGCAGGTCCACGGAGCAGCGGTCAACAGTATCTACGTAGTCGTAAAGCGCCCGCTCTAGGCTGGCTACTCGATCGTGTATGCGCAGGCCGTAGGCGATCCTACGGATATCTTCTCGGCCGTCGTGCAGCGCTGCCATGGCCCTGCGGAAGTGACTCTCGGCGTGTTCGGGGGACCGATCACGGTACATGTCGAACAGTTCCAGCCTGCGTATGGCGAGCCCTACGTCATGGCTCAACTGGTCGTGTAGCTCACGTGCCGTGCGAGTCCTCTCGGCACGGTACGAGCCCCGTAAGGAGGCCACGTTTCTCGCCTCTCGAGCAGTGAGGCCCTGCAGCAGGCATCCGAGTAACACCCGGTGTAATACATTCACGATCACCGTTAACGCGGATTTGTACTCGGTGTGTCTGGTGCATCTTCGTTTGGACTGCTGCAGCCGCTGTTGCAGCACTTCCATGCTTATGCTGAACAGTTCGACTGAGAGAGAAGCCAGTTCCTCGGGAGTGAAGCTGTGCACCGTCCCGGCGCCATCGAAATCCCTGATAGTGCTCGCTGCAAGCGTGTCAAGAGACTCCATTTCCGATTGAGCGGTTTGCAGGGAGAGTTTGCAGCGATCGAGTATTTCTCGCGCCAGTGATTCTTTGTCTTCTTTAGGGGGAGAGTTGTACTCCTCTTTGGTTGCTGTGGATCTCGTGGTGAAAGTGGTTAATATTTCTTTGTTTGCATTGGTAAAAATCTCCATGGCGATTGGGTTTTGTTGTTTTTTTTCATGCACTTTATTCTCCCTGGCTGTGCATGATGGGGTGGCATTTTTTATTTTACTTGTTATGTGGTTCTTGGGCAAGCTAATTGGAGTCGGGTACTTCGTGGTCGTCTTTTGTCTTCCCTTGTCAAGGTGGCGTGTTGTATATGGCCGCATCTGGCCACAAAAAAGCTCGGGTTCGCTGTAGTTGATCAGTAAACAGCGGCCCCGAGTCGGGTGGATTTAAGTGTTACTGGAGTTGCGCTTTCTCTGGTTTCCTTACAAATATTCCCACGATGGCGGCCCCGACCAGCAGCAGCGAGCCCGCCACTACCAGTGCGATCTGCGTTCCCGCGGCGATGGAGGAGGCCGCGCCCATGATCGTCCCCAGAATGGCGACTCCGAGTACCGCTCCGGTTTGCCGTGAGGAGTTCAACGCGCCGGAGGCAAGCCCTGACTGCTCCGGAGGCACCGATCCGACGACTCCCGTCATCAAAGCGGGAATCGCGAAGGAGATGCCGAATCCCACCACCAGCAGTCCCACTACGGTCGCCGCGATGTCCACGCCGGAGTTGCCGCTGAAGGGAACCTGCAGAAACGCCCCTACCGCCATCATCACGAAGCCGATGACCGAGGGAACCTTGGGGCCGACCCTTGCCACCAGACGGCCGGTGAAGATCGGGTTGAACGCCGGGGGCAGGGTCAGTGGGATGAAAGCCACCCCCGCCATGAAGGCCGAGTATTCCCGGGACTCCTGGAAGAAGAGGGCAAGAACGAACAACAGCCCCGAAAGAGCGAAGTTGACCAGCATCCCGGCGAACAGTCCGGCGGAGAATATCCGGTTGGTGAATATCCGCATCGGCAGCATGGGCTCATCACCCTTGTTGCCCTTGCTCGTCTCCACCGTCACGAACGCCGCAATGGCTACAACGAAGACGAGCAAGGCTCCCACCACCTGGGGCGATGTCCACCCCAGCGGCTCGCTCTCGATAAGGCCGTACGTCAGGCTGGTCAACGCAACGACGATGCTCACCTGCCCGGGCAGGTCGATTCCCTTGCCGGGCTTGCGGGGGCTCTTCGGCGCGTAGCTACGGGTGATCAACAAGCTGACCAGCGCCACCGGCACGTTGACGAGAAAGATCGATCGCCAGCCCAGGGCGTCGGTGAGCACACCGCCGATCGTCGGCCCTGCGGCCAAGGCGGTTCCGCTGATGGCCGCCCACGCGCCCATCGCCTTCGCCCGCGCGCCCGGATCGCTGAAGGCGTGCGCGATCACCGCCAGCGACGCCGGCAGCAGCAGCGCTCCGGCCACTCCTAGCATCACGCGTAGGACGATGAGCGCTTCAACCGATGCCACCAGAGCTGACAGTCCCGAAAGCAGCCCGAAGGCCACTAGCCCGATCATGAACACGCGGCGGGCGCCATAACGGTCGGCCAGAACGCCGGCAGACAGCAGTAGTGCAGCGAAAGCGACCGTGTAGCCATTGGAGACCCACTGCAGAAAGCTCAGGCTGCCCGAAAAGGTGTCACCGATCGCTGGAAGAGCAACTGTGACCACAGTTGTGTCCAGCATCACCATGAAGTAGCCGAGAGACAGCCCTAAAAGCAGCAGGCCACCGGGGCGGCTTCCCGGCACCTGGCTAGCCGCATCCGGTGCCCCGGACTGCGTCGTCATTCATTTCTCCCTAAACATTAAAAAGCAGATAGCTGGTCAAGCGTGACCTCGGTTTTCGGTTTGCATCATCTGGGAGGCACGCCCAGAGGGATTGTTCCAATTGGTGGGGCGTTTATAAAAATAGGGAGATACGATGACAGGAATCGGCTCACCCGATGAGAGGAACCGCTCTATGGAACTGCGGCATCTGCAGACGTTCCGTGCGGTGGCACGGACCATGAGTTTCACCCATGCCGCCGAAGAGCTCCACTACGCTCAATCCAGCGTCACCGGCCATATCCAGGCGCTGGAAGCCGAGCTGGGAACCGCCCTGTTCGACCGGAGCAAACGCGATCTCAGCCTGACCTCGGCCGGTCAGCGGCTCATCGACTACGCCGATCGGGTGCTCCTGCTGGTCCAGGAGGCGCGCGCCGCTGTCGACGAGGGCACCGGCGAACCGGAAGGCGAGCTGGCTATCGGCGGCCTGGAGACGCTGTGCGCGCAGCGCATCCCCGCCCTCCTGTCCCACTACCGCTCGCTGTGCCCGCGCGTGCGGGTGACGGTGAAGGAAGGCAATCGGGGAGAGGTCTACAATGCCGTGCGTCGTTCGGACATCGCAGTCGGTTTCACGTTCGGTGACCCTCCCGCAGACGAGACGCTCGCCAGCGAGACCATCGCCACCGACCACTTGATGGTCGTGGTTCCGCGGCACAGCCGGCTCGCCCGGCTCGACCGGGTGCGCCCCCAGGACCTGCAGGGCGAATCCTTCCTCGCCACCGAGCCGGGATGCTGCTTCCGGGAAATGCTCGATTCCTGCGTCCACTCACTGGGGCCGACAGCCCCCACGATCGAAGCACAGATGACCAGCTTCGCCGCCCTGTGCAGCTGTGCGGCCACCGGCATGGGCGCCGCGCTGTTGCCCGATATGGCTGTACGCAGCCACGTCGACAAGGGCCGGATCGTGGCGCTGCCCATGGCCGGCGACGAGTTCCGTGTCCAGGTGACCATGACATGGCTGCGCCACGCTGAAACCACTCCCGGAATCGCCACCATGCTCAAAGCGGCCCGCAGCGTATTCACCTCCGGTGGCCACGACACCCCTGGCTGAGTTCAACGATGCCTCGCCACGGCCGGTTGCGGCACTCGCCTCACGGCAGCAACCGCGCCCCCTGAACCCCCGACAGGAACGCCTCGGCGGCCACCCCCACCCCCAGCGTGGCCACAGCGGCGGCCACGGCCACGCGAGCGCTCCACCGGCCCGGCGAGGTGAACTCGCCGGGCCAGGAGCGTGCCTCCGCAACCGTGGGCTTCGAGACAGAACCCAGCGGCACCTGCCGAAACACCGGTCGCAGCCAGCGCAGGTAGTAGAACAGGCTGGCCACCGTGTTGGCCACCGCCAGCACCACCAGCCACGCCAACCCCGCGTCCACACCGGCGGCGAACACCGAGAGTTTGCCCACGAACACCGCCGTGGGCGGCGTGCCCACGAACCCCAGCAGGCACACGGTCAGCCCCAGCGCCAGCCAGGGGCGGCGGCGAAACAGCCCCGCGTAGTCGTCTGGTGTCGCCGCCCGCGGTAGCGCGCACACCACAGCGAACGCCCCCAGGTTGGTCACCAGGTAGGCGGCCAGGTAGTACAGCAGCCCCGGCAGCGCCAAACCGGTCTGACCGGCCGCAGCCGCGGCCAACAGCACGTAGCCCACCTGCGCGATCGTCGAATAGCCCAGAAGTCGCCGCACCTGCCCGGTGAAGAACGCGGCCAGGTTGCCCAACGTCATGCTCGCCGCGGCCACCACCGCCACCAGCGCCGGCCACGCCACCACATCGGCCACCTCAAGTTGGGTGCCCAACCGGTAGATGGCCACCACCGCCCCGATCTTGGGCACTGTGGTCACGAACGCCGCCACCGGCGCCGACGCGCCTTCGGCCACGTCGGGCACCCAAAAGTGCGCCGGCACCGCCCCCGCCTTGAACAACAGTCCCGCCAGCACCGCCACCGTGCCCGCCGTGACCACCCCCGCCGGCGCCTTTGGCAGCGCCACGGACAGCTCCGCGTAGCTCGTCGCCCCGCCCGCGCCCAACAGCAGCGTCACACCCGCCAGCAGCACCACCCCCAGCAGCGCCCCCACGAGGTAGTACTTCAGCGCCGCCTCCGTGCCTCCGGCGTCCTTGCCGAACCCGGCCAGCGCGTACAGCGGCACGCTGGCCAGCAGCACACCCACCGCCAGCACCAGCAGGTCGCTCGCGCCCGCCACCACCATCGCGCCCAAACCGCCCAAGAGCACCAGCACGCAGAACTCGCTCTCGCGCCGCGACCCGGCCACGTGGTCAGCCGACAGCACCAGCACCACAACCACACCCACCAGCACCACTACGCGCGCCACACCCGTGGCCGTGTCCACCGCGTAGCCACTGGCCAGCGCTATCGGAGTACCGCCCAGCCCGCCGGCCGCCCCGGCCAGCGCTCCCAGCGCGGCCACCACCGCGAGTCCCCGCACCCAGCCCTGGCGCCCGCGCGGCAGCCACGACCCCACCAGCAGCCCGGCTACCGCGGTCAGCGCCACCACCGCCTCGGGCAGCAGCGCGGCCAGCCCGGCCGCGCTCGTCACCTCCACGCCCACACTCACGTCGTCACCGCTGCCACAACCGCCTGCGCCGCGGGCACCACGATCTCCACCAGCACAATCGGAACCACCCCAATCAGCACCGACAGCGCCAGCAGTGGCACGATCGAGGCCATCTCCGGCCGGCTCAGGTCCACCATCCGCGCCCCCGCCGGCAGCGCCCGATCCCCCAGGAAGATCCGCCGCAGCGCCCGAAGGAACAGCGCGGCCGTAATCACGATCCCCGGTAGGGCGAGCGCCACCGCCACCGGCACGGCGCCGAAGCTGCCCGTGAAGATCTGGAACTCGGCGATGAACCCGGACAATCCCGGCAGCCCCAGCGCCCCCAGCGCCGCCACCGCCGTCACCGCCGCGAACCGGGGCGTGAGACCGGCCACCCCGCCGTAGGCGCCCATCGCATACGTGCCGCCGCGCTCGTAGAGCACCCCGGACAGCAGGAACAGCGCCCCCGTCAGCAGCCCGTGGCTGACCATCTGCACCACCGAACCGGTGACCGCGAGCGTGGCCGCCTCCGCGTCGGCCGCGTCCGACCCCGCCACGCCGACCGCGCCCAACCCCAGCACGATGTAGCCCATGTGGTTGACCGACGTGTAGGCCACCATCCGCTTGAACCCCGGCTGTGCCAGCGCCACCAGCGCCCCGTACAGCACCGACACCACCCCGACGACCACGATCACCCACGCATAATCCCGCCACGCTCCTGGCAGCAGCGGCATCGCGATCCGCACGAACCCGTAGGCGCCCATCTTCAGCAGCACCCCCGCCAGGATCGCCGAGCCCGCCGCCGGCGCGTCGGTGTGGGCCGGCGGCAGCCACGTGTGCACCGGCACGGTCGGCGTCTTCACCGCCAAACCCACCCCCACGGCCAGCAGCGCCAGCCCGCCCGCCAGTCCGGTGCCCGCCAGCGGCTGTTGGCGGGCCAGCTCCACCATGTCGAATGTGCGTGGCTGCGAACCCAGGTACAGCACGATGAACCCCAGCAGCAGCGCCAACGACCCCGTGAAGGTGTACAGGAAGAACTGCAACGCCGAACGCCCGGCCTGCCCGTGCCCCCAGCCCGCGATCACCGCGTACATGCCCACGATCGACAAGTCGAAGAACACGAAGAACAAGATCAGGTCCAGCGAGACGAACAACCCCAGCGACACACTCTGGAGAAACAGGAACAGCACCGCGTACTCGCGCGCCCGCCGCCGCGGCACCGCATGCACCGAGTAGATCGCGCACGCCAGGAACAGCACCGCCGTCATCGTCAGCAGCGGTAGCGATATCCCGTCGACTCCGATGTGGTACCCCACACCCACGCTGGGAATCCAGCGGGAGCTGGCCTCATAGCCGAACCCGTCCCCGGCCGCGTCGCCGAAGACGTAGCCCACCCACAACGCCGCCACCAGCACCAGATCCAGCGCCGTCGCCCCCACCCACGCCCACATGACCGCCCGGGCGCGCGGGCGTCGCAGCATCAGCAGCAGCACCGCCACAGCCAGCGGGAAGAACACCGCCACGGACAACGCAGTCATCCACGCACCTCCCAGGGCGTCGCGCGGGTCGGGGCGCGCGATCGCCGCCCCGCCCGCAGGTGCGGCCAAGGGCACGGCAGCGCCGGGCGCCGGCACCTGGCCGCAGCCGCCGCGCGGCCCGCGTCAACGTGGCACCGTCCTCCGCCTCCCCCGCCGCATCGACACGCGCCGCCGTGGCCCGCACCGCCGGCACCTCCCGGCCGCCGTCGCGCGAGCCCACCGACCGTCGTGCGCCACGCCCTCACCGCAGCAGCACCCACACCGCGACCAGCGCCAGCAGCACCGCTACCGCCTGCGCGTAGTACTGGTGCACCAGCCCCGTCTGGGGCCGCAGCGCCAGTCGCGCCAGCCACCGCACCGCACCCGCCACTGCCCGAATCGACCGGTCCAGCCCTAGTTCGCCCCGCCCGTCAGCTAGCCGTGCCAGCCCTGCGACCACCGCGGAGCACCCGCGCACCCCACCGTCGATAACCCGGTCATCCACCACCGCCAACCCTCGCGCCAGCGCCAACACCGGCCGGACCACCCCCGCCTCCGCGAGGCGCTCCAGGTGCAGCCACTCCACCAGCCCCGCCGGCAGCAGCACCACCGCACGGGCCCGCTCGGCACGCGCGTGCACCCACCCGGCTACCGCCAGTACAGCCACGCTCACCACCCCCGACACCACGATCTCCCACAGGGCCGGAGCAGCGCCGTAGGCCACGCCCAGCAGCCGCGCCCCCCACGCAGCCACCACCGGAAACGCCACCACCCCCAGCGCGATCGACACGGCGGCCAGCCCCGCTAGCGGCACCCGCTGCCACAACGCGACCCGCGGCCCGTCCTCTGCCTCGGCCTCCTCACCCGAACGAGCCCACACCACCGCCACCGCCTTGGCCGCATACGCTGCGCTGACCGCCACGGCCGCCAGCGCCACCACGTACAGCACCGCGGACCGCGCCAACCCCGCCGCCAAAATCGGGTCCTTAGCCGCCCAGATCGCCAGCGGCGGCACCCCCGCCAGCGCCACCCCGCCAACCGCGAACGTCACCCCCACGAACCGGTAGCGCCGCGCCGCCCCCCGCAACCGCTCCACCCCCTGCGCCCCCAGCGTCACCAGCCACGCCCCCACCGCCAGGAACAGCAAAGTCTTGACCGCCGCGTGCGCCACGAACTGCGCCGTGCCGCCCACCACCGCCCCCACCCCGGCCGCCAACACGACAAATCCCACCTGCGAGCACGTCGACGCCGCCAGCAGTTGTTTGATATCGCGCTGCGCGTAGGCCACCGCCCCCAACGCCAGTGCCGTCAACACCCCCACCCACGCCACAACCGGCCCCGCCCACAGCGTCGCCGCCAATGCCGGCTGTACCCGCACCAGCAGGTAGCCGCCCGCCGCCACCATCGTCGCCGAATGCAGCAGCGCCGACACCGGAGTCGGGCCCACCATCGCGTGCGACAGCCAGAAACTGAACGGCAGTTGCGCCGACTTGCCCAGCGCCGCCACCACGATCCCCGCCACCGCCGCGTCGCGCCACCCCGGCGCCAGACCGGCCAACCCCGCCAACTCCAGCCCCGCCGCGCCGCCCGCCAGCGCCGCACCCGCCGCCAGGTACAGCCCCACATCACCGGCGCGCGTCGTCACGAACGCCACCCCCGCCGAACGCGCCCGCCCCGGGGCCTGCCACCAGAACCCGATCAGCGCATACGACGTCGCCCCCATAACCTCCCACGCCGCCAGCAGCGCCACCAGATCAGTCGCGGTGACCGTCACCAGCATCGCCGCCGCGAACACCAACAGCAGCCCATGGAACCGCGCCCGCGCCTGCCCCCGCCCGATCTCGGCTACCGACGCGCTCACCACCGCCAGTAGCACCACCGCGACCGTGAGCACCGCTACCGCCGACAGGCCATCCACCGCCGCCCCCACCCTGATCCCCGGGAGCGCCGGTACCGTCACCGCCGGCCGCGTCCCGGCGACCACACCTCCCAAGACCACCTCCGCCCCGGCCACCGCCAACGCCGCCGGCGCGGCAACCGCGTCAGCCCGCCGCCCGGCCAGCAGCAACCCGCCCCCGACCACGGTCGGCAGCGCGAGCAGCGTCCACAGCGTCGCCGCCATCGCCTCACTCCCGCAGGTCGGCGGCGGCGTCCACCACGTCCACGTCACGCGAGCGGAAGATGGCCGTGGTCACCGCGAACCCCATCGCCATCTCCACCGCCATCACCGTGATCGCCACCAACACCACCACCTGCCCGTCCGGTTGGCTGGGCGACAGGAAGAACCAGAAGGCGGCAGCGGCCACGATGACCGCGTTGATCATCAACTCCAAACCCATCATGATCATCACGATCGACTGCTGACTCAGCGCACCGTAGAGCCCAACCGCCAGCAGTGCCGCGGCCAGCAGCAGGAACACGTCGAGCGTCATCACGAACCTCCCGGGATGCTCCGACGCTTCGCCCCTCGCGCCGGAAAAGGGAACCACACCCCCACCTCCCGCGCCCCAGCGCCGCCGCGCCGGCGGCGCTGGGGCGCGGGAGGCGCAGGCACCGCGCAGACCAGGATCGAGCGAGATCACCGGCCCACACCTCCGCGGATCGGATCGTCGGGCACGCGCCGGTCCAAACCGTCGCCGTAACGGTCGTAACGCCCCCGATCCGTGGCCAACACCACTGACGCGACCATCGTCGCGAACAGCGCCATGGCCACCACCATCATCACGAGCATGTGCGACTCCATGACCGCCGCACCCAACTCCGCCGCAGGCAACGGCGGCGGCTCCCCACCCCGCGCCGGCCACGGAACCACCTCGATGCCTGCCACCAGCGCCACGAACGTGCCCCCCGAGATCACCAGCGCCACCCGGTTGTTGTGCACCATCGTCATGGGCATCAGCCCCGCCGGGTTCATCATGTACATGACCATGAACACGACCATGACCAGCATCTCCATGGTCATCATGAGAATGACCAGCACACCCAGGTAAGACAGTTCGATGAGCAGGATCACCACACCGGTGAACACGAACGACGCCAGCAGCGCGAACGTCGCCCGCGCCATCGAGTCCACCCAGAACACCGCGGCCCCCGCCGCGACCGCGCACACGGCGCACACAGCGAACACGACCAGCTCCACCACCGGATCACCCCCATCCCAGGAGAATCAGGCACGCCACGAGCAGCGCCTGTAGCAACGTCGCCGGCAGCAACACCACCCACCCCACCTCGGTGAATCGGTCCATCCGCACCGTGGGCAGCCGGTGCCCCGCCCACACCAGCAGCGCCAGCACCACCGCCGCCTTCACCAGCGACCACGCCCACCCCGACAGCCACGGACCCGCACCGCCCCCCAAAAACAGCGGCACCGCCATCGCCGCCACCGCCGCCAGCAGCAGGTAACGGCCGGCCCGCGCCAGCAGCAGATCCACCCCCGAGAGCTCCGCCGTCACCCCGCCCGCGATATCGCGCCCCACCGCCTGATCGAACGGCCCCCAAAACGCCATCGCCAGCGCCGACACCAGATACACCGCCAGCGCCACCGGCATCACCACCGCGAACCACACCTGCTCCTGCTGCGCCGCCACGATCTCGCTCACCCGCAGCGACCCCGCCCCCAGCGCCGCCGTCGTCAACGCGAACATGTGCGGCAACTCATACGACAAGCCCTGCACCAGGAACCGGTAGCCGCCGGCCATCCCCCACACCGAGTTCGCCCCCCACCCCGCCAGCCACAGCCCCGCCCAGACCAGCACTTCCATGGCGTTGAACCACACGACACCCACCGACAGGTCACTGACAGCCCGACCCCCCACCGGAATCACCAGCACCGCCAGCACCGCCGCGACCGGGACAATCGCGCCCCCCAACCGCCATAGCAGCGCGTCCGCGCCGGGGACCGTACGACGCTGTGTCACCAGCAGCCGAACCGTCTCCCGCGCCGGTGCCACCAGCCCACCCACGGCCGCAACCCCAGACACGTGCCTGCGCAGCACAGCCGTACCCGCCGCAGCCCCATAACCGAACACCGCCAGCACCATCGGCGCGACCAGCACCGGCCACACTGCCGCCGCGGCCACCCCATCTCCGCCGGCGGCCCACGCCGCCGGCCCACCCGGCACGGCCGCGTCAGTCATCCCGCACCTCCGCGGCTCCCGAAGCCTCGCCCAGCCGGTCCAGGTAGACCGTGCGCGCCTCCACATCGGGATCGAGTGAGGCCACGATCAACCGCACCGCCGCCAACTCCTGCCCGCGCAACAGCCCCGGCAACAGCGCCAGCGCCGCGTCGGCCGTCTCGGCGCGCTCCCCGCCCAACGCGCTCGGCCGCGTCTCCTCACCGCTCGTGCCGGCGCCCCCGCCACCGGCATCGGCGGCCATCCCCGCCAGCCCCGCCTCCACCTCGTCGAGCATCCGCAGCAGGCGAGACACCACGTCCCCCCGCAGCCGCTCGGGAACATCCACCCCGCTCACCGGCCCCACCCCGGCCAGCCCCCAGCGCAGCACGCCAGAGCGCCGCACCCGCCGCAGCCAGCGCGCCACCTCCTTGGCCCCCGGCTCGGCCCCTCCCGCGGAGCCGGCCGGTGCCAGCGCCGGAGCTAGCAGCGCGTCGCGCACCCGCCGCCCCATCAACGCGGCCCACGGCCACCCCGCCAGGCTCAGCAGCCGCTGCGCCCCGTCCGCGGCAGCCGCCGCCCGCGGGCGCTCCCGCCCCTGAGCGGCCAGCCCCGCCACGGCAGGGCTGGACCAGAAGGCAGGGCCGCGCGCCTGGCTCGCGACCGCCACCTCCGCTTCCTGCACCACGTCGCCTTGGAGGAGCAGGCGCACCACCAACCCCGCCGGCCAGTCCGGCAGCGCGGGACCCAGCGCGACGTGCAGTCGGTCGAGCCGTAGCCCGTCCCGATCCGGCCCCCGCCCGGCCATGGCCAACCCGCCCGGTAGCTCCATCCCACCGCCGTGCATGTGATGGTCATGTCCCTCGTGGTCATGGCCACTGGGGCCATGCTCCCCATGCTGGCCATGGCCACCGGCGCTCCCTTGGCCGGAGCCATGGCCGGGCGCGGCGTCAGGACTGGAGCCGTGCTGGTCGTGGTGGTGGCCGCCGGCCACCGGTGGCCACCGCGCCTCGTCGCCGTCGCCTCCATTGCCGGCGCCGTCCGCGGCCCCGGTCAGCGTCGCCGCGCGACGCTGACCGGACACGTCGGCGAGCGCCGCCCGCCCCGCGTCCAGTTGCCATGCCGCCTGTCGCGCCGCGTCCACCCGTACGCGCGCCCGCGGCGCGGGAAGCTGTCGCCATAGCCGGGCGACCGCCGCGGCCATAGCGGGATCGTCCGGCCCGCACAGCACCAGCAGGTCCGCCTGCGGCGGGGTGGCCGCCGGCTGCCAGTTGCGCAGCCGCAGCTCACGCTCCACCGCCAAGCGTGCGCCCGTGCCCCCGATCGTGGTCACCACGAACGGCCGAGGCAGCGCCCACCGCAGCAGCCACCTCCTCACGTCCACCGCAACGCCCCCTCGCGCCAGGCGTACACGACAGCGGCCATGAGCACGGCGAGGAACAGGAACATCTCGGCCACGGCCTTGAGCCCCAACTCAGCCACGACGAGCACCCACGGGTACATGAAGACCATCTCCATGTCGAAGGCCAGGAACAGCAGCGTCACCGGGTACCACCGCACGTGGTAGCGCGACACGGCGTGCTCGGTCACCGGAGCCCCCGACAAGAACCCCTCGGTCACCACCGGTGTACGCCCGACCTGCACCAGCGCCGACACGCCGTAGACCACGAGCACCGCGCCGACGGCCACCGCCAGCAGCGCCAGCGCCGGCCCGTAGCTGTCCACAGCCGTTACCCCCCGCCGGTATAGGAGTCCCTTGTACGGACCCGGCTGCCCGCAACCGGCGTGGTTATGTGTGTTCTGGCCTTGACCGGCCACTTCGCAGGAGGCCGATTGGCAAGGACCGGTGGGGCCATGGCGAGCAGGGCCAGGGGCGGGGCGGATGTCGGCGGCCGGCAGTGGCCAGAGCCGGCCAGGGGGCGAGGGGCCACGCTGGTCGCCGTGGCTCCGCCCAGCTCACCGAAGGCGACGAACGGGACCTTCCCCGCGGCGGTGCGGTTTCCCCACGCGCCCACAGGGCAGTGTCGAGGCGGGTGAATCAGTCTTAACCGACGCTTCCCGGAGGCGGCGCGATGCATCCTGTCCGGGGCCGTGTACAGCCTCGCACGGTGAAGCCGCAGCCCCCGTGATCGCGTGCATGGCGTTAGCACAGCTCAAACATGGCGCCCGTTTGGTTTGTGAGGTGGGTCTCGGCCGTTGCGGTGGGAACGAGTGTGATCGCGTGTAATCGGACATCGTCCGCGCCGGTCAAGCCCCTCGAAAAACCGGCAGGGTTCCAAGGGGGGTCAAAGCCTGAAGGGCATAGAAACCAAACACGGGAACCGTCAAAATCGGTGGTATGTCTTTGCTTTGGCGCATGCTCACCCTGCTCGGCGGATTGGCCATCTTGGGAGCGCTGGCGCTGGCGGTATGGTACCGCAGCGTCGAATTCGCCAGTTGGGTCGCCGGCGTCGTGGGTGCGATGGCCCTGGCGGGCGGGCTCGTCACCCGCGCCCTCACAGCCGGTGCCGGAGCCGCTCCCTCGCAACGGCAGTCAGACGATGCCGGTTCCACCGGGTCTGCCACCGACGTGTCCAACACGGTCAGCGGTGACATCTCAGGCACCGTCATCCAAGGGCGTGACTTCACCGGCCCCGTCACCCCCCACTCCCACGGCGGTGACCACGTCGACTTCAGCGGCGGTACTTTCCACGACCCGGTCACCGGTAAGCGTGTCGACGGAGGCGCGTCCCCCGCCGAGAAGGAGGCCCCCGGTGAGGACACCGCAGGCTGATCCCTACCGCCTCGTCCTCGAAAATCAGGCGGACCCCTCCTGCGACTGCGCCACCCCCACATCCACGGTCCCGATACTTCCGTCCTCGCTGAAGCGCACCCACGCCTCGTAAGAGCCGAAACGTCCCCCCAATACGTGGGGCTCATATTCGTGCACCGTGGCGATGCCGAAGCGCTGGAAGTAACCGACCGCGAGCTGGTACATGACCTCGTACCGCTCCGTCTCCCCCGTCACGGGGTGCACCAGGTTGGCGGTGGAGAGCACGTCGCGCGAGACCGTGTCCGGTCCGCTATGGCACACAGGTACCCGGGGGTCGGTGACCGCAAGGTAATACCGCTCCCCATCGGGGAAATCGAGCCGGCACAACCCGCGGCCCTCACCCAGATCCACAGCCGTCAACGCCAGGATTTCCGCGATATGCCCCGGTTTCTGGCGGCCCGAGAGGGCAACCTCGTCGCCTGCCACCTCAGGATGCCCACTCTCGTGTGCCCATGCCCGCAGGTGCGCCACCCCCTGCCACTGCTCATCGGCGGCCGGCCACCGCCACACCTCGGCAGCGGAGTCATAGCTGCCCACCTCCCGCGCTGCCAACTCCACATCGTCGGAGTAGCGCAGCGTCCCGGAGGAGGCGTCCCACACCGGCGACGTCACGTTCCAATCGTTGTCCGCCAGGTGGTGCTGCAACGCGATGTCCTGGGCCACCGCACCTGCCAGGCGCGGCAAAATCCCCACCAGCAGCCCCTCCGGGAGCCCGGGAAGCGTCGGCTCCGCGGCCACAGCAGGATTGTGGGACAAGGTCTGGGTCGCCTCGGCGACGGGAAAACCACCGTCAGGCCCGGTGACGTCGACGCTTTCGATCTGGTCGTTGCCGTCGATGTGGACCGCGATGCGGTTGCCGGTGGCGAGCCGCAACTCCATGCCCTGCGCTGTCTCGGTGACCGGGAGTTGGTGGTGTTCACCGTAGCCGCGTACCACCGTCGATGCGTATCCGCGCCCCTCTTGGGCTTCCGGCCCAGGCAGCATCGTCGCACCGGTGTGTAGGAACGACGCCACTTTCCCCAGGTCGGTGCGCGCCTCGGGGATCATCGGGTCGAACGTGACCAGGAAAGCGCGGGCTCGCCCCGAATAGTTGAAGATGATCACCCCTCGGGCGCCGAGAAGCCCCATGGCCGCGAACGCCATGTGGTCGGAGCCCAACCGCGGGTCGGGGAGGTGATTCAGGTCGACAAGCCCTTCGGTCAGCTCCGGTACCGAGTACTGTTCACCGATCGAGCGCAGCCGCGCGGACTCGGCGATCACTGGCATGCCGTCGAACGTGGAGTTGGCCCATCCCCACAGCCAGGTGCCGTCCTCAGCGAAACTGCCCAGTATTCCGATCTCCAGTTCGTGGCCACTCTGCCACGCTTTCCGCGCAGCGAGGTCGGTCTCCACATCACCGATGGGAACCAGTTCCCGGAAAAGATCCATCTGCTCGGCGACCCACGCCAAGTGCGGGCGGGCCGCTCGTAGCAGCGCGTCGCTGAAGAACTCGTCCATCCTCTTCCTCTCCCGTTGGCTTGGGCCAAGATCTCCCGTTGAGCTCGACGGCCGGCTCCCCGGTTCCATGCGGGGCAAGCGAGCGTAACGGTTCGCAAGGGCGGTGTTCTTATGCGAAACCCCGTGGCGAGAGACAGCGCCCCGATCCCGTCAGTCCTGGCAACATGGCACGTGACGACCCAGCCGTGCGCCCGCACTCCGTCGCCCCCTCCGGCTCACGGCACTTGCTGGCCAGGAGCCCCCTCCCGAAGACACGCTCGGCGCGACCAAGGAACCGGATCATAGGCGAGGATATTCAGGCGCGGCTACCGTAAGTGACACCTCTACCGGGCTTGTCCCCTGGCTTTCGCTAAGAGAGCAGCGTCGACAGTGAGAGTGTGCACCGCAACATCCGAAACGCGGTTCGGCCGTCCCTCAAGGGCAGGGGAGTAGTACTGACCGTCTTGCCTACCTAGTGTGATTATCCTTCTTGAGGCGTTCAGGGGAGACCGCGCCGTGCCGTGAAGGGGGAGCTTATGGCGGCCGGCCCACCCTCCGCAAAGCGTCACACCGCTAAGACCAGGCAGACAGCGATACGACCCTACCCCCATAGCGCTGTGTTGTCGTAAGGCGGGGCCCAGACGGGTTGGCCTTGACGGCGGCCGGCCGGGCCTTGGGCTGTTCGACAGGGTGACGGGCGCCTCACTGACTTGTCGGCGGCGCTTCCCGCCGGGTGCGCGCACATGACCGAAGCCCCCAGTGAGGGCTGGGGGCTTCGGCGTGCACGCCGGCACTGGGGAGAGTCGGTCCCGGCGTGGGAATGATGCGATCAACGGCCGCCAGAGGCCGCTGTCACGCTATGACGTGATCGTGATCGGGTCTCCGGGCGAGCTGACGTTGGTGACCTCGTACACCGCGTCGAACGTCCCTTCATCGGAGGAGGTCGGGCAGCCGAAGCCGCCGGTCACCTCGACTGGCGTCGCCGCTGCGTCGAAGGTGAGGGTCGAGGGGTCGCCGTTGCTCCACTCGCCGACCGCACCGGCCGGTCCGTTCGGCGCGACGACGGCTTCGCAGGACGCCAGACCACTGGTCTCGACGACGATGCCGCCCTGTGGCAGGTTCATCGTCCCCGAAATCGGCGAACCGTGGTCCACCGAGATCGACCACGAGCCACTCGTCGTCACAGTCGCGTCGACCAGCGGCATGTTCGTGGTGCAGTCCTCGAACGAGGGCGGGTTGATTCCTGCGCTGACCGACCCAGAGGGGTTGCTGTTGTCGGGAGCCGGGTCGATCTGGTTCAGCGAGTTGGTGCCCAGCGGAGTATCGGGCTCGGTTACAGAGACGTTGCAGCTAACGGTGACACTGCCAACGGACAGGTCCGCCGTCCCAACCAGGGAAGCGGAGAAGTAGTCTCCGGCGGGCGTGGCGGTGGTGGCCGCAGCCGGGGCAGCCATGGCCAGGGTCAGCCCTGCCGCCCCCAGCACGGCGACACCGCCGCGCCTAGCCAACGAACGGGTAGTGGTGTTCTCGGTCGTTACCTTCCTGCTGCGCCGCATTTTTTCTCCTCTCGTTCGGCGCTCGGAGAACTGACGGCCCACCGGTCGCGGGCCGCCCCCATCAGGGGCCGAGGACCACGTCGCCCGCGCGTAACGCGCCGACAGACCGCAGCCGACGTGGGAGATACAGCAGCTTGTCGTGGCTCGAAAACAGTCTTGTGGTGTTCGGGAGGGTGTTCTCGGGGTCAGCGAGAGCCGTCGACCACCCCCTCAGCGCCCTCACTCACCCGCGTCGTGAGGGGGCCCGCGTCAAGAGGTTCCGCGGGGGCGTCCTCGCTGGTGTCACCTTCGGCACCGCCGCTGCGGAAACGACGGGCACGGCGGGAACGGGCAGATCGGCGAGGGCGCCGGGGCGTGGGCCGCCAGGCGAACATCAACCCACCGCCGACGAACGCGAGCAGGCTCCCGATGACGAATCCGCCCAGGTTGGACATCACCAGTGCTCCCAATCCGCTGAGCACCGTGAGCACGCCGGTAATCGTGCGTTGCGCCGGTGTGGCCCACGTGATCAGGCCGAGCGCGATCAGGAGAATCCCCAAGAGCACCGACGGGACACCCGCGATGCCCTGTTGGATCATGATCTGCATCGGAGCGAGCGGAATGACGCAGATCTCGACGCCGGCCAGTAGCGTCAGCACCCCGCCCCAGAAGGGACGGTTACGGCGCCACGTCCGGAAACTCCGCCACATCCGTGCTGGCGACGACGAGCCCCGTCGGGGGCGGCGCCGGCCTGCTCGTTCGGCTCCTTTGGTCATGTCTCACCACACCCTTCGGGGCTTCTGCGTCCAACGGTCACCGGCGAACGCCGCAAACGCGGCCTACGGTCACCCCCCAAGCTCCCAGCACCGCTCAGCAGCGCGGTGAGCTGGAAGGCGGACCCGTCAGAAGCACTCGTTCGCGCCTTGCTCCACGCCCATGCTCAGGTCCGAGAGCCGGAATGTGCCGGCGTTGGCTCCCCACGCGGTTTGCTCCAGGTTGTCGACCTCGATGGTGTCGCCCTGCATGCCGAACAGGTCCTGCATGCCCTGGCCCCCCTCTGGCCCCTTGTCGAGCGTGGAGGCGTCGCGTCCGATCTCCAGTTGGGAGAACTCGGCATCGCCGTCCATCTGCTCCATGTCGACAAACAGGTTCGACGCCTCGACTGGTGTGTCCTCTGTGCCGGCGGTGAGCTTGAGGGAGACTTCGCCGAGAATCGGGAACTCTGTCAGCACCGACTGGCATAGGCTGTCCAACTCGGCCTCGCGGATCGCCGCCACCGCGACCGGTTTCACCTCTTCACGCACGGTCTGGTCGAGCGAGCCGTACATGGCGAACCCGTCGCCCTCCAGGCGGTCAGCCGAGATCTTGAACTGCTGCCCTGAGACCGCGAACGAAGCGGCGATCGCCCCTTGAGACATCGCGAACACCAAGGCACCGGCCCCGAGAACGGCGGGAGCGGTCAGCAACCCGAAGCGGGCCCAACTCGTGTGACCGCCGTCCCCTTCCTGGGCGTCGTCCCGCTCCAGGTCAAGAGCCTCATTCGACATGTCGTTCTCCTCTTCCGACGCCCGTGTCTCACCGTTACCTCCACTCCCCCGTCCCACGTCGAGGCGTCGATTCCATGCCACGGCAGTAGCCATTAGCGCGGGAATCGGTCGGCGAACACGTTTCCGTGTAAGTGTTCGCAATAATGGAATGCGAGCAAGGTTATTTCAAGGGGGTTTCTGTGTTTTTCTGGCGTGCTCCGCTGGTGTTGATCGGGTGACTTGACGGTGCTCGTTGATCTTTTTTCGTGCCTGTGAGCTGCGAAAACAAGGAGGGAGAGAAGGATGGTGAGGTCGAGGTTGATCTTATGGTTCCCAGGGGAATGTGCTGGTCATCGGCTTTTTATAAGCCGAGTGATAAGATGCAAGAAAAAAGTCGTCTGTGAGGGCGAGTTTACAATTCCAAAAAGCCGGGAGTCGTTGTAAACCCACCCGGCGCTAAGCTGACTTAACAGTGCCGACAACATCGCGCCGATACGTGACACGCTCTTCCTCGACACCGCGCCGGCCCCGCTCCAGTCGGCCCCAGCGGGAAACCTCGGCCGACGGCACCGGGCTCCCACCCTCGCCACGCGCACGACGTACTCCGCCGCTCTCCGGCCCACAGCAAAAGCCTCGGCACTCCTGAAGAGGAGCCCCGAGGCCCGGCAAACTTTCCCGTGGAGCACCGAAGTCTGGGCTGTTGGACGAGGTTGTTGTTTTTGAAAAGGGCGGTGGGCGCACGCGGGTGAGCGCCCCCGCAGGCTGCCGAGATCGCGCAGCGATCGAGGCACGAGCCAACGGAGAACACCCCCACACACAGCCCCTATCCCAGCCGTGCAAAAACAACAACCTAGGTCTTCCTCACCGTTGCGGTGAGGACTCGCCTTTGCTCATCGTGGACTCGAATCCTGGTCCCGTCCGGGCTGGATGCCACCGCTCGAGAGGCCGGTCGAGCGGTCGATACGTATCTCCTCGACGTTGGTGGAGGCGACCGTGGCGGCGCTGTCGGGATCGTTTTCTCCGCGTGTGGCTGGGCTCTGGTCGGGGGCTTCAAGCGTTTCCGGTCGTTTCTCCGGTGCTGGAGGAGGTGTCTGGCCCGCCTCTCGTCGGTGGCGGCCACGAGCGGGGATGGCGCTGCCGAGGTCGAGCGCGTGAATGTCATGGCCAGGGACCCGAATCCAAGCTTGCGCCACGAACTCCTTCTCCCGCACGTTGACGCCGCGGAACTCCTCGGCGCTGACGGTGGTGTAGCCCTGGAGCACCGTGTCCTCGAACACCTGGTTCGACAACGCCACCACTAAGTCGGCGCCCGATACGTCCAGTGCCGCCCGTAGCACGTCGCTGTCGACCAGCCTGCTGACCGCCACGACCCCCTGTCCCCGGTAGCCCTCGGCGGAAGGCACGGCGTTGCCGAAGTGGATCGCCATACGCACGCGCAGCCGGGCCTCGGAACGGAGATCGCGGTTGTAGTGGGCTAGTTCCGCGGCAAAGGCCCGCACGTACTCGTCGGCGACTACTGCTTCGCGCGCCTCACGCGGCAGTACCGCCAGTTCCCCGTCCCCAGTGAACTGGGTGTCCCAGCCTTCTCGACAGAGCCCGCTGCGCTCGGCGGCCTGCTCCGGGACCGCCCGCAGTCCACTTTGGATGGCGAGTTGGCGCTGATCGTCGGCCGACCCAAAACCCTTGGCGTCGGTCGCGATCATCGGCCGCCGCTGGAATTCATCGCTGAACGTCACTGTTCATTCCTTCCCTGATAGCCCTGGGGACGATGGCCCCAGTGTGGTGCGGGGGAAGAGAAGAGATTCCTTATTAGTCGGCTTTCCAGAGGGCTGATAGGCACCAAAAGGTGTGACTGTAGACACCCTCCACATCACTGATTTTTCAGACGTTCGGTTAAGCGTTGCACTGTTGAATAAATCCGTCAGCAGCTCACAATGAGGCAAAAAAGGACGGGTTGTATACAAATGCCGGAAGAGCAAGGGCAGGTTGACACGGCGACCGCGTTGACAGCGCTGACGATGTTCCAGGGGTACGTGCAGCAGGCCGATGCGAAGGTGGGGACTCTCGTCGTCGTCAACGCCGGTTCGGCCTTCGCCGTCATGGCCGCACAGGCGGAGAGCGCAGGACAGCGGGGGTCACTCGCGTCCCTACTGCTGGTGGTGTTCACGATCGCGTTTCTCGCCTCGGGGTACCACCTAGTGCAGGCGCTGCGCCCGCGTCGCACGCCCGCTCCCCAGTCGAGCCGTTTCAGCATCGCGATGGATCGATATCAGAACGGAGAAATCCCGCCCTACGACAAAGCCGAGACCAACGCGGTAGATGAGGTTCGGGAAGCATGGGAACTTTCGCGGGTGTTCGCCACTCTCGCCCGTCTCAAGCACGCCCATGTCGCTCGCTCCATTCCCTACACTTCCGTGATGCTCGTTGCAGCGTTGGGAAGTGTGGTCGTGGAGTCACTTCTCTAAAGAAGTTCTCGAAGCGCAGATATCTCTGATCTCCTTTAGGAGACACATGATGCACTGCCCTGTTGAGCGGTTCGGGATGAACGCATGAAAACGGAGCTATCTCCCGTTTTCCGAGAAAGTCCGCAGACCACTCAGATCGGTGACGGTCAGGTTGCGGTAGCCGGCCTGGACCCATCCGGCCTCGCGGAGATGCCGAACGGCCTGGCCGACCGCGTCCTCTTTGGCGCCAATGAGCCGGCCAAGTTCGGCCTGGGAGAGGTTGACGCCCAGCTCCACCCCCTTCGGAGTGGTCACCCCGTGCCGCTCGACCAGGGCAATAACAGTCCGAGCCAGACGCGCCGGCACGTCATAGCCGGTGAAGTCCAGCCTTCGTTCCTCAGACCACTCCAGCCGGTCGCCGATGATGGAGCTGATCGCTTCCCACGCCTCACCGTGGCGACTCAAGAAAGCCCGGAAGTCCGCCCCTGGGATGGCGTGGACGAGGGTGGCCGTGCAGGTGATCACCGTCGCCATGCGTTGGCGCTTCCGCAGCAGCGCCAATTCTCCGACGATGTCACCGCTGACGCGGATGTCCAGGAGCGACTCGTCGCCGTTCTTCAAGCGCGCGACGACCTTTCCGCACGCTGATGCGCCGCCGCGCGTGGATCTGAGGATGTAGATCATGCCGCCGGTGTCGCCTTGGTGCAGCAGTGTCGTGTTGGCCGGATATTCGCGCTGGGGCGCCAGCGAGAGGAGGTCGCTGCGCGCGTCTTCGCTCAGCCGGGCCATGAAACTGCCCGAGGGCCAGGGCGCCGAGGGCACGGGGGCGGGGGAACGGTGGGTCACAGAGCACTCTCCGGTTAGCCCGCTATTGCGGTCCTTTCCCACTATCGCCCATGGTTCGGGGGACTCGCAGCCAAGGGAGACGAAACCAGCCGGGGGCAGCATAGGGTGACCAGGGGAGAAAAGGGAGCGGCATGGGTTGATGGGCGTCCCCTGTGGGGAGGCGCAAGAAAACGTGTCGCGTGTCACGTTCGATTGAGTTGGCGATGCGACGATCGCGGACTATAGTCGTTCGGGTCGCCAAGAGGCGGGGGTCGCAAGGCCTCGCTGTCGGCGACAGTCTTCATGGGGCGAAGCGGACACCGCTCGGTGGACGTGCCCCGTCACCTCGCAAGCTACTGTCCGGATTCACGCCGGCGCCTCTGTTGTGCCGGTGAGAATTGGGTGGTCTCGTTGTGCTGGTGGCTCGGTAGCTTGAAAGCACCGATTTGGTGTCCGAGAAAAGCTGCTGATACTGTGAAGACACAACGGAACAACGGAGCGGAGAAATCCGAAACGGGTTCCAGGCCCTTAACTACTTGGGTTTTCGCAAAACGCCGGTTTGGTGTTGTGTGAGGGTTTTGGTAGTGTGGGGGTTGTTTAAAATATAGATTGATGGGACGCCGTCTTCCTTGAAGAGCTGGTTTTTGGCTTGTGGGGGTTGGGCGGTTGTTTCTTGAGAACTCAACAGCGCGTGTTTGTTTTTCTTGTGCCTTGTTTTTTGGCCCTTGGCTGCCGCGTTTTTGCGTGGTGGTTGTTG